>CACZYP010000015.1 GCA_902785425.1 uncultured Ruminococcus sp. | reverse complement strand
GCCATCATAAATCAAAGTGTGTAACGCATATCTGTCTGCGGACACTGTCCGCAAATCTGACTGCGCAATATGGGCACTCGATTTAATCAGTGCTTCCTTTAATATTATCAATACATTTTAGCGCCGGCAGGGATATGCGGGTCAACCATGAGAAGATGGAGCTTCTCTTCTTCGCCTTCCTTATGAACGGCGGAGATAAGCATACCGCACGACTCGATGCCCATCATTGCTCTCGGCGGAAGATTTGTGATAGCGATGCATGTCTTGCCTACAAGCTCTTCCGGCTCGTAGTAAGCGTGAATACCGCTGAGAATCGTTCTCTCCTTGCCCGAACCGTCGTCAAGTGTGAACTTGAGAAGCTTCTTTGACTTCGGAACAGCTTCGCATGCAAGAACCTTTACAGCACGGAAATCAGACTTGCTGAATGTCTCGAAATCTACCTGCTCTTCAAACAGAGGCTCGATAACAACGTTCGAGAAATCGATATTTCCGGGAGTTGCCTGTGCTGCTTCCTGCGTGGTCTTGCATGCCTCCAGAGAGGGGCAGCTGTTGCAGGCGCACTCAAAATCTGCCGGCAGATCTTTCGCTTTCTCGTCCTTTTTAGGAGTATCGAGCGGCTTCATTGTCGGGAAGATAAGGACATCTCTGATAGATGCGCTGTCTGTAAGGAGCATTACAAGTCTGTCGATACCCATGCCCATGCCGCCTGTGGGCGCCATGCCGTATTCGAGAGATGTAAGGAAGTCCTCGTCGAGCATCTGTGCTTCGTCGTCGCCGCTCTCTCTGAGCATGAGCTGATGCTCGAAACGTCCTCTCTGGTCGACCGGGTCGTTAAGCTCTGAGTAGGCGTTAGCAAGCTCACGTCTTGTTGCGAAAAGCTCAAAGCGCTCAACAAGCTCGGGTACACCCTTCTTTCGCTTTGTAAGCGGAGAAACTTCTACGGGGTAATCGTATATAAATGTCGGCTGGAGAAGATTTTCTTCAACCTTGTCTTCAAATGCAGTGTTGAGGATATTGCCCCATGTATCGGTAGCCTTTACCTCAAGGCCAAGCTGCTTTGCAGCTTCCTTTGCCTTATCAAGATCGCCGATAAACTCGCCGAAATCGATGCCTGTGTACTCCTTGACAGCGTCTATCATGGAAACACGCTTGAAAGGCAGTGAAAGGTCGATAGCCTCGCCCTGGTATGTGATCTGATCGGTGCCGTTTACAGCGATACACGACTTATTGATGAGCTTTTCTGTGATGTCCATCATGCCGTGATAATCTGTGTAAGCTTCGTAAAGCTCGATCGTTGTAAATTCGGGGTTGTGCTTTACGTCCATGCCCTCGTTGCGGAAAAGTCTGCCAATCTCGTAGACCTTTTCCATACCGCCGACGATGAGTCTTTTAAGATAAAGCTCCGGTGCGATCCTGAGATAAAGATCAATGTCGAGCGTATTGTGATGCGTAATGAACGGTCTTGCGGCAGCACCGCCGGGGATAGTGTTCAGCACGGGAGTTTC
Organism: uncultured Ruminococcus sp.; assembly: GCA_902785425.1. Lineage (GTDB taxonomy): Bacteria > Bacillota > Clostridia > Oscillospirales > Acutalibacteraceae > RUG592. The sequence continues at coordinate 128,203 of CACZYP010000015.1, read as the reverse complement.
AACTTCGATGTAGCCTCTGTTGTCAAGCTCCTCACGGATAGTCTTGATGATCTTGCTTCTCTTGATGAATACATCCTTAACGTCGGGATTCATGATGAGATCAACGTAGCGCTGACGATAGCGCAGATCGGTGTCTTTAAGACCGTGGAACTTATCGGGCAGCGGAAGCAGCGACTTTGAAAGCAGAGTTACTTCAAGCGCATGAACGGAAACTTCGCCCATTTTTGTCTGGAAAACAAAGCCCTTTATGCCCACGATATCGCCGATATCCCACTTCTTGATGCCGTTGTAGACCTCTTCGCCGAGATCGTCGTACTTAGCGAAGATCTGGATCTTGCCGCTTCTGTCGTGGATATCAAGGAACATAACTTTACCCTTGCCACGCTTGCTCATGATCCTTCCGGCAACGGAAACGTTTTTCTCCTCGCCGTCCTTAAACGACTCGATGATATCCTTTGCATTATCGGTGCGGTCGTAAACCGTTATCTCAAACGGGTCGCAGCCTGCCTGCTGAAGTGCCGAAAGCTTGTCACGGCGTACCTGAAGCAGCTCTTCGCCGACCGTCTGAGCACCCTGCTCGATCTTTTCACTCATTGTATCTCACCTTTTCTAATAAAACTTAAACTCAAATCTGAACTTTGCCCGGCACTTATCAATGCCGAACGTGGCAAACGGAATTACAGAACTCCATTTTCAATTGGATCAGCGGCTGATCTCTTTTACGATAACAGCCATCTGTGTTCCGTTGGGAAGCTCTACAGATGCACGCTCGCCTGCTTTTTTGCCGAGGAGCGCTTTGCCTACGGGCGACTCATCGGAGATCTTTCCGTTTTCGGGATCGGACTCGCTGGCGCTAACGATATGATATGTCATTTCCTCTTCGAGCATCTCGTTGAAAACCTTGACTGTAGAACCGATGTGAACATTCTCGTTGGAGATATCGCTCTCGTCGATAACTCTTGCATGTTTGAGCGTTACTTCGATATCTGCGATACGAGCCTCCATCTGAGCCTGCTCGTTCTTTGCGTCATCGTACTCACTGTTCTCGGAAAGGTCGCCGTAAGAACGTGCAAGTGCGATCTTTTCAGCCATTTCTTTACGCTTGATGACCTTAAGGTACTCAAGCTCGTCTTCAAGTGCTTTAAGACCCTGTTGGGTAAGCAAAATTTCTTTCTGCATAATAATATCCACCTTTTTACTCTGTTGAGCGTTTGAAACCGAAACGCTCGATTTATACACATAGTTTATTATAGACTCTTTCGCCTGCGTTGTCAAGGTGAAAATTAAGAGGATTGACGGCTTTTGAATGAGTAGTTGATTTAACGAAGATGCAATGACAATATACCTTGTCAGCCGTTCCGTTACGGAAAAATAAACAGACCCCCGACAGAGTTCTGCGCAACTCTGTCGGGGGTCGTTTTGTGTGCTATCAATGGATAGTTCTGTCTTGTTAAGACTATTATTCATATGCAGAGCTAAAATACAATATGCAGACCGTAATGTTTTTTTATCAAAAAGTTCTTGAAAGAGCCGAGTGCGGAAAGCTTTCGCAGTTTTTTGATAACAAAAACAAGGACAGCTTTTTGGGCTGCCCTTGTTTATGATCGTTCTGTGTTTTTATTCAACTCCTGCATCTGTTCTCGAAATGAGTGTAGCTGTAAGCTCTACTGTTTCGAGGTCACCGGAGCGGTTCGTTCTTGTTACTTCGATCTTTACCTTATCGCCGACAGCGCATTTATCAAGTATCTCCTGGAGAGTGTCCATAGATGTTGTCTTTTCGCCGTTGATAGAAGTGATGATATCACCTGCTTCAATGCCTGCGAGTGCTGCGGGAGAGCCTGTTGTTACACGGCTTACGTATACGCCCTCGGGCCAGTTGAAGCGGTCTCTGTAGTTTTCGGGAACGTCCTGACCGTAGATGCCGAGATACGGCTTTTCTTCCTTTGTAACGCTGCCGGAGTTCATAAGCTCTGTGATGATCGGCTCTGCCGTTGAGATCGGGATAGCGTAGCCTGTGCCTTCAACCGATGTGTCGGAATACTTTGCGGAGTTGATGCCGATAACTTCGCCCTTGATGTTGAGCAAAGCACCGCCGGAGTTGCCGGGGTTGATAGCGGCGTCGGTCTGGATAAGCTTCATCGTTCTGTCGGAGATCTGAACTTCACGTTCAACAGCGCTGATGTAGCCTACCGTTACCGACTGACCGTATCCGAGAGAGTTACCTATAGCGATAGCAGGCTCGCCAAGCTTAAGATTATCGGAGCTGCCGAGAGCTGCTACCTTTATCTTGGAAATCGTATCGGAATCTATATCGGAGAGCTTAACGGCGATGACCGCAAGATCGTTCTCCGCAGCCGTACCTTTGATCTCTGCGTTATAGCTCTTTTCATCTATAAACTGAACAGAGATTGTATCAGCGTCTTCGATAACGTGGTTATTTGTTGCAATAAGAAGCTCGGTGTCGTTCTGAGCAATAATGATGCCCGATCCGCTTGCCTGAGTTTCATAAGTCTGGTTGTATTCGTCACCAAACATGTAATAGAAGAAAGGATTAGTGCCGTACTGGTTCATCGACTGCTGTGTGATCGTGTTGATAGCTACCATAGAGGGCATAGCCTGCTCGACTACTTCGGTTATGGTGCTGGAGATCTCGCCTCCGTCAGATGAAGGAGATACGATATTGGCAGCGGCAACGGAGTTGCCTGAAGCAGCTGTAGTTGTTGCAGCTGTCTGCTGTGCCGATGTTGCGTTGTATGTTGCGCCCGCATAGAACGAGCCGCCTGCGATAAGCAATGAAGCGCAGATCGCAGCTATCGAAAGTCCGATGCGCTTGCCGCTCTTTTTCTGCTTCGGTGCAAAATCAGCCGGTTTGTAGTCGCTTTTAGCGTAAGGACTTGCAAAAGGCTGTTCACGAACGGGAGTTTCGGGCTGCGCAGCCTGAGCATAACCGTAAACAGAAGGCTGCGCCTGCTGTACGGGAGCTTGCTGTGCATATACGGTGCTCTCGGGAGCCTGAGTATTCGCAGGAGCAGGATCGGCGTATGCTGTGTTTTCTGCAGCGGCAGTATTCGTGGGCGCTGTCTGTGCATATACGGTATTTACGGGTGCTGCCTGCTGAACGGGCATTTCCGGAGCAGCCGGAGCTTCGCTGCGGTTATAAGGATCAGAAAACCTAACGTTCGGTTCTGTATTTCTTGTTGCTTCAAATTCATTCATATACAATTCCTCCTGTGCCGTCATATGCGGCTGTAAATTTGCGTTTCGGCGATGCCGTTTTGCTTTCTGTGACTATATTGTACCGCCGAAACTTAAAAGCAACCTTAAGTTTTACTTAAAGTTTTCTTTAAATTTTATTTTATCCCATTATCCCGAAAGAACTCTCACTCAAAAACACCGCAAAAACTATCTTCTCCGATTGACAAACATGGTTTAATGTGGTAAAATCAATATATGAATATTCGTAAAGGGGGGTTCCTAATGAAAAGAATCAAGACAGTTGATACACGTGACCTTAAGAAGAGCCTTAAGAACGGCGGCTGCGGCGAGTGCCAGACTTCCTGCCAGTCAGCGTGCAAAACTTCCTGCGGCGTTGCAAACCAGCAGTGCGAGAAGTGCGTAAGCGGTAAGTAATTTTCGGAAAAGACTGCCGTATCGGTATCATACCGTTACGGCGGATTTTTTTTGATTGATAAAACAGGCTGCAAAATCGAATCAATGTGGATCGTGTCAGTTTTTGAAAGCCTATACATATACTCGCCTCTGAGAGCAATGGGTGAAAAAATTTAAAAGCCCTAATATAATTCAGGAGCGAAGCGACTCATTAATTGTCCATTGTCCACTGTCAATTGTCAATTATAAAGAGGCGAGCCTGCACCGCAATTTTCCATTTTCCATTTTCAATTTTCCATTAATAAGAAGTCCCCCACATGAGGTATTATAATGATACATTGCTATAAATTAAACGGCTATAATATCGTTCTTGACGTGTTTTCGGGCAGCGTTCACGTTGTCGATGAGGTAGCGTTCGACGCTATCGAGATGTACGAAAGCACTCCGAAAGACGAAATAAAACGTCTGCTGCTTGAAAAATACAGCGGCAGAGACGACGTAAACGAGAGCGAGCTTGACGATCTCTTTGCGGATATAGAAGAGCTTAAAGAAAACGGAAAGCTTTTCACACAGGACGTTTACGCCGATCGTGCTTTTGATCTGAAAAACAGAAGCACCGTTATAAAGGCTCTTTGCCTTCATGTTGCCCATACCTGTAACTTAAACTGCGAATACTGCTTTGCAAGCCAGGGCAAATATCACGGCGACCGTGCGCTCATGTCGCTCGAAGTAGGCAAGCGTGCGCTTGATTTCCTCGTTGAGAATTCCGGTACAAGACGCAACCTTGAGGTCGATTTCTTCGGCGGCGAACCGCTTATGAACTGGGACGTTGTTAAGGATATCGTTCGCTACGGACGTGAGCTTGAAGAGAAGCACAACAAAAAATTCCGCTTTACGCTCACAACGAACGGCGTTCTTATCGACGATGATGTTATCGACTTTGCAAATAAAGAGATGCACAACGTAGTTCTTAGCCTTGACGGCAGAAAAGAGATACACGATCACCTCAGAAAGACAGTTAACGGCAAGGGCAGCTACGACACCATCGTGCCTAAGTTCAAAAAGTTCGTTGAAAAGCGTGGCGACAAGGGTTATTACATGCGTGGCACATTCACCCACAACAACCCCGACTTTACAAAGGACGTTTTCCATATGGCAGACCTCGGCTTTACGGAGCTTTCTATGGAGCCTGTTGTCTGTAAGCCCGATGATCCGTATGCGCTGACAGAAGACGATCTTCCCATCGTTTTCGAGCAGTATGAGATCTTAGCTAAGGAAATGCTCAAAAGACAGAAGGAAGGCAGACCATTCACTTTCTATCACTACATGATAGACCTTGAGGGCGGTCCCTGCATCTATAAGCGTATCTCGGGCTGCGGCTCGGGTACGGAGTACATGGCTGTAACGCCCTGGGGCGAGCTTTTCCCGTGCCATCAGTTTGTCGGCGACGAAAAATACAGTCTCGGCAACATCTGGGACGGCGTCAAGAATAAAGAAGCTCAGACAGAGTTTAAACTCTGCAACGCATATGCAAGAGAAGAATGCCGTGACTGCTGGGCAAAGCTTTACTGCTCGGGCGGCTGCGCCGCTAACTCTTACCACGCAACAGGCAGCGTAACGGGTGTTTACGAATACGGCTGCAAGCTGTTTAAAAAACGTATGGAGTGTGCGATCATGATGAAGATCGCAGAAGCAGACAACAGCACGGAGGACTGAACATGAGTACAATAAACAAAGGATCTTCCTCATCAGCTATAAAAAAGCTTATTTCGGCTGCAATGATACTTTGCTGCATCGCCGCAAGCGGCTGCAATGCACAAACAGACACAAAAAGCACCGTCGAAAGTGCGGCTTCCGTTACAGAAAGTGCCGCCGAAAGCGTACCTGTACAAACGGCAGACGCACCGGAAAAGCTGTACTCCTCCACTCAGAAGGAGATCGATTCGCCCGACTGGGTGAAAGCTCTTCCCGAAGCAAAAGCAGAAAACAACAAGCAGCTCTTTATCGTCGGCGGTCTCGGAATGGACAAGACAACGGCTACCATATCAATGCACCAAAAAGACGAAAAGGGCAACTGGAAGCAGATAATGTCCACTCCGGGCTATATAGGCCTTAACGGCATGTGCCTTGACCGGGATCACTCAGAGGGTGCAGCTCAGACTCCTATCGGAACGTATCATTTCAACAAGGCATTCGGCATTGCAGACGACCCCGGCTGCGCTATCCCCTACATCAAGGTCGATGACGATACATACTGGTCGGGCGACGACAGAGAGGGCTACCACTACAATGAGATGGTAGATATCAAAGACTATCCCGATCTCAACATGGATAACAGCGAGCATATCGTTCATTACGAGTATGAGTATCAATACTGCCTCAACATAAGCTTTAACGAGGACGCCGTTCCCGGAAAAGGCTCGGCGATATTCCTTCACTGCATAGGCGCAAAGAAGCCTTACACAGGCGGCTGTGTAGCTATCCCCGAAAACAAAATGAAATTTGTAATGCAGAACGTCGATCCCGACTGCGTTGTAGTGATCGACACATTTGAAAAACTCGGCGGAGAGTTTTAAGGGTAACAGTCTGAATTAACATAAATCTATAAATAACAAGGAGAAGCATATTATGAAAGAAGTATCTAAACTGCTTGATTTCCGTTCGGATATCAAGGTCGTGGACGCAACTTTACGTGACGGAGGTCTTGTAAACGACTTCTATTTTTCCGATGAATTTGTAAAGGATCTTTATAAGGCAAACGTTGCCGCAGGCGTAGACTACATGGAGTTCGGCTACAAGGCAAGCAAAGAGCTTTTCGACGAAAGCAAGTTCGGCAAGTGGAAGTTCTGCTGCGACGATGACATCAGAGCTATCGTAGGCGAAAACAACACCGATCTCAAGATCGCAGTTATGGCAGACGTCGGCAGATGCGACTACAAGAACGACATTATCCAGAAGTCCGACAGCCCGATCGATCTTATTCGTGTTGCTACATATATCCACACGATCCCGGAAGCTGTTCACATGATCGAGGACGCTTGCAAGAAGGGCTACCAGGCAAGCTGCAATATCATGGCTATCTCCAACGCTCGTGAAAGTGAGCTTTCCGCAGCTCTCGATATTCTCGGCAAGTCGCCTGTTGATGTTTTCTACATCGTAGACAGCTTCGGCGCACTTTACCCCGAGCAGCTTGAGCGCCTTGCTGACATTTACCTCAACTTCGCAGCTAAGTACAACAAGAAGGTCGGCATTCACGCTCACAACAACCTCCAGCTTGCATTTGCAAACACCGTTGAGGCAGCAGGCATCGGCATCGACTGGCTCGACGCTACATATTCCTCAATGGGCAGAGGCGCAGGCAACTGTGCTATGGAGCTTCTTCTCGGCTTCCTTAAAAACCCGAAGTACGAGATCTACCCCGTATTCAAGTTCATTCAGAACCACATGACAAAGCTCAAAGAAGACGGCGTTGTATGGGGCTACGATATGCAGTACCTCATGACAGGTCTTCTCAACCAGCACCCGAGAACAGCTATCAAGTTCACGGCAGAGCATAGAAAAGACTACGCAAACTTCTACAAAGAGATCATTACGGAAGAAGTCTGATTTTTCAGTGCGGAACACGGAATTAAAAGATTTTTCCGTATTCCGCACTCTTCTTTTTATATTCAATTTTGAAGATCAGTTAACACTATGAAAAAACAAACGAAAAAACTTTTGGCGGTTCGTGGGGCGGCTTGTCTTACCGCTGTAGCCGTAACACTTATCGGCGGCAATATCATATCGTCACTGTATGAAACAAAAACCTCGGTGCCGACTGTCAGATCGGAAACGATCGACAATGCCGTTGAGGCTATGTTCGGAGGCTTCGTGGTCGAGGACACAGTCGGCGATATCATTGATATGGACGCAGAATTGAAGCCCGATATCGACGAGATAATAAGTAATATACAAGCTCTGTGCGGCGGCGAATGGTCGGTTTATATATCCGTACCGTCAACAGGCGACACGCTTTCGATCAATCAGAAGAAGATGCAGGCGGCAAGTGTTATAAAGCTGTTCGTACTTTGCACCGTTTACGATGAATACGACGAGCTGTGCGAGGCATATCCAGATATTGACGTTGATGCGCTTTGCGAAAGCATGATAACGGTAAGCTCTAACGAAGACGCAGACCAGCTCGTTCTTATGCTTGGCAGAGGCGACGCCGCTTCTGGGCGTGCCAAGGTCAATAACTTCTGCAAAAAGCTCGGTCTGAACAACACATCAATGGATAGAATGATGGGCGACGTCATTTTGTACTCCGACAACTACACGACAACGGAAGACACGGCAAAGCTGCTTGAAATGATCTTAAACGGAGACTTCAAGCACTCAAAAGACATGCTCAGATATCTTCAGAACCAGACACGCAAAATGAAGATACCGGCAGGCGTTCCGAAAAATGTCACTACCGCCAACAAAACGGGCGAGCTTGACGACGTTGAGAACGACGCAGCGATAGTTTTCGCAGGTCGCCCGTATATAATATGCGTCATGTCGGACGGAGTAAACGATTTTCAGCCGCCGATAGACGCTATAGCGGATATATCAACGGTCACATACAATTATCTTGCACCGAAGATAGTGGAGTAAACTTTTCGGCAGCATAAAAAACAGTACAAAAAAGAACCGCCGGGAGCATCAAAAATGTTCCCGGCGGTTTTTATTGATAAACTTATATTTTGTATTTGGGTGAAGCGTGCACTTTGTCATTTCTCCGTCCGGCACATTGGCTGCGCCTCGTGCCTGCGTTATTCGTACGAGGGTTTACGTTTTTGTGCTTCGCACGTTGTTATTATTGCTTCGAATCTGCTTCTTAAAAAATTTGCAGCTTTATTTGTGGGGCTTCTCGCCCCACACCCCGGCAGCTTTTTTGAAAAAAAAGCTGCGCAAAAAACTTCCTGCTGTGCATTTTTACAGTTGCGAGAAAACCTCACCCAACCCTTTATTGATAACAAGATCTGCCATGCCGTCGTACTGCGTGGAGGATTTATTTACAAGAGCGAGCTTGCCTTTGCAATATGTGATATAGCTGCTTGCAGGATAGACCGTAAGCGATGTACCGCCTATTATAAGCAGGTCGGCATTTGCTATAGCTCTTACTGCACCTCTTACCGTTTTGTCGTCAAGCGGTTCTTCATAAAGCACAACATCGGGCTTTATAAGGCCTCCGCATGAGCAGCGGGGAATTCCCGTCACTCCGAAAATGTCCTCTGCGCCGTAGAATTTATGACACTTCATGCAGTAATTACGCAGCACGCTGCCGTGAAGCTCATAGACTGTTTTCGAGCCTGCCCTCTGATGCAGGCCGTCGATGTTCTGAGTTACAACGGCGCTTAGCTTGCCTGCCTTTTCCATTTCGGCGAGCTTGTAGTGCGTAACGTTCGGCTCAAACTGTCTGCTGTCGAGCTTGTCACGGTAAAACTTGAAGAATTCCTCGGTCTTTCTCATAAAAAATGTATGGCTGAGTATTTCTTCGGGCGGATAGTCGTACTTCTGGTTGTAAAGCCCGTCCTTGCTTCGGAAATCGGGAATACCGCTCTCGGTGGAAACTCCTGCGCCTCCGAAAAAGACAACGCTTTTGCTTTTGTCGATAAGTTCCTTCAGTCTGATGATCTTTTCGTCCATGTAAACACCTCCTTATATAATTGACAATGGACAATGGATAATTAACAATTTCGGAACTCGCCTGCGGCGAGTTGCAGCTTGTCGATATAGTTAAGAAATGCACAGCAAAAAGTTTTCGCCAAGCCTTTTTCAAAAGGCTTGCAGGGTGCAGGGACAGCGTCCCTGCACGCCGGAGGCACGCTCCGCCCTTTTCGGGGTGAATTTCCAAAACAGTCCAGTGGACTGTTTTGGAAAGAGGGGCATTTTGGCAGAAAATGCCCCTAATCTACCTATCGCATCAGGCTTTCTCGCCGTAAAACGGCGAAACAATATCTTTCATCAATAAACATCAACACTTACTTGATTTTTCGCAGATCATTTTTCCGTCATAATCGATTTCATAGTAATTATCCAAAAAATCATAAAGGCAGATTCTGTCTTCCTTCATCTCAAATGCGGGTTCTTCACTTTTGTATCTTACAAAAATATCTCTTCCCGAAAATCTCCATAGTATATCCAGATCACCCGACACTCTGTAGATATCAGTTTCACCGTACAGAATATAATCTTTCTTATATGGATATACATCGAACATCGTTCCGAACATTTTATCAATCGTTGTCTGCTTTTCGATCTCAAGCGTTTCGGGATCAAAGACACACAACACCTCATTAAACATCATAAACAACCCACGGACATGCAGTGCAACAGAAGAATGATAATGTATCAGCGTGTGATATGAAACTACAAACAGAACATACCTGATCGAATCATATGTTTCTATCTTGACTTCAATATATTTTTTGTAAGTGCTTTTCTCTATCCAAAAAATTTTCTCATAATGTTTATTATCTGCCGATCCGGGATTGAAAGGCTTTGTTTCACAAACGCTTATATCATACTCTTTATAATTATATAAACACATAAAGCCTCCTTGATACGCTCGGCTTATTTGATATGATACATCATTTTCAACCGCTGTGCCTCGTTAGCTTCAAATCCAAATTTCTGATAGAAGGGCATTTTATCGGGCATTGCGCACAGTTCAACAAAAATGCCCGTTCCGCTGACGCCATTTTCATTGACAAATTTTAATAATTCGTTCACCATCATGCGGCCGATCCCTTGTCCCTGATATTCCGGTCTTACTATAACATCTTTAATGTAATAATCGAGTCCCATATCACCGATCATACGTGCCATCGCAATGATCTTATCTCCGTCAAAAACTGAAACCCTGAACAATGTATGCTCCATAGCAAGCCTTGTCTGCTCCAAAGAAGGGCCTTTCCCCCATACCGTTTCCCAAAGCATTATAAATTCTTCCGCACTTAATTCGTTATGTTTTATCGTATACATCTTTTTTATCCTCTGTTTTAAAATATATTTATACCTGTAATCAGCATACCACGAACAAGCTGTACTGTCAATATTCAATCAAATCAATATTATAAGCACATTATTACAAAAACAGGAAAAGGACACACGATTGCTCTGTGCCCTTTCCCTGTTTTGTTTTGGGGTTATTTATCTTAATATAAGAAGTTAGCTGGATCAATAAACTCACCGTACTGAGTTACACGGAAGTGGAGATGAGGTCCTGTGGAATCGCCTGTAGAACCTACTGCGGCGATAGTCTCGCCCTGCTCTACCGTCTGACCGACCGTAACATACAGCGCACTGCACTGTGCGTACGTTGTCTGATATCCGTTGCCGTGATCTATAGTAACGTAACAGCCCAGACCTTCGGAGCCGTAGTCAAACACTACGTCTACAACAGTTCCTGCTGCTGCGGCATACACGGGAGCACCCTCACCTGCGCCGATGTCCATTCCCTTATGGAAATGTTCGCCTTCGTATCCGAAGTAGCCCGTAACATAACCGGATGTCGGCCATATGAACGGAGAATCGTTCTTCGGCTGCTCGGCTTCTTTTTCAGCCTCGCTGTCGGTGTCGCTCTCTGTGTCGGTGCATGTATCTGTATCGTTTTTATCCGAAGCATTTGAAGCTGTCTGCTCGTCCTCTGATGTCTTCTTAACACGTCTTGCTGCCTCGTCGGACTTCTCGGACTCTTTGTTCTCTTCAAGATGCTTGCTGTCGGACGATACGCTGATTATCTCATTGACGGGCTTCTTGGTAGCTGTTACCTTTACATGCTCGCATGAGATCTTCTCACCGTCAATATATACAGACTCGTTCGTTGCTATGCCCTCACCGATAACGCCTTTCTGAGTAAGTATCTCGGTGCCGCTCGGCTTTGACGGGTCTGCCTTGTATTCTGTTTTATATTTGATCTTGACGTTCTGCTCCTGCAAAACAGTCACTCTGTAGCTCAGCTCAACATTGTCTGTAAGACGTCTTTTAAGCTCGGTCTTGTCAATAACGGAATCCTTTGCGTAAAGTCCTACTTCCGAGGTCACGCTGCTGTTGAACTCGATCGCTTTTACTGTTCCGAGATCTGCAAAATCCTTCTTCTTTGCGTCCAATATATTATTGAAAACAAGCTGTGCTTCCTCTTCGCTGTTTACCGCTCCGATAAACTCATCATCTACAAACACGCCGCAAAGCTCGTCTGCAAGCGAGTTGTCACGCTCGATAATGCGCTGTGAAAGCTCGGAAGAATTTCTGAACTCCGAGTTATTAGGAACTACAGCAACTCTGTACTGCGGCTCGTTTTCAAGCGAATCGAGGCTCTTGTTGATGATCCTGCTGTCGATGATGTTTGTAGCCTCTCTCAAAACGGAAGCATCCTCAACAACACCGATCTGCTCGTCATTGTAAGACACAACAACGCCGAATGTAAGCGAATTCATATAAGAAACGGTGCTCACGAGCAGTACGAGCGCCAGTGCAGGCATAAGGTAACTTTTAATGTTAGTCATCAGCTTCTCTCTTCTGCGAAGCCGCCTCTGCTCTTGCCTGAGATATCTCTCCTCACGGATCTGCTCAATTGTCTTTTCGTCCGTTTCGTATGCGCAGTACGAATCATCGGCGAAGTTTGCCAGCAGTTCCGGAGTGATCTCGAAATCATCTCTTTCGTAATCTGACATTTTAAAACAACCCCTAAAAAACTTAATTGTTACATGAATGTAAAAATTAACTATTTATATTATAACAGAAAGTTACAGAAATGCAACTACTTTTATAAAACTTTGTAATCTTTGTAAGGTGTGCACAAAGCAGTCATTAAGATTATGTGCATCTGCTATGAAAATATACACCCTATTGCAAAAATATAAGTAAATCAATCACGCAATTGTCCGCTGTCATTTAATTGAAGCGGCGTAACTGCAAAAATCTTTCATGCAGCACTCACTGCATTTCGGTGACCTTGCCGTACAGACCGCTCTGCCGTGAAGAACAAATCGGTGACAAAGATCGTTCGACTCCTTCGGGTCTATCGCCTCTCGGAGTATCTTTTCTATTTTTGCCGCATCCTTTATATTATGAAAACCAAGGCGTGACGTTATGCGGATACAGTGCGTGTCTACCACAACGGCAGGCTTGCCGTAAACGTCGCCGACGATCAGATTGGCAGTTTTTCTGCCGATACCGGGAAGCTTTACAAGCTCCTCTATCGTATCGGGAACAGTACCGCCGAAGCGCTCGCATATCATCTTGTTCATGCCGACAATATCCTTAGCTTTCGTCTTATACAATCCGCAGCTTTTTATGTACTCTTCAACGTCCGAAACATCGGCTTCTGCGAAATCCTCCGGCGTTTTGTACTTTTCAAACAGCGCAGGCGTTACCATATTCACACGGGCGTCGGTACACTGAGCCGAAAGCCTTGTTGCAATAAGCAGCTCATGAGGCTTTTCATATATAAGAGAACACACCGCCCCGGGATACTCTTTTTTAAGTGCTTCAACCGTAAGCACTCCACGTTCTTTATTAGTTAATTCTGTTTTCATAATCTTACTAATTGACAATTGACAATTGATAATGGACAATTTCGGAACTCCCTTCGGGAGTTGATTTTATATTTATTTTCGATAGATCAAGCTTTCTTTACCAAAACAGCGATATAAAAACAAGCACGAAGTACTTCCTCAATTTTCCATTTTCAACTTTCCATTTTTTAATTTCCGCCAAGATATTGCTCGGCTTTATCTATAACACGAAGATCGTTGTCATACGTACACATAGACCGTGCCTGTGAGAACGGGACCCATATGAAGTAGTCTATCTCGCTTTCCTGGATATGTACGTCGTTCGATTTTGCTTCGGCAAGGAAGAACACAACACGCTTGCGGACTTTTCCGAACGGGCAGTAGTCGCTCGTCTCTCTGAATCCCGGCTGTATCGTTACGTCAAGGTCTGTTTCTTCCTTTATCTCACGTATTGCCGTCTGGCGCTCGTTTTCGCCAAGCTCTACGTGACCTTTCGGGAACGACCAGTAGCGGCCGTTGCGGTTCTTTACGAGCAGCACCATAAGATCCTCGGGCGCTCTGTAGAAAACTATCGCACCGCATGACTTCTCGTAAAGACAGCTTATCTTCCCTACTCTGAAATTTCTGAGCCTGCGCAGACGCTTCTTTATGAGCGGCTCATAATAGATCTGACCCTCGGGCGCTGCTATGAGCTTAGTCTGCGTGGTGTTTCTGCTTTGCGCTATTGCGATCACGGTACAGCGGACGTGATCGTGAGGGCGCTCTTTGCTTAAAAGAAAAACATTCTTCCTGCGGCTTCCCGACATGTAGTAGCCGTTGTAAAGCCCTGCATACGGTATTGCAGACATGACCTTTACGTCTATCTTCCTGCCGAGCATGCTGTCGCCGCCTATGTAATTGTTATTGCGAAATCCGTTGATCTGATATACTGTTGTCAAATAAATCCCTCAATCTCTGACAATAAAGTGAGTTATTGGCATTGTCGATCCCATTTATAAACAGCACGTCGGTCACTGAATACTCGTTTGCAATATCCATGATATTGCCCTTGTAAAGCGACACGTCGGCAATATATATCTCGCTGTAGTGCGGTATAAGATACCCCAGCACCGCTTCGGCAGCGTGATCTTTTACTATAAGCAGCTTATCGGTGTTGCTGCTCTGCAAATTGTAGATCATAAGAAAAGGCGTGTCCTTTCCGGGGAAAACGGAAAGCGGGTCTGCCGCTGCGTTCTTGTCGGAAAAAAGGTCTGTCTCTTCTTTTTCTTTCGTTACCGGGTCTACCGAGAAGCAGTCATAATGCACGGGCAGCTTGTAATACTCAAGCGAATCGGCATTGTTAAACAGCTCCTGATTACCGTTAGGCTGCTTTCTTGCTTCCTTTGTGGCATCTATATACGAGCCTTCAAATGGCGATATACCGTACTTTTTCTTTGAAAGATCGGAAAGCTTGTAAATATCCTTCTGCTCTATGCCCGACACCTGCGCTACAGCGTTGTAAACGTAATATGCGCCGAGCGACGTCAGGCACTCGTCGGTGCGGTAGAATATATAATCGTTCTTGTGTTCGAGCAAAGCTCCGTAAACATCCGCAGACGCCACTCTGTCCGAAAGCAGAGTATTTATAAGCTTTATGTTTTCTTTCTGCGAATTGGAGCCTTCAAGACGGCCGTCAAGACCGAACTCCGTATTTGTAGGAATAACTGCGCAGCCGATATCAACGTTTGAAGGAAGCGTGCGTGAAACGCTGTTGAGCACTGCTGCGTAATTGCGGGCGGTGGTGTCTATGCCCTTAAAGCGCTTATATCCTGCGCCGTTTGAAATAAATATGCTGCCGTCCACCTCGTCGAAACAGCCCTCTGCAAGAGGAAGCTCTTCCGGTGTGTCGCCCGTCTCGTTCGATGTGCGCTGAGCATCGGGAGTGTCAACAGTAGCATTCGTTTCTATGACCTCTTTCGGTTCTCCTCTTAAAGACTTCACAAACGGCATGATATTATCGGCGAAGAGGTAAACAAGCGCCACTGCGCCGACCGCAACAGCAAGCCCCACGACCGCTTTTGCGGCAGTACCGGCTGCCGAGCCTTTTTTCTTGAAGCCGGAAGCCTTATGCCTGCGGCGGCCGTAACCGCTCGTGCGCTCCTCGTAGCCTCTATGAGAAATGCTGCCCATTTGATCTTTCCTTTCTTTTCTCTTTCAATGCTCCACATTAAAATCAATTCTGAATCATTATTGTTCTGTTGTTTTCGAGTTTGTTTTTGAACTTGTATTCGAACTCGTTTTGGAGCTTGTTTTTTTGTCTAAGCCGAAGTATGCGTCAAGCATTGCTTTGGCTGTGCCCATTGAGTATTTTCCCTCGCCGCCGTGTTCGATAACTACGGCAAGAGCCACTTTCGGATTGTCGTAAGGAGCAAATGCGATAAACGTTACATTGTCGGTGCCGATGTTTTCGGCTGTACCTGTTTTTCCGGCAACCTTCACCTTGTACGTCGAGAAGTAATCCTTCGCCGTACCGCTTGTTACTACCTTTCTCATGCCCTCTTTGACTATCCTCATATTTTCGGTAGAAACGCCTGCCGTCTCTACTACTTCGGGCTGTGCGCTGTTGTCAAGGATCGTCTCTTTCTTTGTGTAGTCCGTGACCTTATCTACAAAATGCGTGCGCAGACGAACGCCGTCATTTGCTATTGTTGCGGCATACGTTGCAAGCTGTATCGGGGTAAAAGCATTGTCGGACTGTCCGATAGCCGCCTGACATGTATTGCCCTCGTACCATGTTTCGGAGTCACGTCCCGCAAGGATACCACGGCTTTCATAAAGCTCAATACCCGTTGAAACACCGAGACCGAATTTTTCGGCGTAGAAATCCATCGTTTTTATACCGAGCTGTCTGCCCACCTCTGCAAAATAGTAGTTGCATGAATCACGCAGAGCGTCTTCCACCGTTTCGTTGGAGTGGTAGCCCATACAGCGGATTATATCTGATTTATAATAATCGTAGTTTTGTTTGCAGAATATCTGCGTTGAGCTTGTTACAACGCCCTCTTCAAGAGCTGCCGCCGCAACGCACGGCTTGAATGTCGAGCCTATGATGAAGTTGCCCGTAAGCGCTCTATCAAACAGAGGAAGCGTTGCGTCGCCGACAAGATTATTGTAATACTTCTCGTCTGTCATATATTTCTGCTGATCAAACGTCGGATAAGTTGAGCTTGCGAGCACGGAAAAATCGTCAAGATCGATCATTACGGCAGCGCCCGCAACGCAGTCCGAGTGCGTTTTTGCAGCCTCTTTTACGTTCTGGGCAAGCGCTCTGTTTGTTGCGTCCTGGAGCTTTGCGTCTATCGTGAGATAAACGGTATTTCCAGGAACAGCCTTTACGGTCTCCACTTCGTCAACTATAGCGCCGTCTGATGTTTTTGTAACACGCTTTTCGCCGCTCACGCCTTTGAGATACTGCTCCATGGCAGCTTCTATACCGCTTTTGCCTATCGTGTCGTCGAGAGTGTAGCCTTTATCCTTGAGATCGTCGTATTCTTCCTGAGAGATCGCACCGACCGAGCCGATAACGTGAGGCAGCAGCGCTCCCTCTTTGTAGAAGCGAACGAAAGAACCTGCACATTCAACGCCCGGAAAGCCCTGAGAATTCTCCATTACTATCGCTATCATGTCACGGCTGATATTTTCGGCAAAGCGGTACGGTGTAGAATTGGAATATCCCTTGAACTCCATATTGTAGCGCACACTGATTATATCCCGCTTTTCCTGATCGGTATACTCGCTGTCTGTCAGATCGAAGCGGTCTTCAAACGCCGCCATACAGTCGGCAGCAGTAGCGTAGCGGTTCATGTCAAGCATACTTTTGCTCTTGATGAATTCTATCGTTGCTTCACAGTCGGGCTTGTACCGGTACTCGCCTTTTTCGTCTATGACTATAGGCAGAGCGTCTACCCACTCCTCATGACGTATAGCCATAAGATGAATGAGCTTATTTATGACCTCGTTTTCGGTGCCCTCTTTCATGTAGAGCTTATTGAAAATTATCATATAGCCTGCATCGTTTATAACAAGCTCCTTGCCGTTTCGGTCGAGTATCTCGCCACGGGATGCGTCTGTCGTCATCGTATATGATGCGGAGGACAATGCGTCGTCCTGATAGCTGTCGGCACGGATTATCTGCCACGAAAAGAGTCTGATCGCAAAGGCTGCAAATATTGCAACCGTCAGCAAAGCACAAACAGCCGCTCTTACGCTCGTTGTGCTGCTGATCTTTTCTGCTTTCTGCATGTACAAACTCCTTTCGTTATTGATAAAGCTTACGCTTCGATGCAAAATTCCAATGATTCGTATTCCTTGTCGTTTACAGGCTGATGAGTTCCTTCCTGCCGAAACTCAAAGCCCGATTTTCTGATGAGATTTTCGGAAGCTTTGTTTTCCTTAAAGCAGCAGGCCCATATATATCTGATGCCCTCGCTTTGAAGTTTTGCGACAACACCCCTGACTGCCTCGTACATATATCCGTTGCCCCTGTATTGCGGCACGGTCGCAAAGCCAAGCTCTCTTGTGTCGTCTCTTCCCTCTTCCGAATCGTGATTTATCGCTATATATCCGACTACTCTGCCGCTTTCTTTCAGTGCAACAGCAAAATGGCCGCTGTCTTTTACCCAGTTTTCTGTCCTTTGCTTCGTCTGCTCAAAGCTTTCATGCGCAGGGAGCATTCCCACAAGACGCATTGTCTCATAGTCGGTGAACAAAGCGTGCATCTGCTCAGCGTCCTCCGGACAAAAGCGGCGGATAATGAGTCTGTCTGTTTCCGTAGTATTCATTATTGTTTCCTCCCTGAAAAACGTCAGATGCGAAAGCTGCTGCCATTGTGCTTTTCACAGTTTTCCGTTTTCAATCATTCTGTTATCCTTTTCGCTCTTCTTCTGCTCGCACTTGATCTCTGCGAAGGCGGAACTCGTTTTCTCTTCTTTACCTTGATCTTCCGCTTTTCTTTTGTAAATGTATTCGATACTGCCATTGTCAGAAGATAAACGAGCGGCGTTACAGCCCAGCTGTAGAGCATTCTCATAACGTAATGCTCACGGAAGATATCAAATGCGCCGTCGTACTGCTTTACAAAGAAGAACACGAAGAACTTCATGCCGATAACCGCCGCACAGGCAGCCGCACTGTAAAGAAGAACCATGTATATGTTATTTTTGATGTATTTATCGTTCCAGCTTGCTTCATACCAGCATATCACGCCGAGTATGACAGACGAAAGCCCCATAATGCCGCCTGTTCCAACATCTATGACAAGACCGCACGCAACGCCGAAAAACAGCGAGAAATACGGCATCTCAAAGGCCGCCGCCGAAACTGCGAGCGAGGTAAGAAGAAGAGGCTTTGCAAGGTACAGCGGCGGTATAAGCCCGGGCGTACCCTCGATCAGATACAGCACAAACAGCTCCAGCACATAAAGCGCATAACGATAATATCTTCGCTGTATCATGATACTTCTCCCCCCTTTTAAATGAAAAATGGAAAATTGAAAATGGAAAATTAATGAAGCACTGCGTGCTTGTTTTGTATTAGTTTCTTGTAGATCGTACGTTTATTTGCTATAAAACTATTATAAAACAGGAGCGAAGCGACTCCGCAATTTTCCATTTTCCACTTTCAATTTTCAATTTACTTGCCGCTTTCCGTTTCTTCGTACTCGGCAATAACGCCCTGGCCTTCAAATGATGTTATTACTACAACATCGGAAACGCTGCGAAGATCGGCGTATGGCTTCATAACTGCATACGGCGTTGTGTCGTACTCGCTGTAGCCGAGCTGCATTACCTTGCCGACAACAAGACCTGCCGGATAAACGCCGCCCACGCCTGTTGTTATAACTATATCTCCCGTGCCGATCTTATTATCGGCAGAAATAACAGAAAGTATGAATTCGCCCTCGTCGCTCAGCTTTGCGCTGCCCGTTGCGATGCCGCTGTCGTGCGTTTTCTGATCCATCGCACCGACCTTAGCTTCCGGCGAAAGCAGAGTAGTTACCTTTGCTGTGGTAACACTTACTTCGCTTACGAATCCTACAAGGCCGCCCTCCGTAATAACGGGGTCGTTCACCTTAACATCGTCACGGGTGCCTTTATCTATAGTGAAGCCGTAAAAATCGTCGTTCGGGTCACGTCTGACAACCGCTGCTACAGCGATACGGTAATCGGGGTGATCTTCCTTGATACCGTAGTATTTCCGGAGCACCTCATTTTCTTTCTTGACGTCATCGTAATCAATAACACGGCTCACAAGATCGTTTATCTCACTGCGAAGCTCTTCGTTCTCTTTCAGAAGCTCTTCCTTGCTCTTTGCCTGATTCTCGCCGCCCGTTATCGCTTGTGTCGTCTGCTGAAAAGGCTTTGCCGCCGCAGTATAGATATCCGTGAAAATATTCTTATCGACCGCCGCCGTGACCGCCGCAGTAACAAGCAGCACGATCAGCGTTGTGGTAAATATCCTTTTTGCGTATTTGTGTTCTTTCATAGTAAATTACTCGTAATCTCCGAAATAATCCTGATCCTCGGTCATTTCAAGGCGCTTGCCTGTTCCCAATGCAACGCAGTCGAGCGGATCTTCCGCAACGTAAACGGGAATATTCGTCTCACGGGAGATGAGCTTGTCAAGTCCTCTGATGAGAGCGCCGCCGCCTGTGAGCATGATGCCCCTGTCAAGGATATCTGCGCAAAGCTCGGGCGGAGTGTGTTCGAGAGTCTGCTTTATAGCGTCCATTATCATTGAGAAGCAGTCCGCCAAAGCGTCTCTTATCTCTGCCGGAGTTACCTTTATTGTAAGCGGCATACCGTCGGCAAGATTCCTGCCCTTTATCTCCATAGGCTCTTCGTTTTCGTAAGGGAACGCCGAACCTATCAGTATCTTTACGTCCTCGGCCGTTCTTTCACCGATGGAAACGTTATGCTTTTTCTTTATATATGCGATAATAGCTTCGTCGAACTTATCGCCTGCAACTCTTACGGAGCAGGAATGAACTATATCGCCGTAGCTGATAACGGCTACCTCGCTTGTGCCGCCGCCTATATCGACTATCATAGAGCCGACAGCTTCAAAAACGGGAAGATCGGCACCTAAAGCCGCTGCCATAGGTTCTTCCATAAGCTCGATATTTCTTCCGCCTGCACTTTCCGCTGCATCTTCAACGGCTCTGCGCTCTACCTCGGTAACGCCCGACGGCAAAGCGATAACTATTTTCGGGTGGCTGAACACACCCGTTCTTGTTGTGCTTTTAATAAACTTTTCAAGCATCGTAGCTGTGATATCGAAATCTGCGATAACGCCGTCTCTCAAAGGGCGCACCGCAACTATCGACCCGGGAGTTCTGCCGAGCATATCCTTAGCCTGTGTTCCGACGGCAAGAACATCGTCGTTTCTTGTGTCCACGGCAACAACGGACGGCTCACGCATAACAACGCCCTTTCCTTTAAGATAAACGAGCGTATTGGCTGTTCCGAGGTCAATACCTATATCTCTCCCAAACATTTCGATCTTTCCTTTCCTTTAGCGTTTGTCCCGACAGAAGAATTACACCGTTGTATCTGATCGTTACACCGATGTTTTAAAAAAATGACATTTATGTATCTATTATAAACTAAAACCGCTTACAGTACAAGTAAGAAATCGAAAATTTATAAAATTTTTGTCATAAAAGCTTTTTTTGAATGTGGAGTGTGGAAAGTGGAATGGCGAATAGCGGAGTTGCTTCGCTCCTGATTTATAATCTTAAAACATATTTCTCGGCAACGAATATAGAATAGATTTCCGAAAACTAATACAAATCCAACTCGGCGGAGCCGAGTTCCGCAATTTTCCATTTTCAATTTTCAATTTTCCATTAATAAAAACAGCGACTCCGTAATTGTCAATTATCCATTGTCAATTGTCAATTAAAAAAAGAACGGCATGCTTTCGCATACCGTTTCCTTAAATAATATTCAGAAGATCACTCTTCGTTCATTCCGCAGCACTTTTTGTACTTCTTGCCGCTGCCGCAGGGGCAGGGATCGTTTCTGCCGACTTTTTTCTTTACCGTTCTGCGAACGGGCTTCGGAGGCTCGGAACCGTCGGAGCTTACCCATGTCGGTTTAGCGATCTGCTCACGCTTGAGAACGGACTTTATAGCCTCTTCCTCTTCCTTGGAGGCCTGCTCTTTTGCAAGCATATCCTTCTGGAGAGCTGCCTTTACAGCATTTTCCTCTTCCTTTGCGTTCTTCGCTCTGTCTGCTGCTGCCTGCTGAGCCTGACGCATATGGATCTCTCTGAGCTTCTGCATCTCTGCTGCTGCCTTCTGCTGCTCGTAGATCTTCTTAGGAGCAATGAGCATAAGCTTTACAGTATCCTCACGGATAGTATCGATCATAGCGTCGAACATATCGAAGCCTTCGAGTCTGTACTCAACTACCGGGTCATGCTGACCGTAACCTCTCAGACGAATACCCTGTTTGAGCTGATCCATGTTGTCGATGTGCTCCATCCAGTATTTATCTACCGTCTTGAGCAGGTAAACACGCTCTGCCTCACGCATAACAGCCGGCGGCAGGAGCTTCTCGTTCTCTTCGTAGATCGCAAGAGCCTTTTCTTTGAGCTTTTCTATAACGTACTCGCTCTCTGTGTCACGAAGCTCTTCCTCTGTGAGGTCGAAGTCCTCGTCATGCTCTGCGATGAGCCAGCCTCTGAAGAACTCTTTAAGACCCTCGTAGTTCCATGTTTCCTTTGTGTAGTCCTCGGGCAGATACTGCTTAACTGTAGACTCGATCGTCTGATCCATCATCTTGAGGATAGTCTCTCTGAGGTCGTCGCCGTCGAGCACCTGATCTCTCTGACCGTAGATGATCTCACGCTGACGGTTCATTACGTCGTCAAACTGGAGAACGTTCTTTCTGATCTCGAAGTTTCTGCCTTCGAGCTTCTGCTGCGAGCTTTCAACGATGTTGGAAAGCATCTTGCTTTCGAGCGGTACCTTCTCTTCAACATTAAAGCTGCTGATGATCTGCTTGATCTTGTCGCCGCCGAAGAGTCTCAGAAGATCGTCTTCACCGGAGAGATAGAAACGTGACTTACCGGGGTCACCCTGACGTCCTGCACGTCCACGAAGCTGATTGTCGATACGTCTTGATTCGTGGCGCTCCGTACCCATGATGAAAAGACCGCCTACTTCTCTTACAGCCTCTGCCTCGTCCTTAAGCTCATCCTTGAACTTGGTGTTAAGCTCTGTGAACATCTTTCTTGCATTGAGGATATCTTCGTTATCTGTCTCAGCAAAGCCTGTTGCCTCTGCAATAAGCTCCTCTTCTACGCCTCTTTTGCGCATTTCTGCTTTTGCCATATACTCTGCGTTACCGCCGAGAATGATATCGGTGCCTCGTCCTGCCATGTTGGTAGCGATAGTAACGGCGCCTTTCTTACCTGCCTGTGCAACGATCTCTGCTTCCTTCTCGTGGTGCTTTGCGTTGAGCACATTGTGAGGAATGCCCTTCTTCTTAAGAAGCGAGCTTAAATGCTCAGACTTTTCGATAGAGATAGTACCTACAAGCACAGGCTGACCCTTTTCGTGAGCTTCGATGATATCATCGATAAGTGCTTCAAACTTGCCGTTTTCCGTAGCGAAGATATAGTCGGGAAGATCTTCTCTCTGAACAGGCTTATTGGTCGGGATCTCTACAACGTCAAGCTTGTAGATCTCGCCGAACTCGCTTTCCTCTGTCATAGCCGTACCGGTCATACCGGAAAGCTTGTTGTAAAGACGGAAGTAGTTCTGGAATGTGATAGTTGCGAGCGTTTTGCTTTCGCTTTCTACCTTAACGCCCTCTTTTGCCTCGATAGCCTGATGAAGGCCCTCATTGTAGCGGCGTCCGTACATAAGACGGCCTGTAAACTCATCAACGATGATAACCTGATCGTCTTTTACAACGTAGTTGATATCACGCTTCATGACGGAGTTCGCCTTGATAGCCTGGTTGATGTAGTGCTGTATCTCGATGTTGTCGGGATCTGTAAGGTTGTCTATACCGAAGAACTGCTCTGTCTTCTTTACGCCCACCTGAGTAAGTGTTGCAGTTCTTGCCTTTTCATCAACGATATAGTCGATGTCATTCTCTTTGTAGTAGTCCTCGTTGTCCTCTTTCGAGTCGATCTCCTCAAAGACCTTCTTCTTCATCTTCTTTGCAAGAACGTCTGCACGTCCGTACATATCGGAAGACTTGTCTCCGGGGCCGGAGATGATAAGCGGAGTTCTCGCCTCATCGATAAGGATCGAGTCTACCTCATCGACAACGGCAAAGTTGTGGCCTCTCTGAACTTTCTGATCCTTGTAAACTACCATGTTGTCACGCAGGTAGTCGAAGCCAAGCTCGTTGTTCGTGCCGTATGTGATGTCTGCGGCGTAAGCTGCCTTTCTCTCCTCGGGCTTTAAGTCATGAACGATAAGACCTACCGTAAGGCCGAGATAACGGTAAAGCTTGCCCATCCACTCGGAGTCACGGCGTGCAAGGTAGTCGTTGACCGTTACGATGTGAACGCCCTTACCCGTAAGACCGTTAAGGTATGCGGGAAGAGTTGCAACGAGAGTTTTACCTTCACCTGTCTTCATCTCGGAAATTCTTCCCTGATGAAGAATGATACCGCCGATGATCTGTACCGGGAAGTGCTTCATACCGAGCACACGCCATGCAGCCTCACGGCAAACTGCAAATGCTTCGGGAAGGATATCATCGGTAGTCTCGCCGTTTGCAAGACGCTCTTTCAGGACATCCGTCTGTTTCTTAAGCTCTTCCTCGCTCATTGCAGCGTATGTATCTTCCAGCTCAAGCACCTTATCAAGCTTAGGCTGGATTCTTTTTATTTCTTTTTTGCTGTAGTCTCCAAACAAAACCTTCAGCAAGCCCATGTCAATCACCTCAAAATCTTATTTACGGAGAAATTATTTATTAATCCGTACATAGCTAATCTTTATTTTACCACATAATTAAGAAAAAATCACTACTTATTTTGATATTTTTTGTCATATGTGATTTTTTACAATTAGTTCATTTTTCCGCTAAATGATATTGAGCAAATATGTCCAAAAAACAGCATGAATACTTACAATTTATTGAATAATAATTATCTTTGAATGTAAAATATAAAAACGCATCCCACCTGCATTTTCAGCTTGTTATTTTTTGATAAAGATTATGATTCGGAATATACGAAAACGATTTTTAAAGCAGCCTTGTTTCCGATTATTTATCAGTTAACTCCATTATCATATAACCCACTCGGCGATACTGCTTTCCACATTAAAACAGTGCATCTTCGTCGGGTAACAAATGGGTTACACTTAAAAAAACTCTGTTGATTTGACGCTGCATACTGTGCTATAATATATTATGTATTTTATTTTATGAAGAAGAGTGGATGTTTGATGAATAAGATCGGTTTTGATAATGACAAATACCTGCAGCTCCAGTCGGAAAAAATACTCGAACGTATCGGCAGCTTCGGCGGCAAGCTTTACGTTGAGTTCGGCGGCAAGCTTTTTGACGACTTTCACGCATCTCGTGTGCTTCCGGGCTTTGAGCCTGACAGCAAGGTGCGCATGCTCTTAAAGCTTAAGGAAAAAACGGAGATCATCTTCGCAATTAACGCCGCAGCTATCGAGCAGAACAAAATGCGCAGCGACATAGGCATCACATACGATATGGATATCCTGCGCCTTATGGATAAGCTCTCCGAGATCGGGCTGTACGTCGGCAGCGTTGTTATCACACAGTACAATCACGAGCCTTCGGCAGATAAGTTCAAAGCACGCCTTGAAAACCTTGGCGTTAAAGTGTATCTCCATTACATAATCGAAGGCTACCCCTCAAATCCGCAGTTCATCGTTTCGGAAGAAGGCTTCGGAAAGAACGACTATATCGAAACTTCTCGTCCGCTCGTCGTTGTTACGGCGCCCGGCCCCGGAAGCGGCAAAATGGCTACATGTCTTTCGCAGCTTTACCATGAGAACAAGAGAGGCGTTAAGGCAGGCTACGCTAAGTATGAGACATTCCCCGTATGGAGCCTTGAGCTTATGCACCCCGTAAATCTCGCTTACGAGGCTGCAACGGCCGACCTCAACGACGTAAACATGATCGACCCCTGGCATTTGCAGGCATACAACAAAACGACCGTAAACTACAACCGTGACGTTGAGGTATTCCCTGTTCTTAATGCTATATTCACTAAAATTTACGGAGAGTCGCCTTACAAATCGCCTACAGACATGGGCGTAAACATGGTAGGCTTCGCTATTACCGATGACAATACCGTATGCGAGGCTTCAAAGCAGGAGATACTCCGACGCTACTATGCGGCTCTTGTAAAGAACAAGGTAACGGGCACAGGCATGAGCGAGGTAAAGAAGATCGAGCTTCTGATGAACCGCCTTGACATCACAAAGGACGACCGCAAGGTTGCTGCCGTTGCAAACAAGTTCGCAGAAAACCATCACGATCCCGTTGCGGCTATCGAGCTTAACGACGGCACTATCGTTACGGGTAAGACTACCGATCTTCTCGGCGCCGTATGTTCTATGATGCTCAATGCGCTTAAAGTTCTTGCCGGCATTGACGACAGCGTTCTTCTGCTTCCGAAGGAAGTAGTTCAGGCTATCCAGCATCTTAAAACAAAGGTAATGAAAAACCAGAACCCGAGAATGCACGTTGATGAAGTTCTTGTAGCGCTGGCAGTTGCAGCAGAGAGTGACGCAAACGCAAAGCTCGCTTTAGAGCAAGTATCAAAGCTCAAACACACTCAGGTGCATTCCGTAGTTATCCTTTCTCAGGAAGACACCGATATTTTCCGCCGTCTTGGTATCGACCTTACATGCGAGCCTCAGTATGAGTCTGATAAGCTTTATCATAGATAAAAACTTTTTTATATGTTTTGACTGCCGATACATATTGTTTCGGCAGTTTTTTATTGATGTTTTCTACATAGTATAAAATCAGACAAAAAATCATAAAACATTCGGCACATATTTCTTTGATTTTTTTGTGAAATCTATTGTAATTAGAAGGAAAATCTACTACAATTGTATCAGGGAAATTATGAAAACATTGAAAATTTATAAATAATGAAAATCGATACTGTCGATCTGTTGCAGAATGCAGATCACGGCTTTGGCAGCTCGTTTTTTCATTGATTCACCGAACGAGCGTTTCTGCGCTTCTTTATACGATCAAGTTAGTTTTGGTGTATTTTTGGGAGGTGTTATCTATTGGGTAGTAATATGTACAACCCTGTCGATAACTATGAAAGAAATTTCTTGATGGTAAAAAGCTTCGGCAGCAAGTCTTTTATGCTGCTGATCCCGATATTCATGATGTTGAGGATAGTTTGTATCGGATATCTTTCCATTACGAAACAAGAGATGATGGAGGTAACACTGCTGCGGCTTCTGTTTTCAAAAATAAGCCCTGACATCTCGTTTCAAAAAATTGAAAGTACCATTATGATAGTCGCATGCGTCTTTTCACTGTATTTTATCGTCGTCTTTGCATTGTTTTATCTTGCAAGCATCGATCCGAGCAAAGAATCAGTTCCGAAAACGAGCTTGTCGATGGCATACAAATGGTCGATAGCACAGGTGCTTGTGCTTGTGCTGATGTTCATTTCAACTCTGTTTTTCATAGCACTCTTCGCAGTAAAAGGGCCTGAATATTTTGAAGAGTTTGCAAATGTATTCAATATAACAGTCAAGCAAATGGAAGCGTATCAGACAACTATTCTGCTGACAGCCTGCTTCGTAGCAATAATTCTTGCTACGATGATATGGTTCTCACAGTCTCAGGCTTCTTTTGTAAAGTCTATCACCATGACGCTCAGCCACAGTGTTGCAAAAAACAAAGGCGCACATACATACGGCGTTTTCTCGATGGCTGTTGCGCTCGCACTGCTCATCATTGCATGTATAATGACATTTCTCTACTACTGCTACAAAGACGCTCTGACAGGCTTTGGCGTTAACATGGAAATGAGCTACGTTTGCGTAAGTCTCTTACACGCATATCTCAGAGGAATGGTACCGTTTCTCATTGCTATAAGTGCTTTTACATACTCCGAAACTGTAGAAGCAGCAAATACGGTAGGCACGCTTTACTACAACCACGTAGAAACGATAGGCACCGTACAAGATCCTAATCTTAACAGAAAAAAAGGCTGATCTGATATCAGCCTTTTTTTAATGGACAATTGACAATGGATAATTGACAATTGCGGAGTCGCTTCGCTTCTGTTTTTAATAAATATAATCTTTTTACATATGATTGTCGGCAGTTGATATAGTTACGCATTGTAGAGACCTAATACAAATCAAGCACGAAGTGCTTCCATAATTTTCCATTTTCCATTTTCCATTTTCAATTTTCAATTTAAAAAAAGGGAACGCAAAAAGCTGCGTTCCCTGTATGTATATTTAGGATATTCCGATCAAGCCTTGCCAACCGAACCGAAGAGCTCCATCTTGCCTCAAAGCCGGGAGCGAGAAGCTTTCTGGGATCGAAGCCCTTGCCCTGGAGATCCTTGCCGTCTTCGATGTACTTTCTTGTTGCTTCCTGGAAGGAGAGCTGGCACTCTGTGTTAACGTTGATCTTGGAAACGCCGAGAGTGATAGCCTTCTTGATCATGTCTGCGGGAATGCCTGTGCCGCCATGGAGAACGAGGGGCATCTCGCCTGTCTTAGCCTGGATAGCATCGAGTACGTCGAACTGAAGACCTGCCCAGTTCTCGGGGTACTTGCCGTGGATGTTGCCGATACCTGCTGCGAGCATATCTACACCGAGGTCAGCAATAGTCTTGCACTCTTTGGGATCTGCGCACTCGCCCATGCCTACAACGCCGTCTTCCTCGCCGCCGATCGAACCAACTTCGCACTCGATGGAAAGACCGAGGTTATGAGCAACGTTTACAAGCTCGCTCGACTTTGCAAGGTTCTCCTCGAACGGATAGTGAGAGCCATCGAACATGATAGATGTGAAGCCTGCTTCGATGCACTTGTAGCAGCCCTCGTATGTACCGTGATCAAGGTGAAGAGCAACCGGAACAGTGATTCCGAGAGACTCGTCCATTGCCTTTACCATAGCAGCAACAGTCTTGAAGCCTGTCATGTACTTGCCTGCACCCTCGGAAACACCGAGAATAACGGGAGAGTTGAGCTCCTGAGCTGTGAGAAGGATTGCCTTTGTCCACTCAAGGTTGTTGATGTTGAACTGACCTACTGCGTAGTGGCCTGCTTTAGCCTTTACGAGCATGTCCTTAGCGTTTACTAACATAGTGATTCACACTCCTGAAAATTGTTTCGGGGAAAACCCCATCGTTTTAATTATACTATAATATCGGAAAAAGATAAAGTGTATTTTTGAAAAAAATCAAAAAACTTTAAGAAATGCTTTGTTTAGTGCGGAGTGTGGAATGAATGAATCACTTCGTGCTTGATTTTATAAATAAAAAGCGCAGCTTTTCCGAAACTATTTTACTATTCACTCTTCACTGAGCGAGCAAAATGAGCGCTTCCACTCCACATTCAATGATCAAATGAATAAACCCCTCAACTTTTGGTAATACTTCTATTAAAAACCAAGTTGGGAGAATATGACTGATGAAAAAACTACTTGCATTGCTGTCGCTGCTTCTTGTGCTGTCGGTGGCGGCGGCTGTTCTCGGTATTCATGTATCGGCACTTTCCAAATACGGCTCAACGGGGAGTGAGGTCACGCAGATACAGCAAAAGCTTTCGTCGCTCGGCTTTTACAGCGGCAGCATAGACGGAATTTACGGTACACAAACAAGAGACGCCGTGACCGCTTTTCAGCGAAGCGTAGGGCTTACGCCCGACGGCATTGCCGGCTCCAAAACGCTTTTATACCTCGGATTATCCGGGAGTTCCAACAACTACGGCTACACGCAAAGCGAAGTCGATCTTCTTGCACGAACCATCTCCGCCGAAGCAAGAGGCGAACCATACGAAGGTCAGGTTGCTGTAGGCGCCGTGATACTCAACAGAGTAGAGCACCCGTCTTTCCCGAACACAATAGGCGGAGTTATCTATCAGAGAGGTGCATTTTCCTGCATTGACGACGGTCAGATAAATCAGCCTGTTTCAGAAACAAGCAAGCGTGCAGCTATTGACGCTTTAAATGGATGGGATCCCTCGAACGGTTGCATCTACTACTACAATCCAGTCACTGCAACGAGCAAATGGATTCGCTCACGTCCGATAATGCTCACGATCGGCAAGCATGTGTTCTGTATGTAAAAATCTCTTCGCTCGCCTTTTTAATTGACAATTGACAATGGATAATGGACAATTTCGGAAGCACTTCGTGCTTGTTTTTATAAATAAAAAGCTTTTCCGAAATTATCCACTATTCACTATTCTCTATTCTCTATTCACCGAGCAAACGCAGTAAGCGCTTCCGTCCGGCACATTGGCTTCGCCTCGTGCCTGCTTTATTCGTATGGGGGCTTACGTTTTTTGTGCTTCGCACGCTTTTTTTATTGCTCTATCACAACTATTCTTTGTTTGCAGCTTACTGTGGGGCTACTCGCCCCACACCCCCCCGGCAGCTTTTTTGAAAAAAGCTGCGCAAAAAACTTTTTACAATGTGTTACACTCTATTATTCAGTTTTAAGCTAACTCAAACAAATAACGGCATATTTCCTTCTGAGCGCCCTGGTAATCCCCCATACCCTCATATTTAAGCGCAAAGCCGCACTTTTCCATTACTTTTCTGGACGCTGTATTCTCGGAGACACATACGCCCTCAATTTTATTGATATCTATCGCTTTCATAACAACAGGCAAAAACTCTTTGACTGCTTCCGTGGCATATCCATGCTTTGTATATTGCTTTGCTACGTGATATCCTATCTCCCATTTGCCGTCATCAAGAGGAACAGCCTGAACATATCCTATATTTGTGCCGTTCTTCAACAGTACCGGATAAACGAGAGGACCTTCGCTGCTGCCATACTGCGACATAAGGAACTCTATCGTCTCAGCAGCGTCCTCTACTGTTTCAAACACTTCATCGGGAACAAAGCGGCATGTATCCTCGTCAAGCGAGTTTTCGTGAACTGCCTGCGCCATATCGGGGGTAAATTCCGTGATCGTCAATCTTTCGGTTTCCAATAAAAACATGATCTGTCTCCTTTCAGTAGTGAACATACATTCTTGTCGGTTCGGGGTCAGAGCCTTGCACCATGCAGAGAAATTCCCAGCCGTAACGCTCATAAAATCCCGTATGGTCGGTTACAAGATACAGCGGTGTTATGCCCTTTGATCTCATATCCTCTACCGCCATATTCAGAAGCTTTCCTGCTATTCCCTTTTTTCGGTACTCGCTTTCGGTGTACACTGCGCAAACGTTAGGCGAAAGATCCTTTCGCTCATGAAAATCGTTTTCGATAATACCCAAACCTGCTATGATCTTATCTCCGTCAAGGCAGATATACCAGCCGTTTTCGGTACTGCCGCCGAGATAAGCCTGCATACATTCAAGATACGCTCCTTTATCAACGCCCCATTTTTCATGAAACCACTGCGCAGCAGCGTCTGTTATTTCCGGGCGCTCACGCAGCGTGATGTAATTATACTGATCCATTTTTTTCACTCCTTTGTTCCTATAACAAAGTGAGCCTGCATTACACAAGCTCACTTTTGAATTTTTCGATTTATTTAATTACTTCCTTGCCGCCCATGTAAGGTCTGAGAACCTCGGGGATACGAACGGAGCCGTCCTCGTTGAGGTTGTTCTCAAGGAATGCGATGAGCATTCTCGGCGGTGCAACTACCGTGTTGTTGAGTGTATGAGCGAAATATTTCTGCTTGCCTTCGCTTACTCTAATCTTCAAACGTCTTGCCTGAGCGTCACCGAGTGTCGAGCAGGAACCTACTTCAAAATACTTCTTCTGTCTCGGCGACCATGCCTCAACGTCTACGCTCTTAACTTTAAGGTCTGCAAGGTCACCGGAGCAGCACTCAAGTGTTCTTACGGGGATATCGAGCGAACGGAAGAGGTCTACAGTGTTCTGCCAGAGCTTGTCGTACCACATCATGCTGTCTTCGGGCTTGCAGACTACGATCATCTCCTGCTTCTCGAACTGATGTATTCTGTAAACGCCTCTCTCCTCGATGCCGTGAGCGCCCTTTTCTTTACGGAAGCAAGGCGAATAGCTTGTGAGAGTTTTCGGAAGCTCCTCGGCAGGGATAACGGTATCAATGAACTTTCCGATCATCGAATGCTCCGAAGTACCGATAAGATAAAGATCTTCGCCCTCGATCTTGTACATCATTGCGTCCATCTCTGCAAAGCTCATAACGCCGGTTACAACGTTGCTTCTGATCATGAAAGGGGGAACACAGTATGTAAAGCCTCTGTCGATCATGAAATCACGGGCGTAAGAGATAACAGCCGAGTGAAGTCTTGCGATATCGCCCATGAGGTAATAGAAACCGTTGCCTGCTACCTTACGTGCGCTGTCAAGGTCGATACCGTTGAGCTTTTCCATTATATCTGTGTGGTAAGGGATCTCAAAATCGGGAACGAACGGCTCGCCGTACTTCTGAACCTCAACGTTCTCGCTGTCGTCCTTGCCTATCGGAACGCTCGGATCAATGATGTTCGGGATAGTCATCATGATCTTAGTTACCTTTTCGTTAAGCTCTGCTTCAAGCTCTTCAAGGCGTGCAAGCTCATCGGATTTTTCGGTAACGAGCTTCTTCATCTCTTCTGCTTCGTCCTTCTTGCCCTGACCCATCAAAGCGCCTATCTGCTTCGAGTATTTATTTCTCTCTGCTCTCAAAGCGTCTGCCTTAGCCTGGTTGGAACGGCGCTGCTCATCAAGCTCGATGACCTCGTCAACGAGCGGAAGCTTGCTGTCCTGGAATTTCTTCTTGATGTTCTCCTTAACGATATCGGGATTCTCTCTCAAAAACTTAATGTCTATCATTGTTATATCTCCTTTTTATCAATTGAAAATTGAAAATGGATAATGGACAATTTCGGAAGCTGCTGCGCAGCTTGCTTTTTTAATCACTCCACGATCCTTTGATTATTCTCTGAATTTTTTCATAAGCTCACGAAGATCGTCTTCGCCGTAGAATTCAAGAACGAGCGTGCCGCTCTTTTTATTTTTCTGATTTACGGAAACTTTTCTTCCGAAGCTTTCGGAAAGCGACAGCTCCACTTCACGGTAATACTGAGGTCTGCGGTCGATCTTTTCTTTTGCGGGCTGTTCTTCTTCCTCTTCAAGACGATTTATAAACTGCACACGCTTTTCCGTTTCACGAACGCTAAGACCGTTTTCGATGATCTCATCAGCTGTCTTTTCGATAAGCTCGGGATTGTTGAGTCCGAGCAGCGCTCTTGCGTGACCGGAAGTGATATCGCCGTTTGTGAGCATAGTCTTTACGGCGTCGGGCAGCTTCATAAGTCGCAGTGTATTTGCAACTGCGGAGCGTGATTTATTTACCGTTTCGGCTACCTTTTCCTGCGTCATGCCGTACTCTTCGATAAGCGATTCGTAGCCCATAGCAAGCTCAAGATCAGAAAGATCTTCTCGCTGCAAATTTTCTATAAGAGCAAGCTCCATAGACTGTGAATCGGAAAGATCTCTGATAATTACGGGAACTTCAGTAAGGCCCGCCATTCTTGCAGCCCGAAAACGTCTCTCGCCTGCCACTATCTCGTAACCGCCGTCAAGCAAAGGACGCACTACGAGCGGCTGGATAACGCCGTGCTGATCTATAGACTCCGAAAGCTCTCTGAGAGTTTCGGGATCAAACTCATGGCGAGGCTGCTTTTTATTCGGCTCTATCTCGGAAATTTTTAATGTTACCGTA
The DNA here is from genome assembly GCA_902785425.1 of uncultured Ruminococcus sp. Taxonomy (GTDB): domain Bacteria; phylum Bacillota; class Clostridia; order Oscillospirales; family Acutalibacteraceae; genus RUG592. The sequence goes on along the minus strand of CACZYP010000015.1, from coordinate 95,140 downwards.
CTGTTGCGGTCTTCGCTCTCGTTCTCCTGAAAGATCTCGCTGAGACCTTTCCCGAGACCGCCTCTTTTCATTGCCATTCTTTAATTCACCTCTTGTTTATCAATTGACAATTAATAATTGATAGTTGACAATTTCGGAAGCTGCTGCGCAGCTTGTTTTTTTTATAATCTATAAAACAAATCAGCGAAGCTGATTTCCTTAAGTCCATTGTCAATTGTCAATTATCCATTATTCAGTGGTTCCTTAGTTATTTGTTTTTATTAAGCAGTTCCTTAGCAAGTTCCATGTACGCTGTGCTGCCTTTGCCGGAGCGGTCGTAGTACATTATCGGTGCGCCGAAGCTCGGAGCTTCGCTTAAACGTACAGACCTCGGTATAACGGTGTTAAACACCTTTCGGGGGAAGAATCTCTTTACCTCTTCAACTACCTGCTGAGTAAGATTAAGCCTTCCGTCGTACATTGTAAGCAGAACGCTTTCGATCTCGATATGCTCGTTATACTGCCTTTTTACTCTGCGGACTGTATTCATAAGCTGTGACAATCCCTCAAGCGCATAGTATTCGCACTGAATCGGAATAAGTATCGTATCGCACAAGCAAAGCGCATTGACCGTTATAAGACCGAGCGAAGGCGGACAGTCTATAATGATATAGTCGTACTTATCACGAAGCGGTATAACTGCCGTTTTCAGTATCGACTCACGATGCTTTTTATCGGCTATTTCAAGCTCGGCAGCCGCAAGATCAAGGCTTGACGGGAGCAGGTCGAGATTTTCGTACTCTGTTCTTACTACAGCGTCCTCACCGCTCAGGCCTTCAACGAAGATATCATAGGTGCTGTGCTTTGTTGCTCTTTTGTCCACGCCGACGCCGCTTGTTGCGTTGCCCTGCGGGTCGATATCTACGAGCAATGTTTTCTTGCCGAGCACACCGAGACCTGCCGCTAAGTTGACCGAAGTTGTAGTTTTACCGACGCCGCCCTTCTGGTTGGCTATCGCAATTATTTTACTCATTTCAGCCTTTAGTCCTTTCTTTTCGTTTCTATACATTTTATTATATCATTTTAAGGTGACAAAGAAAAGACCTTTTTACAAAAAATCAAAAATGTTTCACGTGAAACAAGAGTGCTCGCTTCGCTCGCTCAGTGAATAGAGAATAGTGTTTAGATAATAGTGTCCTGTGTTACATTGTTACGAGGTTTTTTCAAACTTTTATTATTTATCATTGTTGTATACAACTCTTACTTTTTTAGTTTTATATAAAAATATCATAACATCGTATCAGAAAGGCTAAAACACAGGAGTGACGAAGCTTTCGGGCTTTACGAGGTCATCTTTTTCACTCGTAACAGATCGTAATACATATAAAAAACAGGAGCGAAGCGACTCCGAAATTGACAATTGTCCATTGTCAATTATCAATTGAACAAAGCAAACGACCGAACGTTTTTATCCGTTCGGCCATTTGACAAGGGTATGAAGAAATGTGTATATGGATATAAGAAGTACGCTGTGTTAATGAATGATCCTGATACGGTATTCCGTTTTTGAATCGCTTTCCTGCTTTTCAAGCCGGGCGTCTATCCCCGATCTTCTCATAGCAGTAACGGTGCGTTCTATCGTATTGAAAAATATACGCAGGTCTTTGACTATCATGCCGCCGATCATCGGCGTGCGTCTGAACTCTTCTGCTGTTTTTTCGTTTCGCACCGCACGGTCGAGCAGCTTTGAACGTTCGGCGGCGTCGTTTTCCGACAGGATATCCCCAATCTTATCTGTATCGAGCCTTGCTGATATTATCTTATCACGTTCTTCCGGTGAAAACGACAGCAAACCAAGCAGCGCATTTACACGGCGCTGCGAAACTCCGAGCAGTACGGCTATCTGTTCACACGATAGACCGAACTCTTCGGTCAGTCGTCCTACCGACTCCGCTTTTTCAAATATCCCCTGCGGCTCACGCTGTATATTCTCTACAAGCCTGTACACTACCGACTGCCGCTCGGTGCAGTGCAGTATAATACACGGAACGGAGCTTTTCCCTGCCATAACAGCCGCACGAAGTCTTCTCTCGCCCGAAACAAGCTCAAAACGATACGGCGTGATATCACGAACCGTTATCGGCTGCAGTATACCGTTTTTTTCGATACTTTGCGAAAGTGAGCGAAGCTCTTTGCGTGAGTAGCCCCTCATGGAGGAAGAATTGCAAAATATCCTGCACACGGGGATCATGGTGATCCTACTTTCCGCTTTTACTGTTTTCGCCATACGCTCACCCTCGTTTCAGTGATTATATTATACACCTTATCCGATAAAAAGCATGTCGATTCATGTTGCTTACAAAAAATATTTTGATTGACATTTTTCGGTTTTTTATTTATACTGTAATCAATATAACATTAACATCCAATTGACACAGAAAAGGAGAAATTATGTCACAAAACAACAGCAATAAAAGCCCTAATATCCTCGGTAAGATAATCTGGGGCTTTATATCACGAATAATCATTACTATCATCTTTGCCGTGGCATTAAGTATATTCGTGCCAAAGTGCGCCAATTTATTTAAGTTTGACCTTAAGGGTTGGTTCAAACCCGTACTTATTATAGGTTCGATACTGCTCGGTATAGCGCTTGAGATCGAATACGCCGTCAGAGTATACAAGATAATGAAATCAAACTATATGGCGCTTGAACAGCAAGCCGCCAACGCTGCCATGGCAACATTTCAGGACGGATACAATTACACGCAGTATCCTAACGAACAGTATAGTCAGATGAATCAGCCATATCAGCAGAACTATCAGGTAAACCCTAACAATGACGCCCCCTCCGTATCGGGACAGACTTTTGCGCAGGCAGCTGCGCCTGTTACTGCTCCCGAAAAAAAATCAAACGGCTGTTTTAATCTATTCGTGTTTCTGATTATGACTGTAGTACTTTTGGGATCGGCCGCTTCAATTATATCCAACATGGTAGATTACCGCAACGCAGAGAAAAATTACGATCTTATCGAAGCCACGATAACAAATGTTTCAAGCTACACAAGAACCTCATATGATGAAGACGGAGACGAAACAACAACTACTCACTACGATATTGATTATGAATATACGTATAATGATAAAGTTTACACGTCGCATAAGAATGATACAAGTAAATACAGTAAGGAAGAGCAAATACAGATATATGTAGATCCTGCAGATCCCGAAAACACGGTATTATATATGAGTAACGGCAGCAAGATCACTTCCTGGGTATTTTTAGCGGTTATTATCGTTGTATGGGTATTTGTTACATCCGCTATGTTTAAAAAGAAAACTTGACCTGAATCAATAATAAAAACAAACTGAGCACTATTATCTGCAAAGATAATAGTGCTTTAGTCTGTCCAAAAAAAGCAAATATATAACAGCCAAAAGTTTTTGCCCCGCTTTTTTCAAAAAGCGGGCAGGTTGCAAGGGCAGCGCCCTTGCCCGCCGGAGGCATGCTTCAAGCCCTTTGCAAGGGTGAATTTTCAAAACAGTCCGGTGGACTGTTTTGAAAAGAGGGATGCTTTGGCAGAAAGCGTCCCTGACTGATTGATATAAATAATCTTTCCACGCCGCTCCAAGGCGACGCTAAAACACTTTGTCGACAAGTAGAGCACTATTATCTGCAAAGATAATAGTGCTTTTTCGTATGATCCTCACAGCGGATCTTTATTGATCTTAACGCCTCTTCTCGGATACTTTGCAGGCGTTCCGCTTACCTTATCTATTACTATGATACAGCGTCCGCTTTCATCGGGAAGCTTGAATCGAATAGCGTCACCAAATTCTCCGCCAAGCGTTGTAATAGCTTTTTCGGCTGCATCGATCTCCTCTTCACAGTCAAATCCCTTCATTGCAGCGAACATACCGCCAACCTTTACAAAGGGAATACAATACTCGCTGAGCGCAGAAAGATTTGCCACCGCACGGCTTACACAAATATCAAAGCTTTCACGGTACGGCTTTGCTTTTGAAAACTCCTCCGCCCTGCCGTGTATGACCTCAGCTTCAAGGCCGAGCGCAGGAAGAACCTGTTCTCTGATAAAAACCATTCGTTTATTAAGGCTGTCAAGCATCGTTACGTTCAGATCGGGACGTGCGATCTTAAGCGGTATAGCAGGGAATCCTGCGCCTGTGCCTATATCTATCACCTTTGCGCCTTGCTTGATATCTAATTTTCCGAGCAGTGATAAGCTGTCGCAAAAATGCTTCACGATAAATTCGTCACGCTCGGTTATAGAGGTGAGATTTATCTTTTCGTTCCACTCGATAACGAGCTGCATATACTTTTCAAAACGTTCAAGAGCCTTATCATCGAGTGTTATGCTGTTTTCTTTGCAAAATTCAATTAATTTTTCCATCATGTCACCTCCGATGTTTTTATAAATATACCCTTTGCATAAGTTTATTTTGAAAGCCACACCACAAGCACACTGATATCCGCAGGACTGACGCCTGATATTCTGCTTGCCTGACCAAGATTTGTCGGGTGTACCTTATTGAGCTTTTCCTGCGCTTCAAGACGCAAGCCCTGTATCGTTCTGTAGTCAAGGTCGGGCGGCAGCAGACGTTTTTCCATGCGTCTCATCTGTTCTACCTGCGCAAACTGCTTCTGAATATAGCCCTCATATTTGACCTCTACTTCGATCTGTTCAAAAATGTTCGGGTCAATATCGGGGCGTGTATCGTCTATCTCTTTGAGCGCTTCGTATGAAAGCTGAGGACGCTTTATCAGGTTAATAAGCCTTACGCCCGTTGTGATAGCAGATGTTTCACGTGAAACAAGTACCTCATTTACCTTGTCGTTCGGAGCAATAACAACATTTTTGATCCTTTTAAGCTCCTCCGCTTTAAGTTCCTGCTTTTTGAGGAACTTTTCATAACGCTCGTCAGTGATAAGGCCTACTCTTCTGCCTATCGGAGTAAGTCTTTCATCGGCGTTATCCTGTCTCAGGATAAGGCGGTATTCGCTGCGTGAGGTCATCATTCTGTACGGATCGTTTGCACCCTTTGTAACGAGATCATCAACGAGCGTTCCGATGTAGGAGCCTGCTCGATCAAGGATCATCGGTTCTTCGCCCTTTATCTTCAATGCAGCATTTATGCCTGCAACGATACCCTGAGCCGCCGCCTCTTCATATCCCGAAGAGCCGTTGAACTGACCTGCACCGTACAAACCCGGGTGCTCCATAAATTCGAGCGTATTGTCCATCTGGAGAGGATCGGCACAGTCGTACTCTATAGCGTAAGCACAGCGCATCATGATGACCTTTTCAAGACCCTTTATGCTGTGATAAAAATCAAGCTGGACCTCTTCCGGCAGTGAAGACGACATACCCTGCAGATACATCTCCTCGGTATTCTCACCGCACGGCTCAATAAAGAGCTGATGACGCTGCTTGTCGGCAAAACGGACGATCTTGTCCTCTATGCTCGGGCAGTAACGAGGGCCTACACCGTGTATCATACCGCTGTAAAGCGGCGAGCGGTGGATATTGTCGAGGATTATCTGCTTCGTTTTTTCATTCGTCCAGCTCACATGACAGACTACCTTGTTTTCGGGAAGTTCCTCCGTATCGTAAGAGAACGGCACCACAGGCTCATCGCCGGGCTGTACTTCAAGATCTGTAAAATCAATACTTGAACGAAGAACTCTCGCAGGCGTTCCTGTTTTGAATCGTCTGAGTGAGATGCCAAGATTTTTGAGTGACTGACCGAGAAATGTTGCCGGAAATATACCATCGGGTCCGCTTTCGTAAGACACTTCTCCGACAAATATCCTGCCGCCGAGGTACGTGCCCGTTGCGATTATCACAGCCTTGAACTCATACTCTGCGCCCATTCTCGTTTCGAGCTTCCATACTCCGTCACACTCACGAACAGAGACAACCTCAGCCTGATGAAGCTCCAGGTTTTCCTGCGTTTCAAGCTTGTGCTTCATGACCTCGCTGTATTTTCTTCTGTCGATCTGCGCACGAAGAGAATGTACAGCAGGACCTCTGCCTCTGTTCAGCATTCTCATCTGAAGCATACATTCGTCCGCCGTCTTACCCATCTCGCCGCCGAGTGCATCTATCTCACGCACAAGATGGCCTTTCGCTGTGCCGCCAATCGACGGATTGCAGGGACAGTTTCCCACTGCATCCATATTTATCGTAAACACGACCGTTTTACAGCCGAGCCTTGCGCCTGCAAGACCTGCCTCGATACCTGCATGACCTGCACCGATAACGGCAATATCATATTTTCCTGCGAAATAACTCAATTTACTCACTTCCAAAATATTTAAATAAAATACTGACGAAAAAGTTAAACTTATCACAGCCAAAAGTTTTTGCCCCGCTTTTTTCAAAAAGCGGGCGGGTTGCAAGGGCGGCGCCCTTGCCCGCCGGAGGCATGCTTCAAGCCCTTTTAGGGGTGAATTATCAAAACAGTCCGGCGGACTGTTTTGATAAGAGGGGCATTTTGGCAGAAAATGCCCCTAAGTCCGATACTTACTATTTTCCCTCGCCGCTCCAAGGCGACGCAAAAACTTTATCGACAAGCTGAATAAACAACCATCATATATTTTTTTGATCTGCTTTACTTTCCCACACAGAATTTTGAGAATACACTGTGTACTATCGTCTCGCCTGCACGCTCTCCCGTAAGTTCAAGAAGATACTGAACAGCCTCTTCGATAAGCACCGTCACCGCATCGAGCGTAATGCCTGCACTCAGATCTTCTATCGCCTGTGCGATCGGCTTTTCAGCATTCACCGCACATTGATACTGTCTTTCATTCGAGATAACGGCGGCATTTTCGTCAAATCCCGCAGCGCCCGTGATCTCTTCGACTGCTTTTGTAAGCTCTTCCATTCCGTCTCCGTTTGACGCTGATATAAATACACATCTCTTCGCCTTAGACTTGATAAACTCCGTATCTATCACGCAGTCAAGGTCTGTCTTGTTTATTACAGCAATGGACGGCGTGTCTTTTATAAGCTCAAGCATAGAGAAATCATCTTCATCGAGAGGTCTTGAAGCGTCAAACACAACAAGTGCAAGACCGCATGAATTTATGCGCTTTTTTACAAGCTCCACACCTATCTTCTCAACAGGATTATCTGTATCACGAAGTCCGGCGGTATCGGAAAGTATAAGAACGGCATTTCCTATAACGACCGTCTCTTCTATAATATCTCTTGTAGTTCCGGGGATATCTGTCACGATACTTTTCTGAACGCCCGTAAGAAAATTCATCAGCGTTGACTTTCCTACATTAGGCTTGCCGATTATCAGGGTATCTATCCCCTGCTTTACTGCTCTGCCGCTGTTATATGACTTTATGAGCGCCGATATCTTATCGTGTGCCTTGCCGAGATTTTCAAGCAAGACCTCGTTCGATACCTCCGGGATATCCTCTTCGGGATAATCAGCCCATGCCGAAAGATGAGCCGCCTCATTTATGAGAAGATCCTTTACCTCGTCTATCTCACGGCGAAGTCTGCCCTCTTTTGTGTTGAGAGCAGAACGTGCTGCTGCCTTGCCCTTTGCGGAAATGATATCCATTACCGCTTCTGCTTCCGTAAGATCTATCTTGCCGTTCAGGAAAGCTCTTTCGGTAAACTCTCCGGCATTAGCGAGCCTTGCGCCGTTTTTCAGAACAAGACGAAGCGCCTGATTCGTAACGTACATTCCGCCGTGACACGATATCTCTACAACGTCCTCACCGGTGTAGCTGTGCGGCGCTTTAAAAACCGTGACAACAGCCTCATCAAGAGGCGTATCATCATCTGTAAGCTTTCCGAAAAGAGCCGTATAACCTTTCAGCCCGGAAAGCTTCTTTCCCCCTGCCGATCTGAAAATACGGTCGGCAGTCTCAACGGAACCCTCTCCGGAAATTCGTATAACACTGATGCCGCCCACACCCATAGGCGTAGATATAGCAGCTATCGTGTCGTTGTTATATGTATTCATAATATCACCAAAAAATAAACTTATCCAATCACAATCAACTGATTGACAGTCACAAAACTTGCCTTAGCTGAGTTTTTAATATTGTAAATTACTTAAAAAAAGTCGCCTGATAACTGCTATAAAACAAGCATGAAGTGCTTCCGCAATTTTCCGTTTTCAATTTCAATCCAAGCAATATTATGAGCATTGTTGATCAGCTCATAAAGTCCGATATATTATATATTAAAATAAGCGAAGGCTCGAAACCTTCGCTTATCAGCTCTCGGATTCCGAGAGTATTATTAATGATCATTCTTCCGTTGACTTCTTCTCGATCTTGCTGAACAGCGGAAGACCTGCCTTTTCGATAGGACTTCTCTGGCTGAATGTTGAAGACGGAGTAGTTGTGATCATCTCATCGTCAACGGGCTTGTTGTAACGGTTCTGATAAGGCTTTCTCTCGAAATTCTCCTTGTAGGGAGTTGTCTTTCTGTAGCCGTCTCTGCCGCCGTTCTTTCTGCCGCCCTTGTTGTAGCCGCCCTTTCCGCCTCTGTTTCTGTCGTTGCGGAAATTTCTTCTCGGCTTAATGGGGTTCTTCGGGTCGGGAGCGATAACAACATGACGCTCAAGATCCTCACCCTCGGAGAAAGAGATAGCACCGTTTACCTGCTGAACAGCAGTGTGAATGATACGTCTCTCGTAAGGATTCATCGGCTCAAGCTCAACGTTCTTGCCTGTCTTTGCAGCCTTTATAGCAAGGCGCTTGCCGAGCTTTCCAAGAGTTTCCTCACGCTTTTCTCTGTAGTTGCCTGTATTGATAGTGATCCTGTAATACTGGTTGTCTACATGATTTGCAACAAGACCTGCAAGATACTGCAAAGCATCAAGCGTTTCGCCTCTTCTGCCGATAACAAAACCTACATCTTCGCCCGTAAGCTCGATCTCGGCTGTATTTTCTTCTTCTTTGACAGTTGTTTCGATACCGTCAAGCTCCATGCAGCGAAGAATATCTTTGATATACTCGTTTGCGGCAAAAGCGGGAGTAACATTTACAGACACCTTTACCTCCGCAGGGCTGCCGCCGAAGATACCGAACTTCTTCTCTTTCGGCTCTCTGATAACCTCATACTCTGCGGTATCCTTCTCTACGCCAAGCTCTTTACACGCAAGCTCCAATGCCTCTTCTATTGTGTCACCCTTGCCATACGCTTCTTTTATCACACTTGACACCTCAATTCTCTGTAACCGCCGTGCGGTCAATTATTTTTTCTTCTTCTTTTTTCCGCCCTGCTTGCTTTGCGGAACGTTCTTTGTGATCTGAACCGATTTTGAAACATGCGCTTTTTTAACGTTCAGCTCAGTCTCTTCAAGGTAAGCTATACGTCTTGCCTCTTCCTGTGCCGTAAGCGCCTGCGCATTGTAGAATTTATGGATTATAACGGTAGTTATAAAACCGATAATGCTTGAATAGATCCAGTAAAGACCGATAGCTGCCGGAACTGTGTAAGCGATCCACGCCGACATCAGCGGCATAAGTAAAAACATCGAATTCATGCAGCCCTGCTGACCCTTGAGGCTCAGGCTCTGTCCGTTCATCTTCATCGAAACGAATGTCGTTGCAAAAGATGTGACAAAGCAGAGTATCGGGAACAGGATGAATACCGACAAAAGTCCGTGAGAGTTCGGCATATCGAGAAGATTCAGCCCGAACATACGGAAACCGTCTGCAAAGCTGTCAAGCTTCGCTATCTCGCCGTCTGAAAAACCTGTGTGAGCAATGAAATCAGCGTTGTTCTTAACGTCGGAATATATGCTCATGAAGCTGATCTGACCGTAGTAGCCTTCGATGCTGCTACCCACTACGGGAAGACCCTTTGCAAACGACAAAGCAGCGTCAACGCTGTTTTTGGCTATATGCAGCGTATTTGTAAGCGGATTTCTTATGGCATAGTAAACGCCGAAAAGCAGAAACATCGGAAGGATAGACGTCATACAGCCGCCTGTGGGGCTTACGTTTTCCTTTTCGTAAAGCTTTGAAAGCTCTTCGTTGAGCTTGTCTCTGTCTTTTCCGTACTTTTCCTGAAGCTCCTGCTGTTTTTTCTGGAGCCTCATGCTTCCTGCCATAGACTTCTGGCTCTTTATCTGAAGCGGAAACTGCAAAGCTCTGAGGATAACGGTGAAAATAAGGATCGCAACAGCGAAGTTTTTCACCAGACCGTAGCACAGCCAGAGCAGATATCCGAAGATATAGCCTAAAGATTCAAATAATGCACCCATCTGATAATCCTTTTATGACACTACCGATCTGCGCCGAAAGCACAAAATAATATACCGCATTATTGTCAATATAGGATAAAAAGCGGCGCAAGTCGGTCATTTCTTTTCCTTTATTTCTTTATAATCAATGATCTTGAATTTTCCGGTTTTTGATGTGATCCTGCGTTCCTTTTTTTCCGGAACGGGATCGTACCCGCCCGAAGACCACGGATTGCATCTCAGTATGCGCCATATCGTCATACCTGTGCCCTTCAAAGCGCCGAAACGCTCGATAGCTTCAATCCCGTAGTGTGAACAGGTCGGTGAATATTTGCAGCTCGGTCCGCTGAGCGGAGAGATGTATCTCTGGTAAAACCTGATCAGGGCGATCAGAAGCTTTTTCATCACCTTGCTCCTCGCATTCCCGCTTGCTGCAAAAATGTATATCCTTATTCTATGATTCCCGCCTTTTTAAGACTTTTTCCGATAGGTTCTACAAGATCGGTCGATTTTAAAAACGGCGTTTTCTTTCTTGCAACAAGCACAACATCAAAGCATTTTCCGTCAAGCTTGTCGGCATACTCCGATAAAGCTGCACGGATTATCCTCCGGCATCTGCTTCTTGCAACTGCGTTGCCTACCTTTTTGCTCGTCGTGATACCGTAACGAAATCCGCCCAGGCGGTTTTTCGAAACATAAACGACGATCTGCGGATATACATAGCACATTCTGCTTCTGTAAAGCCGTCTGAACGTATTATTCTCTTTTATCGTACTCAGAACGGCCATACTGCATCAATAACCCCATCAATAACAACTGCGCCGAAAAACGGCGCTCAATGATCGATCAAGACAGCATCAACAGGTATATCTTCGTAAACGGAAGATATACCTTATACTGTCCCTGCGGCAGATTAGTAAGTAAGTCTCTTTCTGCCCTTCGCTCTGCGGCGAGCAAGCACCTTACGTCCGTTACGGTCTGCCATTCTCTTTCTGAAACCGTGCTCCTTCTTTCTGTGAAGCTTCTTAGGCTGATATGTTCTCAGCATAACTAACCCCTCCTTTCGGGTATATAACCTTGCAATTTAACATTATACCTTATATGCAGCCGTTATGTCAATAGAAAAAACGCTGTTTATATTCAAGTTTTTCTCATTTTTTTGAAAAATACACCTAAATTATGCGCTTTCAGATCACTTTTGAGCTTTTCGGAATGCGCTGCATAACTTTCTGTACGAGCATATTTTCATGCAGCTTTCGTCACATTGAACAAAATGCACAGAAATTCGTTTTTTCGGCAGTTTTGTTAAAAATACACAAAACCAAAAAAACATGTCTGCAGCACCGGCAATTACAAAGGTAAAGCTTAAATCGGCATGTTAAATACTCTGTTGTTTACAGAAATAAGATAAACAAAAAATGTGAAAAAGTCAATACAATTGTGCGTATTTTGTCAACTTGCATAAATTTCTCACTGAAATTTTACACAATGCTTTGCAACATATTTTCACATATGTTGAGAACTCAACAAAAAATCGTATTTTTCGGGAGTTTTCCACATTTTTATCAATGTTTAATGTTGAAATCTCAATGCCGTTATGATATAATATTTTTGATTGTTGATCGCAATATGGATAGGTGCGTCATGACTTTATGAGACATAAAAATCAGCTCATTTTATCAAAAAGATCAAACCTTTCTTAAGACCGCACAAAGGGTAAAAAACCGATCTGCGGCATCATTTTCCGTCCAACATTTTAGGGGGTTATAATTTAATGGATTCATTTAACGAAACTTGGCCGCTGGTGTGCGACTATGTGAAACAAAGAATAACAAATGTGGCTTTTCAGACATGGATAAGCCGTATCGAGCCTCGTGAGCTCAGCTTTGATGACAACACGATCAAGCTGCTCGTTCCGAATAATTTTCACCGTGAAACGGTGACACGCTGCTACCTGTCTCTTATAACAGAAGGCTTTGCCGAGATATTTGGTCAGCGTTTCGAGATCAAGCTCGTTATTCCCGAAGAGATAGACACAAACGCAGGCAAGCCCGACACAAAATCAGGTCTTGATGATGACGATGTGCCGCTCACATTTGACAACTACATCGTAGGCCCTTCAAACAAATTCGCTCATGCCGCTTCTTTGGCTGTAGCTCAGAATCCCGGCGGTTCCTACAATCCGCTTTTCCTTTACGGAAATTCCGGTCTCGGAAAAACTCATCTGCTGCACGCTATCAAAAACGAAGTGCTCGCAAACGATCCGAATAAAAAGATAGAATACATAAAGGGCGACGAATTCACAAACCAGATCGTTGAATCGGTAAGAAAAGTAAATCAGCCGGAATTCCGTCAGAAATACCGCAATGCAGACGTTCTTCTCGTGGACGACGTTCAGTTCATCGGCGGTAAGGAATCAACTCAGGAAGAATTCTTCCACACATTCAACGCACTTTACGAAGACAAAAAGCAGATCGTGCTGACATCAGACCGTCCTCCGAAGGAGATAAAAACACTTGAAGACAGACTGAGAACACGTTTCGAGTGGGGACTCATCGCAGACATTCAGCCGCCGGATATCGAAACAAGAATCGCTATCCTCCAGAGCAAGGCTGAATCCCTCGATTTCGAGCTTGACGACGATCTGTGCGAATATATAGCAAACAAGCTCAAAACAAACGTCCGTCAGCTTGAGGGCGTAGTAAAGAAGATCAAGGCAAAGAGCTGCCTTAACGGAGAAAAGCCCTCCATCGTAATGGCTCAGGAGGTAATCTCCGACGTTCAGACGAACGAAGTACCCGTTCCCGTAACGGTCGAGAAGATAATCGAAGAAGTTGCAAGAACTTACGGCGTTCTCCCCGAGGAGATCCGTTCCGTGAAAAACAGACAGGCCAAGCTCAGCAACGCCCGTCATGTAGCCATCTATATAGTTCGTCAGGTAACGCAAAGCTCAATGGAAGCCATCGGCAACGAATTCGGCGGCAGACATTACTCGACGATCGTATATACAATGCAGGAAATGGAAAAGAAGCTTGAAAAAGACGTTCGTCTCAAGGAAACAGTAGAAGATATCATAAAGAATATTCAGGATATGTAAAAAGGCATATTTACCACAGCCGAAAGTTTTTTGCGCCGCTTTTTTACAAAAAAGCGGCCGAGGGTTCGGGGCGAGCAGCCCCGAAAAAAGTTGAAATTATAAGAAAAGCAGAATAAGAGCAATAAAAAATAAGCGTGCGAAGCACAAAACGTAACTGTGAGCCAACCCAAAGCAGGTGCGAGGCGCAGCCAATGCACCGGACCACAGCGTAAAAAGCCGAGCATACATAACGCAAAGCTCTTTGCTCTTATATTAATAAGGAAAGCATTACAATTATATTACTCTCTGTAATATACAGCACCAAAGTGACATGTTTTTCAGGATCTAAAAACACTTTTCATTCAAAGATTATTCATATTCTGTTCGATCCTCTCTGAATTATCTTTTCCACTTTTCCTTAACATTCCACAACGACTTACTATACTTTTCCACAAGCACAACAAAAGTAATGTTAATCAGGTTAATACCGGTGAAAAACCGTGAGAATCTGTTTCCTGAAGCTGCGAGCGGTTTTTGACACCTTTTCAACTTTTTCACACTCCCTACTACTACTACTATATATATATATTATACTATTCTCTTTAAATAAAGAGCTTCGCTCCCGTCCGCTGAATAAGTCTCAACTAACTCAGGGCGTGTCTCAAAAACGAACAAGCAGTGCGGACGGTAAGTGATGTATAACAGAACGTGATATAATTACAGGAAGGACACAACACATGAAGGCAGCATTCAATCAAAAGGAGCTTGTAGCGGCAGTAACGACTGTTCAGCGTGCTGTATCGAGCAAAAGCTCCAATCCGGCATTAGAGGGCATCCTTCTTAAGCTGCACGGCAGCGAAGCTACTCTTTGCGGATATGATCTTGATATAGGCATAACCACCACTGTCCCCGCTACAGTTATAGAAGAAGGCGACATCGTTTTAAGCGCTCATCTGTTTGCGGAAATGACAAAGCGTATGCCGAACAACACAGTAACTATCGAAAACGATGAAAAGCTCATCACAACCGTAACCTCCGAACCGGCAGAGTTCCAGCTTGTAGGCATGACTCCCGACGAGTATCCGGAGCTTCCGAGCTTTGATACGCTTCGTACATTCGACATCGAAGCAGGCATGCTCAAAAGCATGATAAGAGATACCTTCTATGCTATCTCCGATAATCCGGCAAAGCCTGCATTGATGGGCTCATACTTTGACGCCGACAACGGATTTCTGAACATCGTTTCCATAGATGGGTTCAGAATGTCGGTAAGACGAGAAAAAATCGACACGGAAGAGAAATTCGATTTCATTCTTCCGAAAAAGACGCTTGCAGAGCTTCTTAAAATAGCGGCAGACGATGAAGCTGTTGTTACGGTAGCTCTCGGCAAGAAGCATGTTGTATTCAAAGTGGACAATTATTCAGTTGTTTCGAGACTTATAGAGGGCAAGTACGTTGATTACAGAGCAACTATCCCTAACGGAACAACCACCTCGCTTACAATAGAAGCAAACCGTATCATAAATTCACTTGAAAGAATGTCGCTCATGACGAGCGATAAGATGCAGCAGCCTGTTCACCTTGTTGTAGCAGACGAGGGAATGAAGCTTTTCTGTACAACAGCACTCGGTAAAGCAAACGACTTTATCGAGACCGATTACAGCGGTGAAGAGCTTGAGATAGGCTTCAACAACAGATATATGCTTGATGCGGTAAAGAACATTGAGTCGGACATGCTTTGTTTTGAATTCAATGGGCCGAACCGTCCGCTTAAGATACTTCCGACAAGCGGCGACAGCTTTATTGTGCTGGTAGTTCCGATGAGAATATAATATCGTTGCGAATAAAGCGTTGCATATAAGCACAGCCAAAAGTTTTTTGCCAAGCTTGCAGGCAAGCGCCTGCCGGCATGATGTGCTCATTTTTTAGTTTTTATAAAAAGTAAAATCGGTGCACTGCCGAAAGTTTTTTGCCAAGCTTTTTTTCAAAAAAGCTTGCGAGAAAACTTTGGTGCAAGCAGGATCTTAGGGGCATTTTCTGCCAAAATGCCCCTCTTCTTAAAACAGTCCACCGGACTTTTTTAAGAATTCACCCCTAAAAGGGCTAAACCATGCCTCCGGCGGGCAAGGGCTCTGCCCTTGCAACCCGCCCGCTTTTTGAAAAAAGCGGGACAAAAACTTCCGGAATGGTTAAGGCGAATTTATTTTTTTATTGGCGGAGGTACTATTTTGAAAACAGAAAAAATATATATTGATACCGAATATATAAAGCTTGACAGTCTCCTTAAAATGGGCGGCTTCGGTACAGGCGGTCAGGCTAAGCTTCTTGTGCAGAACGGCGGAGTTAAGGTAAACGGCGAGGTCTGCACCATGAGAGGAAAAAAGATGCGTGCAGGCGATACCGCCGAATGCACCGGGATCGTTCTTGAGGTGTGTGCAAAATGAATGTGACATCGCTGAGCTTCGAGGGCTTTCGCAATCTTGAAGACGGCGAGATAAAGCCCTGCCCCGGCGTGAACGTCTTCTACGGCACAAATGCGCAGGGCAAAACTAATCTTATTGAAGCTGTATGGCTTCTGAGCGGAAATAAAAGCTTTCGTGGCGCCAGGGACGCCGAATTTATCGGATTCGGCAAGGAAGCTGCAAGGATAAACGCAGGCTTTTTCTCGGAAGGACGGGATCAGACGGCTGCGCTTTCATTTGCTCCGGGTAAAAAAGAGGCTTTTATAAACGATATAAAGCAGCCTTCGTCTTCGGCGCTGCTCGGAAAGCTGTGCGCCGTTGTGTTTTCGCCCGAGCATTTATCGCTTGTAAAGGGAAGTCCCAATGAGCGCAGAAGCTTTATCGACGGTGCTGTTTGCCAGATAAAGCCGAGTTTCAGGGATACTTTGCTTGAATACAGCAGGACTTTAAAGCAAAGAAATGCTTTGCTCAAGGATATCCCCTATCATTCAGAATTATCGGGTACGCTCGACGCATGGGATTACAGGCTGAGCGTTCTCGGTGCATCTGTTATGCGCACACGAATGAAATATATAAGCAGGCTTTGCGAGTGCGCCGGTCATTACCATGACGGGATATCAGACGGCAAGGAAAAGCTTTCGATAGAGTATGCCTGCTCTGTACCTGAGGATCGGTGCGGAAAGCTTGAATCGGTGCGTGAGTTCATGCTATCGTATCTCAACGAAAACAGAAAAGAAGATATAGCTTCGGGAAGCACGAGCTTCGGCCCTCACAGAGACGATATCGACATCAAGATAAACGGTCTGAGCGTTCGCATGTACGGTTCGCAGGGGCAGCAGCGAAGCTGCGTTTTATCGATGAAGATAGCCGAAGAGGAGCTTATCAGAATAGCCGTATCGGAAGAGCCTATAGTTCTTCTTGATGATGTTCTCAGTGAGCTTGACCCCAAAAGGCAGGAATTTCTTTTAAACGAACTCAATGACCGACAGGTGTTCATAACGTGCTGTGACGCTGCATCGGTAGAGAGACTGAGAAGCGGAAAACTGTTTCACATAGAAAACGGACGTATCGCTTCGGAAAATTATTAATAAACTATTAAAATTTCACAGAATCGCCCACAAGGGCTTTTAGATGTGTTATAATGTAGATTGAACTTTTATATTATTTTGAGCAAAGTCCCGTTACAGCGCATTTTACGGTGAATTACGGGCATTGTGAGCAAAGAGGTCTGTTATGTATCTGCATCTCGGTTCGGATGTTGTTATCCTTAAGGAAAATATCATCGGGATATTCGATCTTGACACCTCTACAGTGTCAAAAAACACAAGAAATTATCTGGCGATAGCCGAAAAGCAGGGGCGTGTTGTAACTGTTTCAAGCGAGCTTCCAAAATCGTTTGTAACAGCAATGGAGGGCGGCGAGATAACGGTTTATATAAGTCAGCTCTCGTCTCAGACGCTTCTGAAAAGATATACATCAGATTATTGATAAGATCATAATAGCATTTATATTGTCATAACGAGGGATAATATGGCTAAGAATATAAGAAGGTGCCCTTATTGCGGCAAAGAGGTCTCGTATTTAGGTGCTTTGTCGGAGCTGCAAAACGGCGAGCACACCTGCCCGGGCTGCAACAAAAATTCCACTATTTCGTACAGCAGGAAAATATATATCCCGACTGCCGCCGTTCTGGCTGCGGCGGTGGGGGTCGCATTGCTCTTATTCAAGCTGAATATAATAAAAAATATCCTGCCGGCATGTATTCTGGTTCTTATCCCGTTTGCGGTGTTCTTTTTCCTGACTCCGCTGTATTTTACCCTCGAACCGATAAACGGTATTACGGCAAGAACGCCTGTTGCGAAAAAATCGGCGAAAAAAGCAGCGAAGCAGCAGGCTAAAAAACAGTCTAAGCAACAGGTCAAACAACAAAAAACATCTGACAAAGGCGATAATAAAAAAGAAGATAAAGAAAAAGAGAAGAAAAGAAACGCCTCAAAGCAAGGAGAGCAGACCGATATGGCTAAACAGGGAAATTCATTTAAAGACAAATTCAGCAATTTTATAAAGACATATGTTATAGTAGACGATGACGAGGAGGAGCAGCAGAGCAAACCGAAGGCTTCTTCCGAAACATACGAAGATAACAGCGATAACGACGATGAAAAGAATCAGTCGTGGAGCGTTATGGGAAGCTACGGCAGCGATACCGCAGCTGACGATACATTTGATGAAAGCAAAGAAGATATTTTCTCCGAGCCGCAGTATACTCAGCCGCAGAATAAAATAGAGGACGTTTACAGCAGCTCCGCTTTTGAAGATGAAGAAGAGACATTCTTTGAAGAAGACGAGGCAGACAGCTCTTTTGCGGGAGCTTCCGCTTACAAAGCGCCCGTTCCCGTGTATCATAAGCTTACAAAGACAACGGAAGTAGACTATGTATACTTCCCGGAAACAGGCGAAGAGATACACGTTGATATTTTCGTTCTGGAGGAAGTAAAAGCTCCCGAAAACGACGGCGAAGAGGAAGAAATACTCAACTTCTTTGATTCCGCTCCCACAGATGAAGAGGAGAAAGAATTCGGCAAAACAGCAGAGGAGGAGACTTCTGCCAAAGAGAAAAAGGCAGAAGAACCCGAGCAGAAAAAATCAGGCGATCTTTTTGATTATCAGCCCGAGGGCAGCGTAATTTACGTTGAGACAAAGGAAGAGTCCGGAAAAGCTGAAACGGAAGATAAAGCTCCCGAAGAGATCACTGACGAAGCAACCGAAGAAGAGGACGAGCAGGAAGAAGAAAACGACGAAGAGTATGTGAGCGATCTTAAGCTTGCAGAACAGCAGATCGAAAAAGAGATCAATGATATGATGAGCTTCGGCGAAACAGATAAGAAAAATGCTGCGGAAGCCGAAGAAGATGATGATGTATCGGAAGAGACAGACGAGACCGAAAACGAAGAGGCAGACGAAATAAAAGAGATCGAACCGTCGTTTACGCTCGTTGAAGAAGATAAAGAAGAAGCAGAGGAAGAAGAAAAATCTTCGGAGACTCTTGAAAAAGAGGAAGAAATAGAAGAAGAGAAAGCTTCCGAAAACGAAGAGATAAAAGAAGATAATAAAAAGGAACCCGAGTCGGCACTTACTCTTGAAAAAGAAGAGGACGAGGACGAAGACGAGAACGAAGCTCCCGAGGGTGCTGTGGAATATATCCCCGAGAAAGAGGACAAAGAAGACGACGAGGAAGAGGAAAGCTTTGAAGTCGATTATTCCGACGATGAGAAAGAAGAAGAAAAGTCTTTCCTTGAAGAGCTGAACAGCGAAGAGTATCAGACGTCGAGCTATTCCGAAGAAAATAACGAAGAAGATTCCGAAGAGATCTCAGAGGATGAAGAAGAATTCGAAGTCGATGAAGAAGACGAAGATCCCGAGGAAAGCACGGAAGATGACAGCGACGATGAAGCGGAAACTCTTGAAGAGGCAATTGCCGATGAAAACGAAGAGAGTATCTCACGCTACGAAAAGAAATTCCCGAACGCCGTAAAGGCAGCTCAGGAAGAAGCAGAAGAAAAAATGCGCCAGAACGAGGCTCGCCGTGCTGCGGCAGAGGCTCGCAGACTTCAGCTTGAAGCAGAGCGTGAGGAGCGTGAGCTTAAAGAGCTTGAGAGCGCAAACAACGGTTTCTTTGCGAAACTCAAAAGAAAGATCGTAGAGGCTACCGAGCAGGAGCGTGACGAGCTTTACGAGCAGGATCAGCGTGAGCGCAGACTTGCCGAAAAAGAAGCAAGACGCAGGGAAAAAGAGAAAAATAAGGCTCAGAGCAAGGGTACTGAAAAAAAGAGCAAAGAAAAGCCTTCCCGTGAGCCGAAAGAAGAAAAAACAGAAAAAGCAGAAGAGACTGTAAACAACGAGGAAGAAGTAAAGTCTTTTACAAAGGTCTTTGATCCCGTTAAGGCTCAGGAAACGCTCGAAGAGTCTGAAAAGGCAGTTTTCTCGATGGTAAGCGACAAGCCGAGAGAGATCACAGAAAGCGATAAGCTCCGCATAATCTCCGAAAAGGCAAACGCCGAGAAGATAGAGCGTGACAACGAAAAGAAAAACAAGGACAGAAAGAATAAGCAGCAGCCCGAAACTGTAAAGCAGGATCAGGAACGCCTCAACAAGGGCGCAGAGAATGCCGAGCAGATAAGACAGGAGCAGATGGAGCAGGCTCGCCGCAGCCAGGATGAGCTGAACGATAACGGTACTTCAAGAAAAGGCGGACGCAGCCTTAAAGAAACAGGCAGCGTAAGATCGAGCGTTTCTCAGAAAAAGAAGAAGAGAAAGCATTCCGGCAAGAATAATTTCGGCAATAAATGAGGTAATTCAAAATGATGAAGTTACCCGTTTGTCCATACTGCGGAAAAAAGCTTGACTACGGGAGAAGCGTCACGGTAATGGGCGAAAAAAAGTATGTCTGCCGAAGCTGCAAAAAGATCTCCAAGGTAAAATATAAGGCGGCATGCGCAAAAATGGGAGCAATATTTGTATTGATGCTGATTGCACTCAATACGCTGATGTTCTTTCACGGCAACAACAAAACGCTGCTCCCCCACCTTATAGCAACTATGGTGCCGCTGATAATATTTATGGTCTTAACGCCGTTAAAGGTAACGCTTATCGAGATAGAGGGTCAGCGAGACCCCGAACCGAAGCGCAAGAAAAACAGACACAGACACAAAAAAATAAGACACGACGATGTGCTCTTTGACGAAGAACCGTTAAAAGGCACAAGCTTCGATAAATAATAAAAACAAAAAGTTTTGCCCCGTTTTTTCAAAAGCGGGCGGGGTTATTTAAAAAAACTAAAAGAAGGGGTTAGAATGGACAGTTCGGAAAACATTAAGGTTGAACAGGAATATACTGCCGAACAGATACAGGTCCTTGAAGGACTGGAGGCAGTAAGAAAAAGACCGGGTATGTATATCGGATCTACAGGTCCGAGAGGTCTGCATCACCTTGTTTACGAGATAGTAGATAACTCTATCGACGAGGCTCTTGCAGGCTTCTGCGATAAGATCGAGGTAGTTATCCTGCCCGGAAACATCATCAAGGTCACAGATAACGGCCGTGGTATCCCTGTCGGAATAAATCAGAAGATGGGTATGCCTGCGGTCACAGTCGTATTTACGGTGCTTCATGCAGGCGGTAAATTCGGCGGCGGCGGATACAAGGTGTCCGGCGGTCTTCACGGCGTAGGTGCATCGGTCGTTAACGCTTTGTCGGAGTGGCTTGAGGTAAGAGTATGCGACGGTGAGAAAATATATCGTCAGCGCTATGAGCGAGGCAATATCATTACCGATCTTGAAGTTATCGGCGAGTCGGAAGTTCGAGGCACACAGGTAACATTCAAAGCAGATCCCGAAATATTCCGTGAGACGGACGTTTACGAGTTCTCTGTTCTGGAAACAAGACTCAGAGAGCAGGCTTTCCTCAATGCAGGAATACATATCGAGCTTCGTGACGAGCGTGACAGCGAGAATATCCGCAAGAAGAATTTCCTTTACGAGGGCGGTATCTCAAGCTTTGTAGAGTATATCCACAAGAAGCGTTCGCTCGACGTTATCCACCCGGACGTTATCTATTTCTCCACCGAAAACGAGGCAGGCACAGCTGCTGCAGAAGTAGCGTTCCAGTATAATGACAAGTACAACGAGCTGATACTCTCGTTTGCAAATAATATACATACAACGGACGGCGGTACTCATGAAGAAGGCTTCAAGAGAGCTATCACCACCGTAATGAACGAGTACGCAAGAAAGCTCAAATTCCTTAAAGACGCAGACAAGAACCTGCTCGGCGAGGATTTCAGAGAGGGTATGACAGCCGTTATCTCCGTAAAGCTTTCCGAGGCTCAGTTTGAGGGGCAGACTAAGGGCAAGCTCGGCAATACGGAGATCCGCACAATGGTGCAGAATCTCATAAACGAAAAGCTCAGAGAATATTTTGACAGCCACATCGACGTTGCAAAGGCTATTCTCGACAAGGCTTGTCAGGCGGCTTTAGCAAGAGAAAAAGCACGCCACGCAAGAGAGCTTGTTCGCCGTAAATCTCCGCTTGAAAATGCTTCTCTTCCCGGAAAGCTTGCAGACTGCCAGTCAAGAAATCCCGAAGAGACAGAAGTTTACATCGTAGAGGGAGATTCCGCAGGCGGTTCCGCAAAGAACGGACGAGACAGAAAGTATCAGGCTATCCTTCCGCTGTGGGGCAAGATGCTCAACGTTGAGAAGGTAAGAGAAGACAAGATCATAGGCAACGATAAGCTTACGCCTGTTATAACGGCACTCGGCTGCGGCGTCGGTAAGGAATTTGACATCAGCAAGCTTCGTTACGGCAAGGTTATCATCATGGCCGATGCCGATGTTGACGGCTCGCACATCAGAACTCTTTTGCTTACGTTCTTCTACCGTTACATGCAGCCGCTCGTTGAGCAGGGACATGTATATATAGCTCAGCCTCCTCTTTACAGGATCACAAAGGGCAAAAAAGAGCATTACTACGCTTACTCCGATGAGGAGAGAGACAGGATCACAAAGCAGCTTGACTGCAAGACCGATATTCAGCGATACAAAGGTCTCGGTGAGATGGATCCCGAGCAGCTCTGGGAAACAACGATGGATCCCGAGCGCAGGATAATGCTCAGAGTTACTGTCGATGACGCCATGATCGCAGATGAGACATTCTCGATACTCATGGGCGAAAAGGTCGAGCCGAGAAGACAGTTTATCGAAGAAAACGCACGCTATGTCCAGAATCTTGATGTTTGACGCATTGGACAGAAAACGAGGCAAAAATGGATAATGAAATAAATCAGGGATTACCCCAAAGCAGAATAATTGATGTAGACCTGGATAAGGAAATGAGAAAATCGTTTCTTGATTACTCCATGTCTGTAATCGTGAGCCGTGCGCTTCCTGACGTCAGAGACGGTCTGAAGCCTGTTCACAGAAGAATACTCTATGCGAAGTACGAGAACAACATTCTCCCTACCTCGCCTTACAAAAAGTGCGCCACCACAGTCGGTGACGTGCTCGGTAAGTATCACCCTCACGGCGACGCATCGGTATATGATGCCCTCGTTCGTCTTGCGCAGGATTTCAGCATGCGCTATCCGCTTGTAGACGGTCACGGAAACTTCGGTAGTGTTGACGGAGATCCGCCTGCTGCTTACCGTTATACAGAGTCTCGTATGAGCAAGATCTCTGTTGAGATGCTGCGTGACATCGACAAGGAAACTGTCGATTTTGCTCCCAACTACGACGACACAAGAAAAGAACCTACAGTTCTGCCTACACGTTTCCCGAATCTGCTTGTAAACGGCAGTACGGGTATCGCCGTAGGTATGGCTACAAATATTCCGCCGCACAATCTCAGCGAGACGGTTGACGCTATCTGCTACCTTATCGACAACCCCGATATTCTCAATGATGAAGACCCCAATTCGGGACTTAACGAGATAATGGAGTTTATCAAAGGACCCGACTTCCCGACGGGCGGCCTTATTATGGGCAGAAGCGGCATCAGAGCCACTTACGCTACAGGCAGAGGAAAGATCACCGTTCGTGCAAGAACAGAGATCGTGGAAGAGAAAAACGGCAGATCGAAGATCATCGTCTCCGAGCTTCCCTACCAGGTAAACAAAGCAAACCTCATTCTTGCTATCGCAGACTACGTTCGTGACAAGAAGATCGAGGGTATCTCCAATATAGAGGACCATTCCGACAGAAACGGAATGCACATCGAGATCGACGTTAAGCGTGAGTATAATCCGCAGCTCGTTCTCAATCAGCTTTTCAGCTACACTCAGATGCAGGTAACGTTCGGCGCCATCATGCTTGCTATCGTAAACGGCGAGCCGAAGGTGCTGAAACTCAAAGATATACTCAAGCAGTACATCAATTTCCAGGTCGAGATCATCACACGCCGCTCACGCTTCGAGCTTAAAAAGGCTCAGGACAGGCTCCATATTTTAGAGGGCTTGAAGATAGCGCTTGATAATATCGACGAGGTAGTTCATCTTATAAGAAGCAGCAAAGATCCCTCTTCGGCTAAGGCTGCTCTTATGGAGCGCTTCGAGCTTGACGAAATTCAGGCGCAGGCTATCGCCAACATGAGACTTGTACAGCTTACTAATCTCGAACAGACAAAGATCGAGGACGAGATATCTGCTCTCAACGACAAGATCGCAGACCTTAATGATATTCTCGGCAGTGAGCAGAGAAAGCTTGGCATCGTAAAGGACGAAGTGACGGAGATCCGCAACAAGTTCGGCGACGAGCGCAGAACGGAGATCATGAGTGTCAGCGGCGAGGTCGATATCGAAGACCTTATCCCACGTGAGGAGTGCGTTCTTACGCTCACCGATAAGGGTTACATAAAGAGACTCAATTCAGATACATATAAGCTCCAGCGCAGAGGCGGCAGAGGTATTGCAGGCGTTGCAAGAAGCGATGATGATGTAGCCGTTGATATGTTCGTAATAAACAGCCACGACTACGTAATGTTCTTTACAACACGAGGCAAGGCTTACCGTATCAAGTGCTACCAGGTACACGAAGGCAGCAGAACGAGCAAGGGCGAGAAGATCAATTCCGTTATCCCGCTTGAAGAGGGTGAACGTGTAAGCGCAATGATAAAGGTATCGCAGGACGAGCCGGAAGAGGGCAAGTTCCTTGTGTTCGTAACGAAAAACGGCTTTATCAAGCGTGTTGAGCTTAGCCAGTTCAGGTCTATCCGCAAGGGCGGACTTATTGCGCTCGATCTTGACGAGGGAGACGAGCTTTCATGGGTACGCCTTACGAACGGTTCAAACGATCTTATCGTTGCCACAAAGTACGGCTATGCTATCCGCTTTAACGAGCAGGATATCCGTGCAATGGGCAGAACGGCTCGTGGCGTTCATGTTATGAAGCTTTCAGAGGGCGATACGGTCGTAGGTATGGCAAGACTCAGAGAGGGCGGCTACGTGCTTACCGTAACCGAGACAGGTTACGGCAGACTCAGTCCGAGCGATGATTACAGAGTTCAGAACAGAGGCGGTAAGGGTCTTATAAACTACCATGCAGGAAAGTTCGGCAATGTTGCCGCTATCAAGGTAGTAGACCTCGACGATGATATTATCCTTATTGCCGATAACGGTACTATCATCAGGATAAAGGCTGATACGATCAGAGTATGCGCAAGACCGAGCAAGGGCGTTACTGTAATGAAGCTTGCCGAGGGCGCAAAGGTCGTAACTATCGCACGTTCTCCTAATGAAGATAAGGAAGACGACGATACCGACGAAGAAACGGAAGTATCTGACGCTGAAAACACCGAAACTTCAAGCGAAGCAGCAAAAGAAGCGCAGAGCGAGGAGAATAAGGATAACAATGTTTCCGATGAGGAATAATTGATTATTTATTAACGTAATGAGCCATAGTATCTTTGAATTATTATCGGGGATACTATGGCTTTATGATATAATAAAGGGTAATTATGAAGTATTTGGAATTTTTGCATATTGCACGCAAGCTGAATGATCGGTTGCAGGTAACCCCATTGCTGTTTGGTTCTTTGGGACTTGAAAAAAGACTGAACGTATCCTTGAATGCTGATGATATTGATGTTCTTATACCGGAAAGGTTTATAAAAGAAGAATGGTCAAAACTTATGGCGTTAATGGAAGATGAAGGTTATTGTCTCATAGATCATGAGGAACATGAATTTGAAAAGAATGATGTTCACATTGCATTTGCAGATATTGAAGGGCTGGAACCGTTTGCAGGAGTACACATTTCAGATATCCCTGTTATTACGGAATCGGGTACTCGATATTATTTATTGGAGCTGGAGGAATATTTAAAAGTCTATACAGCGTCCTCTAAAGATGGTTACAGAAAAGATGTGAAAAATAAGCAGGATCAAGCAAAGATAGATCTGATCGAGAATACTATTAAAATCGGAAAATAACAGGTGTATAAAATGGAAAACATCAATGAAGTATATGAATTTTACAACAACGGCGCAGAGATAGACCGTCTTGAAAGCGGTTTGGGCGTTGTTGAGTTTTATCGCTCAAAGGAGATCATTTCACGTTACATAACGAATAAAAGCACAATTTATGATATTGGCGGCGGTATAGGAAAGTACTCCGAATGGCTTGCCGAACAGGGTAATGATGTAACTCTTATAGAGCTTGCGCCGACAGCCGTCGATCATGCAAAGCAGAATATGAAAACACATTACAATGCAGAGGTCGGCGATGCAAGACAGATAAATAAGCCCGACGAGAGCGCCGACGTTGTTTTGCTGATGGGGCCGCTCTACCATTTGCAGAACAAAGAAGATCGTGAAAAGGTATTGAGTGAAGCTTATCGTGTTTTGAAAAAAGGCGGATTGCTGATAGCGGCGGGCATTTCCAAATTCAGCTCTGCCACATGGGCATTGTCTGTGTACGGAAATGGCTGCGACTATATAGACGATGATATCTATATGAATATGCTTCGTGAAGAGATCTCGACAGGCTGCCACAACCGCCCGAAAGAATATCCGTACTTTATAGCGAATGCCTATTTCCATACGGTTGACGGATTGAGGGAAGAAATTCAGAACGGCGGCTTTGAGTTTGTGGATCAGCATGCCGTTGAGGGCTGCGTGTGGATAGTTCCGAAGCTTGAAGAAAAATGGCAGGACACAAACAGCAGGAACAGACTTCTTGAATTGATCAATGCAACAGAACATGAAGAGACTATTATGGGCATGAGCCCTCACTTTATGGTCG
The DNA here is from genome assembly GCA_902785425.1 of uncultured Ruminococcus sp. Taxonomy (GTDB): domain Bacteria; phylum Bacillota; class Clostridia; order Oscillospirales; family Acutalibacteraceae; genus RUG592. The sequence continues at coordinate 68,586 of CACZYP010000015.1, read as the reverse complement.
TTGGCAGGAAATGATTTATGAAAATGAATTTCCGATGATCGTTTTACGGATATAGGGAGATAACTTATATGAATAAAGAAATTTTAGAAAATATAAATGACTTATTTGATTCATATGATCTGTTTGGCAGTAATACCGTAAAAATACGGGATCGTATAAAAACAAGGTTTCCCGATATAACAGAAGAAACGATCAAAGAAACAGAACTTTACATAAAAAAGGAGTTCGGGACTTATTGTGTTAAATATGCAGATATTATAGCGGAAAAATACAAAACACCGTTTTTACCCAAAAGTGATGAAGCACAGCAAGAAATCGGAGAGTATGTGAAAGAATGTAAAAAGAAATATCCTTATTTTGATGAGAAAAAAAATATTGAGATTTTTTCTGCGGTTTGTTGGTTGGCAAATAGATAAGAACAAATAAAAAGATCCCGTAAGCGTAATGTGACCGCTTACGGGATGCGTTTTTAAAGAACATAAAACAGTATGCAGAAGAAATGAAGTAAACTTCCGATAACTATGAAAATATGGAACACCGAGTGCATATAGCGCTTCTTCTTCCCTACGCCGTACAATACTGCGCCTATGGTGTAGCTGATGCCGCCTAAGAACAGAAAAGCTACGCCGCCCTTGCCCATTATCGAAATAAGTTTAGGCAGAACAGGAAGTATGCACCAGCCGAGGGCAATGTAGAATATCATGCCCAGAACCTTGAATTTTTCAAGGTTCACCGCCGTGAGCGTTACTCCGAGTATCGCAAGCCCCCACACTATTCCGAAGTATGTCCAGCCGAGAGCCGTGTTATATTCTCTGAGCGTGCAGAGTGCGATAGGCGTGTATGTTCCTGCTATCAGGAAAAATATCGTACAGTGGTCGAGAACACGAAAGACCTTTTTTGCTTTCGTAAGGTTCGGCGAAAGTCCGTGATAAATGCTCGACATGCTGTAAAGGATTATCATCATAGAGCCGAATATCGCAGCGCTCACAACGCTGTAGGGATTCCCTTTTTTTGCCGCAAAAACGATGCACAGCACCGCAACAGCGATACCCATTGCACCGCCTACGATATGGCTGACCATATTGAAGATCTCTTCGCCCTTAGTGTAGTCGGGTATCGGGATCTTTTCTTTTTTTACCGGGGATTCTTTTGAAAGATCAATGTTTTTACTCATGTTTTCACACCTTCCTGATAACAAATCATCAAAAATATTATATCATTTCTTCGGCGAAATTTCAATGTAAAATAAAAAAACAAGAGGAGATCGTTCAAAGCGATCTCCCCTGTTTTCAATTGATTTTAAGGAACCACTGAATAAATCACGTCCTGCGGACGGAGCACCCATCTTGCTTGCATCTTTTGGTCAAATTGAACTCAAAAGTTCCTAAGCATAACAGTATAAACTGCTGCGGTTGCTGCTATGGGGAAAACGAAGAATCAACTATCTTTTTCATAACTATACCTCCAAACTACTCATCATTTATTGAGCGTCACTGTTATTGTCCGTGTTGTCTGTATTTTCGGTCGGAGTATTATCTTGTTTTGCAGGAGCGTCTGTTTTTGCAGTCGTTTCCGGAATATTTTCCTGTGCTGTTTCGGCAGGGGTTTCTGTAACAGGCAGCTGATTTTCGGGGGAAGCCTGCATTGTGTTTTCAACCGGTGCATTGACGGCAGTTGTTACAGATGTATCGATAGGTGCGGATACTGCACTTACCGGAGCGCCGTTTGCCGATACAGCCTGCATAACGGGAACAGCTTCCTGTTCCTGAGCTTTGAAGTGCTTTTCCATTCGGTTGTAAATTCCGCTGATGATAAAGCAGATGATACCGCCTACAATAAACGACATTACTCGTGCGAGCGAGTCTGCGCCGCTTATGTCGATAGTTACGAGCTTGATTATGCAGAGCATGATAACGACAAGTCCGTAAATACGGATCCCTTTAGCTTTTGCGGCAAAGCCTACGATAATGCAGACGAGAGCCGCTATCATTGTGACTATACTGAATATGTATGCAAAATCATATTCGCTTGAAAGTCCGCTGCATGCTATGTTTACGAATATCGTGGAGTTTATTCCTACATAAAGCTGATGCATCAGCGAGGGGTCGTGTTTGAGTATCTCCTTCGATTTTACGAAGAAAAGCGCTGCACAGAAAAGCATGAGTACGACCGAAGCGGCATATCTGGGTATGCTGTTATGTGAATCCGAGATAGAAGGAAGAGCCATATAGAAAACAACGGCGGAAACTATACGAACCACATAATTGAAAGTCGAGTGGAATTCACCCTGATAATTCAGAGCAAATACAGCTGTATTTACTGCTGTGAGTATCATCATTGCGACTACCCACTTGTAGTCGTTAAGGCCTGTTTTGTTAAGGTAATTGAATGCGATCATCGGGAATGCGAGGTTTATCCAAAGGAAAGATACGTAACGCTGGAAATCACTGTTCTTTATTTTTTCGGTTATTACGGTATCATCACTTAACAGGAAAGTCAGACCGAGAACCGCCGCAGCATGTGCGAGGGCAACGCCTGTCAGAACGATATGCAGACCGATGTTGAGATAATGGGTAGAATTTGTATATGCTTCTGATATGAGTAAACGGTAGCCTGAAAAGCCCATAAACAGCATATCGATCAGAAGTGCCGGCCATATGTATATCGTAAGGTTGCGGTTTTTGTTTATTAAGTATATACCGATGAGGATCACAGAGAAGAGGAAGAAGAACGGCATACACTTAAGAGTGCTTGCAAAGTATTCAAACGGTTTGAAGTATTCCTGAAAACCTATTGCAAGGAATGTGAAATATCCTGCTGCGGTTGCGGCTGCTATAGCCTGGAACAGGTTTATATTCGTTCTGATAAACTCATAACACTGTATCAGGGTAAGGACAAACAGCATTACGCAGAATACTGCTTTTATAATGTTGTTGTTTCCGAGAGTATTTATATACTCATACGAAAGAATGAATATACCGATATATACAGTGAGCAGAGATTCTGCTTTTACTACCATTCTGAGCTCAGGCTCGTTTTCCGAACCGAACTTGATAAAGTAGCAGATGATGTTCATAAGAGCAAATTCGCTTACGATGAGCGGTACGGAGATATCGCTGTACTGACTTGCGTTTATCGGGATTATCGATGCGCTTATCCAGAGATATTCCGCAATCTTCATGTACTTGAAGTAGTTCTGCTTGTGCTTGCCGTCCTGAACGAACCACAAAAGCAGAAGCACAGCGCCAATAGCCACCATATAGGGAATGCTTATCCATACATTTTCCAGCTTGAAGTAGCCGTAGAAGCACATATATGCAGCTTCGATAATAAGAACTAAAGTAGCAATATAATCAACGCCTGTGTTTTTGGTAAGCTTAAATATACCGATGAGGATCAGTGCATATATAAACAGGAACGGAGCACCTACATTTTGTGCGCCTACCATAAGAGTGATAACTATGGTCGATGAGATAAACCACATTGAAAGCGTAGACAGCCCTGCGCTGAAGCTGAGTTTCTCTTCCATAAAAACAGTCAGACAAAGGTGCAGCAGTAATGCTGCGGTGACAGCGATCGTTGTGGGGATAAGAACATCTGTATGGTATGCGTTTCTGCATATATAATGAGTGATGAATGCGACGGTAGAAAGAGTACCTGCAATCCAGAAGATCTTGTTCAATAAATGAATGATAACAGCAAGAGTTCCAAGCTTGGTGTTGTTTTCTTTTTCAAGAGCCGCAGCGCTTGTAGAAACGAGATATGATACGAACGAGATAGCAAGGAACTGCACAGTATAGATCACAATAGCCGCAGCAACGGATATCGAACCGGGCATAATGAATTTCTGGCTGAACGCAACGCTCATTGCTATGGAAGTATAAACAAGCAGACACTGCGTCATGATAAGGCCGAAGCGGTAAGTTTTGCGGCAGCAGAAGATGTTGCCTATAATGATAACGGCGATCGCCGCAAACTGGTAGATAGTAAGAATGATGACCTTTTCGGGTGTGAAGCCCATCGAATAAGCAAAGCAGATCGAGATGGCTGTGCCTATGTGCGCTGTTACGCTGAGCATAACGGAATCAAGTCTTCTGGAAAGGTAAAGCGCAAATGCAGACCATACGAGAATAAGTCCGAATGCCGCTATATCATTAAGTGAGTGGAAATAAATGTGTGAGAGAAGTATTGATATAAAGAACGAACCGAAGCCCGTGCCGAGCATTCCCAAAGGGAATATAGAGCGGTCTTTACGGGAAAGAAAAGCACCTACTGCGATAAAGCCGCCGCTTACCGCAAACATTGCGCCCATTTTCATATTGTTTGTTACTACTTCTGTACTCAGCGTGCAGAACAGGATGAGTCCTATAAAGATAAGCAGCGAAGCGGCAATATTGAAAAGTCTTGCGCCGAGCCATTCTTCGATGTGAGGCTTTTTCTTGATGACAGGGGCAGGACGGTCAGGTTGTGCCTGATAAGCTTGCTGCCGGAATGCCGTGCGGACAGGCTGAGAGTTATTCTGAGCCGAAGGCTGCGCAGTCTGAGTTTGTGCTGCTGCGAAAGCCTGCTGCGGCTGAGCTGCCAGAGTAACAGGCTGAGCTGCCGGAGTAACAGGCTGAGCTGTATGCTGAGCCGAAACCTGAGCAGGCTGAGTTTGTGTTGCTGCGAAAGTCTGCTGCGGCCGAGCTGCCGGAGTAACAGGCTGAGCCGTACGCTGAGCCGAAACCTGAGCAGGCTGAGTTTGTGCTGCTGCAAAAGTATGCTGCGGCATATTTGTCGGGTGAACGGGCTTAACTGTCAGCTCAGATGTTCTTACCGACTTAGGCATCGGACGAGACGCCGAACTGACAGGGCTTTCGATCTTCCGAGCCGATGATGTTTCGCCTTTTTGCTGTTCGGCAGCAGTTTTTGTAAGATCAACGCCCGTTTTCTTTTCTTCTTGGCGGACATTATTATTTGCACTCGGTTTTACACCGGGTACCATATCGGCATCTTTTACGATGCTATAGAGAAAAGACAGTTTATCATTAAGGTCTTTTGAGTATACTCGAAGATTATGAAGCTCTTCTTCATGTTTTTTGTGGTAGTTATGAAGTGTTACGGTGTTTATAATAAGAACTGATACCGCAATACACAACAGAAATACGATAAATCCCATAAAGATCCCCCTTTAAATTAATTTTGTCAATTCATCAAGGTCAAAAGATGATGCAAGAATACTGTTATCGGGCGCTACAAGTCTGTAATGCTGCGACACGATATTCTGCTCGATGACATATCCGTTTTTTTCCAAAATGGTGTGCCACCATATTCGAGTTGTATTTGCGTGACGATAGGCAGGTTCGCTGCCGTCAAAGGCGATCGCACGGATAAGCTCTTCGGGGTCTTTGAATATCTCGCAAATAACGCTGCTTTGTGAAAACACGGCGCAAAGTGTAACACTGCCCGACCATCTGAGCGATGAGCGTCCTTTTTCTATCTCAACAAGAGTTTTTTTCGAGATCCCGAGAATGTAAGCCATTTTTTCCTGATTAAAGGAATACTCCGTTCTTACTGCCTTTAAGTTGCTGTCACAGGCTTTTATGAATTCCTCTCTTTTCATAAATATCACCCTGATCTGAAATATAGGACAATTCATTGAATTTTGCCTATGGTGTAATTTTACACCATTACACTGTATCTGTCAATCGTCATTATTCATGAACAGAATAAAAATTATTGTGCACTTTAACTTTAATACGCTTTTTTAGTGTATAATTAATAACGGCGATAACCTGATGATCTGTAAAAATTAAGGAAGCACTGATTAAATCGAGTGCCCATATTGGAATACTGACGTATTTCAAGGGAGTTGAGTGCAAGATGACAAAAAGATGCAAGCAAGATGGGTGCTCAGTCCGCAGGACGTGATTTAATCAGTGGTTCCTTAACACCGGAGCTTGCCGCCGGGCGTCTGCCCGGGCTTTTTTTTTCAAGTTTTCTTGAAATAGTGTATGCTCTGTAGTAAAATATAGTAAAGAGTTTTTTAGTGCAATGCAGAAGAACTTCGTGCCTGATCATTTAGCTGCGAGGTTTTATCCTGCACTTTTAATAAAGGAGATATAAGGTTATGGTAATACTTGCATCGGCATCGCCGAGAAGACGTGAGCTTTTGAAGCTTATTTATGATGAGTTTGAGATAATTCCCGCCGATATAGACGAAACTGTAAGAAAGGCTATAGAGCTTGAACAGTATCCCGAATATCTTGCGCTGAAAAAATCAAGAGCTATTGCCGAAAAGCGCCCCGTTTCCGATGTTATAATCGGCTGCGATACGGGAGTATTTATTGACGACATGATGCTCGGAAAGCCCGAAAACGAAGAGCAGGCTTTTGAGATGCTGAAGCTTTTGTCGGGCAGAACACATAAGGTCATCACTGGCTGCAGTGTTTTTTACAAAGGTCAGAACATCAGCTTTTCAGAGACTACCGAGGTAGAGTTTTTCCATCTTTCAGATAGTGATATAAAGGAGTACATCATGACCGGCGAGCCTATGGATAAGGCAGGCGCTTACGGTATACAAGGCAGAGGCGCTTTGCTTGTAAAGCGCATAAACGGCGACTATTACAATGTTGTCGGAATGCCTGTAGGCGCTCTTCGTCAGAAACTGAAGATGTTTATGTGATGCTATGAACAATGTAAAAAGAGAGCTGTTCCGTTATATCCGGGGCATACAGAAGAAAAAGTTTATTATACTGTTTTCGGTCCCTATGTTGCTGTACCGATTGTTTCGTTTTTGGCGTATTGCCGATCACGGGAAGATATTGTTTTTCATAAATAAACTTGTCCTGCTTATATGCTGTGTGCTTGTTATAGCTGCTGTGGTTTTGGTGATTTACAACATTGTAGAGCTGATTCGCCTGAAAAGCACATTATCTAAGCTCAGCGACAGTGAAACAAAGCTGCTTGAAGAAGATTTCCGATTCGGAACGTTTTATCTTGATAAAGGTATAGTTATCGGGAGCAGATATGTAATCTCAAAAGGCAGCATGCGTCTTTTTTCACTCGGCGAGATATCGGGAGTGTATGACGACATCAGAGAAACTCAGGGCGTTTTCCGTATGCTTGTCTCGGGTGCAAACGACGTTGTAAAAACGAAGATAATAAAAGCAGAATATCCGAACAGAAGCTTTATACACGACAGGCGCATCTGTGCCATCGAGGTGCATAAGAATTACGATTCCTCGCACGGCACATCAAACGGCTACGATCAGCTCGAACGCATAGAAGCCGAAATAAGAGAAAAGATCATGAATTATCCCAAAGAAACGCTGTGATTTTTTCGGTCAGGAATTCAATATAAACGCAAAAAATCCCTCATCGGAAATGTTCTTCCGATGAGGGATCGATCTTTATGATTTTGGCAGAGTTATTACATCATACCGTTGTTGTATCCGCCCTGGCCGCCGTTGGGATCTCCGTAAGGATTGCCGCCGTAGGGATCTCCGTAAGGATTGCCGCCGTAGGGGTTTCCGTAAGGATTGCCGCCCATAGGAGACTGTGCGAAAGGATCGGGTGATCCGTAAGGAGGATTAGCACCTACAGGTGTTCCGCCGCCGTAAGGATCGTTCATGTAAGGCTGACCGCCTACAGGCTGGCCGTACATTGCTGCCTCGTTGTTGTAATCCTGCTGAAGCTCCTCGGGAATGTAAGAGGACTTCTTGTTCTTGTCTTCCTCTTCTTCTTCGCCGATAAGGTAAGGCTGAGACTGCTGTCTTGCCTCGGAAGCCTTCGGAGCGGATCTGTATGTAGCCATCGGAGCTGCATCTGTAAGTCTTGAAGATGCGCCTGCTGTTTCGTAAACGCTGTCTTCATTTTCCTTTGCGAACTGAGCCCAGCCCTTAGCAAAAGAACCTCTGAGAAGCATAAAGAGAGCCGAGCAGACCATATAGATCATATAAGGCATAATTATCGGCTTGAAATCAGGGAGCGTAGTATTCATTTCAATGCCCATATCGCTGAGCATGTTGTTATCTGTATTGCCTGTTGTAAGGAAGAAGATAACTGCGCTTACGAGCATGAATACGCCGAAGAACATTGAAAGATTACCGAAAGGAACGGCGCCCTTGGATTTGAGCTGAGGATTTTTGCAGGTGAGAGATACGCTCTTGAGGAATGCTGTCTGCGAGTTGATATAATAGAGAGACAAGCCGCAGATGATGAGTGTTATAACGAATATAACGATAAGCGAAGTTCTGTAAGAGCCTACATTTCTGTTGAGCTGATCTATCTGCTCGGGGGTCATCGTTGCAAATTGACCCAGGCTGTTGTTTACGCAGTAGTCAATGATGGTTTTAGTAGAAAAAATGATAATGATCTCGATGACACCGATAATCAGTGTGCCGAGCGCTGTAAGGATAAGCTCGATAACGGAGAGACCGTGAAGTATCGAGAACCACACGCCGGGATTTCCGTTGGGAGTCAGAGCCATGATAAAGATCATGAAAAGACAAAGTGTAACAATACCCGAAAGAGCATAGCTGAGTACATTGTTCGATACATTTACTTCCTGACCTGTTGTGTTTACTGCTGCCAATAATTCTTTTGTGAAGTTGGTTGCAGCTGTTGAATACAGGAAGCTTGTAACGAGTGTTGCAAGAGAAAGCAAAGCAATGACAAGACACATTGGTTTTTTAAAGTATTGCTTTACTACGAGTAGGTGACGGGATACACCTTTTCCCGCACTTGTGGTGATGCTCATGAGATATGAATCCCCCTTTGAAAAATATGATTTAAAAAACTTATAGCAGAGCTTGTTTTACAAGCTCTTTTTGCTTTTTGCAGTGAGGCATACCCAGCCGTTGTCCTCATATTTTGCGGTGATATCCACATATTGGCTTACGGCCTTTTCAACCTCTTCGCTTCTTGTGTCGATGATACCGCTCATAACGTAAACGGTATCCGGCTTCATGAATTTTTCAATGTCCTTTGTGAGCATGATGATAGCATCGGCAACTATATTTGCTGCAATGATATCGTATTTGCCCTCTACTTTATCGGTAAGGTCGCCGCAAACTGCGGTGAATCTGTCTGTTACGTTGTTTAGCGCCGCATTTTCGTAAGCTGTCTTTACGGCAAGCTCGTCAATATCAACGCCGAATGCGCTGTCACAGCCCAGAACAAGAGCTGCTGCCGACAAAATACCGCTTCCGCAGCCTACGTCAAGAAATGTTTTGCCCTTTCCGGCAAGCTTTTCGATAACTCCGAGAACGAGACGTGTCGTTTCATGAGCACCTGTTCCGAATGCGATGCCGGGATCAAGATTCAGAACGGCTCTCCCTTTTGCGTCGTATTCGTCACGCCAAGTGGGACGAATAAGAAGCTTCTCGCCTACCTCGATCGGATTGAAATATTGTTTCCAGTTGTTGAGCCAATCCTCTTCGGCGCAGCTTGCGCTTTCGATCTCAAAAGGGATCCCCTCGCTCGTGTAGCGTTCGCTGAGAAAAGCTACCGCCTCGGCAGGGTTGTCTTCGGGGGCGATATAGATATGTACAACGCCCTTCGTTCTGTCTTTTTCAAGAAGCTCTTCGTCGATAAGATCGATGTGAGCTATCTCCTCTACCTCTTCTTCGAGCATAGAGTAATCTTCTATATATATCCCGTAAGGGACTGCCATCTGAGCTATATCGCCTGCGGCGTCTATATACTCATTAGGTACGTTGATCTTTATTTCTGTCCAGTCGTTCATTTGTTTACCCGTTCAAGTTTTTCAGTGCTTCAAAGAAAGTGCCTGCGTCCTCGCCGAGAAGTCCCGAGATAAGCTCTTCCTGCTGTCCTACTACAAGGTCAGTCATTGCTTCAAGGAACTTATCTTCATCAAGAGAAGTCTCAACGGTGTCGTGCGTGCTCATATTCTTGATCGTTACCTTGTTGTTTTTAAGGTCGTCGTCGCCGATAACCACGCTGTATTTTGCCTTTATCTTGTTGGCGTACTTCATCTGCGCACGAAGACCTCTGCCTACGATGTCTGTTTCAACGGCAAGTGAAGCCGAACGCAGCATGCAGGCAAGGCTGAACGCCTTTTTCTCTGCTTCGTCGCCGAGAGCGGCAATGTAAAGGTCACATGTTTCCTCTTCGGGAAGCTCTATGCCCTGCGCTTTCATTACGAGCATAAGTCTCTCGATGCCCATTGCAAAGCCGAGAGCAGGAGTAGGCTGTCCGCCGAGCTCCTCTATAAGACCGTCGTAACGTCCGCCGCCGCAGACAGTTCCCTGTGCGCCGATCGAATCTGTAACAAATTCAAATACAGTTCTTGTGTAGTAATCAAGACCTCTTACGATAGTCGGGTTGACTGTGTAGGAAACATCAGCCGCATCGAGGAATGTCTTTACCTTGTCGAAGTGCGCCGAACAGTCGGAGCAGATGTAGTCAAGAACAACGGGAGCGTCCTTTGCAATATTCTTGCAGCTCTCGTTCTTACAGTCGAGTATTCTCATCGGGTTGCGGTCGAGTCTCGAAAGGCATGTTTCGCAAAGCTCTCCCTTGTGAGCAGTGAAATACTCCTTCAAAGCGTTTGTGTAGTCTTTACGGCAGGTCTTGCAGCCTATGGAATTAAGCTCCAGGCGGATATCACTCACGCCGAGTCTGTCAAAAATGCCGTTTGCGGCGCAGATCATTTCGGCATCTGCCTTGGGGTCGGCTGCGCCGTATGTTTCCATGCCGAACTGGTGGAACTCACGCTGTCTGCCTGCCTGAGCTTTTTCGTAGCGGTAGCAGGTGAGCTGATAAAACACCTTGACCGGAAGGCCGTCGTTGTATATAGCATGCTCAAGGTATGCTCTTGCAGCGCCTGCCGTTCCCTCGGGGCGAAGCGTAATGCTTTCGCCTCCCTTTGTGTCGAAGGTGTACATTTCCTTCTGAACAACGTCGGTAGTTTCACCAACGCTGCGGTTGAACAGTACAGTGTGTTCAAAAACGGGGGTACGGATCTCTTTGAATCCGCTTTTTGCAGCCTCTTCCCTCATTATCTCTTCCACTAACTGCCATTTGTAGGAGTCAGCGGGAAGGATGTCTTCCGCACCCTTGACCTTTTTTGTCAAAATATCCATATTCTTCTCCGTAAAACTTTATTTGCCGGAATGCCGGCTTATGGGTACTGTGTTCGCAGTACGATTAGTGGTGGCGCATTACCTCACGCCAGTCGAGGTCGCCCCTCTCAAGGCCGTGGATAAGCAGCTCCGCTGTAGCAATGTTGGTGGCAACGGGAACATTGTGCATGTCGCAGATCCTGAGAAGGTTCATATCGTTAGGCTCGTGCGGCTTGGGGTTGATCGGATCTCTGAAGAAGAGAAGCATATCGATCTCGTCGCATGCGATCTTTGCGCTTATCTGCTGACCGCCGCCCTGTGAACCGGAAAGGAACTTTACGATCTTAAGTCCCGTTGTCTCGGAAACGATCTTACCGGTCGTTCCCGTGGCGTAAAGATTGTGTCTGCTGAGAATGCCGCAGTATGCGATGCAGAACTGCACCATCAGCTCTTTCTTTGCGTCGTGTGCTATAAATGCAATATTCATAGATAAGTCCCCCTATATTTTAATTAAGATGTTTTGAATTGACCCCAAAAATGTAATTCAGCAGTGAGATACTGCCTTTATTTTATCATAAGCGGTACAAGCTTTCCCTGCAGGCGCAGAGCTATGTTGTCGAGCGCCTTCATTGCAGGAGCGTTAAGCTCTCCGCTTTTTCCCGATTGTATCGCCGCCGCAAGCGTATGATCCTCGGGCACTATGCCGAGAAGCTGCAGCGCAGTTATATCGATCACCTCGTCAAGATCACGGTAAAGACCCATCTTTCGGAAGGTGGCCTTATTGAAGCGGTTTATTATTAATCTTATGTTGTCCACGCCGCACTCACGAAGCCTTGCAGAGACTGTTTGTGCGCCACGAATGCTCGTCGGCTCGGTGTTTACAACAACGAGCGCTCTTTTTGCGGGAAAAGCAGCCGCTTCAAAACCGCTTCCCACACCTGCGGGCGAGTCTATTATAACATAATCGAAAATATCCGCAACGCCGTCTACAAGCTGTCCGAGTATCTGCGGAGCTACTTCGTCGTAAGCGTTGAGCGGTGCAGGCATAAGGAAAAGTCCTTTTTTGTCGGGGCATGGGTAGACTGTGTTTTCAACGGTACAGCTTCCGCTTACAGCGTCGGCAATGTCGAAAACGAGGTTTTGCGTTACTCCGAGCATAATGTCAAGCCCACGCATACCGCTGTCGCAGTCTATCAGCAGAACCCGGCTGCCGTTTTTTGCGAGCGCCGTACCGAGACCAACGGAAACGGTAGACTTGCCAGTTCCGCCTTTGCCCGAGGCTACAACAATTATATCTTCCATTGTGACCCCTTTCTTTGGTCGGGTTCAAGAGGGCACAGGACAGTACAATATCAAACTATCCAAATTCCCATCTTCTATTTTATCATAATTACAACAATGTGTCAAAGGAAAACACAAAATAATTATACAAACTTCTTCTTCAATTAATGGGCAAAATTGCTAATTGAGATTATTCTTTAAACGATAATAAAAATAATCATTATTTGTATTATAGGCAAGCAAAAGCAATGTGTAAGCCGAGTATTCGCTCATTCCGAAAAGCGGACATGCGACCGTGCTTTCAAAGCCTTCTGCCGATCTGTAGATATAGCTGCCCTTTTTTGCAGGCGTAATGTACAGATCAACGCCCTCTTTTTTGCACATAACGGCTAAATAAAGAAAAGAACGGCTGTCGGCTGCACTCTCCCCCATGCACGCTGTGCCGGAATGATAAAGCTTCAGCAGAACTGCTGCTTTTCCTTTTATATTTATATCTCTGTAGTCAAGTCCCACGTAGCTGTGAAGTAGCAGAACGTTGTTTTTCAGCGCAGCGCTCTCCCCTTTTTGAATTTTTGCTCTCATATCGGGATATATCGGCAGTCTGTCTGCTACAAGCTGTCCGTTCTTTATTTCAGCGTAAACTCTGCCGAACGAGTCGAAGCTGTCGTGATATCCGTCCGCTTCAAGCAGGCGGCTGCCTATGTGTATTTTCGGGTTCTCCCCTGTGTTTGTCCAGACGAAGAAAACTCCGCAGGCGTAGCTGTTGTGCTCGTATACATCTTTTATAAATGTATACGCCGCAGTGATATTGTCACGGGCGTTCGAGCGCGGGTCGGTCATAACGTAATTTGCCGCCGTTACCGCTATCGGGATCTTTACCCACGCCAGTGCGTGAGCAAGAAGATTCGCCGTAAATGCGGCGGTATCGCTTCCGTGAGTGACAATAACGCCGTCGAAGCGGTCATAATCGATCGAAAGCATATAGTTCAGAATATCTGAAAGCGTTTCTTCCGTTGCATTCTCACTGAGAATATTATAAGGAGAGGCAAATTCGATCGTATCGCCCTCATGGCTGCAAAGCTGTGAGATTTTTTCTGATGTAGAGCTGTCAACATCGGCAACGCCGTTTTTCTCAACGCTCCCGATAGTTCCGCCTGTAAAAACGAACAGCAGCTTCATGATTTGCACCACCCTCTTTATAATGGAAAATTGAAAATGGAAAATGAAAAATTGCGGAAGCACTTCGTGCTTGCAGATTAAAGTAAAAAATTCACAGCCAAAAGTTTTTTGCGCAGCTTTTTTTCAAAAAAGCTGCCGAGGGTGTGGGGCGAGCAGCCTCACAAAAAGCCGTAAACAAAGCAGCAAATTCGGAGTAATAATAAAAGCATGCGCAGCACAAAAAATAAATTGGCATTGCAGATAAAGCAGGCACGAGGCGAAGCCGATGTGCCGGACGGAAAACCGACAAAGTTCAAATTACACAAAAATAACTATTGAATTCTGCGAACAAAACTCCGGAATATATGTCTGTCAACCGCCCGGGAAGCACTTCGTGCTTGTTTGTATTTTTGCTTTTTATATAGATCATCAGCGCGAAAGGTTATTCTTCATGCTCCGATCCGAGATCCTGCTCTTTGATCCTGTTGTGGAACTTTCTTGCCTCCGCAGAAAAAAGCAGAGGTACAACGAGCTGAGTTATGATAAGAACGACCGAAAGCATCGTTCCGGAAGAACGTGACAGTATCATCGAGCAAACGGAAATAATGCCGAGCAAAGAGCATACGATACCGAACACATACGGCAATGCGGCGCTTTTAAGAGGCTTTTTTTGCAGCCCGTGACGTGCGGCGCAAATAATTCCCGCAACGGCAGCTGTAAGCTGTACGACTGCCAGCATTCCAGACGAAAGAGTGAATACGACTGCAAGATCGTAAACGGATATAACGATATCTTTCCAGAAAGGAGTATTAAGCTCTGCGGCGCTGCGCACAGTGTCGAGCAGATGCGAGAATCGGAGCAGTATATGAAAGACGGCATTGTAAGCGCTGCACATAAGCATAGTAACAGATGCAATAGTTATACCTGAAACATTTCTATCATTCATTGCATTCCCTCCCTGCTCTTTTCATTTTGAATACAATATAGATTATATCACACCGGGAGAAGAATTACAAATGAAAAATGGGAAACTGCGGAACACTTATATGATAAGTTGATCAAAAATGCAAAAACAGACAAAAATATTCACTTAAAGCAAAGTGCACAAATCAAAACTTACCGTTTTGTTTAATTCAACAAGAGAAGTATGATTTGATATGTGTTGTATAATAAGAATATATTATTGCCGACAACAAGAAAAGGAAATGTACACTTCATTCAAAGGTCAAATTTATTAACAAAAAACAACAAAAAATATTGTATCTTGTACGTAAATTTTAGTTTTATGTTGTATATTTTTTAAAAATCAGGTAAAAAATTAAAAAGTCTTAAATTAAGTTACAAAATTGTAACCTACAAATACATAAAAAAAGCTTTATTATATCAAAAGTTTGGTGTATAATATAACAAATGCTTTTTAAGCGACTGCATTATATCAGTTAATTACCAAGGGAAAACTCAAGCTCATTTGTGTGCGGTTCGCATTCTGCGAGGCCATTGGGCGGAGCGGACGTTTGTATTTTTTTATTTTGATTGCACCGTACAAGCGGTTGAAAAAAAATACGGCGGACGGGCTGTGCGAATATATTACAGAGGGGTGATATCTTAATATCTTTGCGGTAAGCCGTTTTTCTTTGGTTAAAAATTATTATTCTTTATTTTAAGGAGGAATTTAACAAATGTCCAAGAAATTATTAAGTCTTGTTCTGGCATGCGCTATGGTAATGTCTGTATTTGCAGTAGCATTCTCCACAACAGCTGCAGCTGACGAGGCCGAAGAAACCTTAACTTATTACTTCCTTGCCCCGGAAGCATATGGTGAGCCGAATGCATACTGGTGGCTTCCTACAGAGGCTAAGGGCTGGCCGGGTACTGCTATGACAGCAGCACCGGAGATCGGTAAGAGAGTATACAAGATTGATGCTCCTGCTACAACATCCGTTATTATCTTCAACGGTGAAGTAGGTGGTACAACTACTCAGACTATTAACATTTCCATCGACAAGGATACTACAGGTTTAAACAATGTTGCTAACATGATCTTTGTTATTGATCATCAGGAAGAAGCAGATGATTGGGGCAATATCGTTATGAGAGATGCCGGCACATGGTGTTCTCTTGATCCTGCTGCTGATAACTATTACAGAGATTCTGCAGCTTATGAAATTGAAGAGGATAGCGCTCAGACAGTTATTCCGCTTCATGACGATGCAGTAGTTGCAGGTGAAGATCATCAGCCTGCTACAGAGCTTACATATTACTTCTATGCTCCTGCAGCTTACGGTGAGCCGAATGCATACTGGTGGCTTCCTACAGAGGCTAAGGGTTGGCCGGGCACAGCTATGACAGCTGCTCCCGAGGTTGGCAATAATGTTTACAAGATCACTTGTGACATCATGACAACTGTTATCATCTTCAACGGTGAAGTAGGTGGCACTACTACTCAGACAATCAATATTCCCATCGAAAAGGATTCTACTGATTTAAACAATGTAGGTAACATGATCTTTGTTATCGATCATCAGGAAGAAGCAGATGATTGGGGCAATATCGTTATGAGAGATGCCGGCACATGGTGTTCTCTTGATCCTGCTGCTGACAACTACTACAGAAATTCTGCAGCTTATAATGAAGAAAGTGATGTAGAAGTTCCGGTTGTTCCTTCTTACAATCCTGTTCCCGAGTGCGGTGTTGATCCGACAGAAGTTGAAGAAGAAACAACAGACGAGCCTGAAACAAATGACGAGCCTGAAACAACAGATATCGCAACAACAGACGAGCCTGAGACAAATGATCTTCCTGCAACAGGTGTCATTTACTTCAAGGCAGACAAGGAGCCTTTCACAGTTGAGGGCAAACAGTTAGTTTATTTCCACCTTTGGGGCGGCGCAACTGATTACGCTTGGGGTTCCAAGAAAGAGAAAGCTGAATTGAATGAAGAGACAGGTCTCTGGAGTTATCCTGTAGATTTCGGCGACGCACAGGAAATGTTCCTGATCGTATATGTATACGGCGGCGGCATGACAAAGGTTCAGAGCTTTGATACTATCATCAACAGAAAGGCTATCGGCAATACAGTTGTAATTGATGACGAGCAGATCGAAAATCCGGTTGACAGCTCGAAGACAGCTTACGCTGCATATGTAGTTGATGCAGAAGGCAATAAGATCGAAGGCTGCGGCCCGGTTGTTACAATCACATCTACAGCTAAGATCGTTGGTACAATAAAGGCTGCAGGTACAGATTATGCTGCTCAGCTTGCTGAAAAAGTTCTTGGCAACTACAAGGATACAGTAAATTGGACAGAAGATTCTGTAAGCGCTATTATTGACGCTCTTGGTCTTGACAAGCAGGCAGTTCAGGATATCATTACAGCAAAGGTTCTTGCAGCTAACAACGATGAAAAGGAAGACAACGATTATTCAAAGGCAGACATGCTTGCAATTGCAGCATTGTTCGGCATAAAGCCTGTTGATTCTGATTCCGATGCATCTCCCGATACTCCCGATACAATAGACACACCGGATGATTCTGATGCTGCATCTGATGTAGATTCCGAGTCCGATGTTGATTCTGATTCTGATTCCGAGTCCGATTCTGATTCTGATGTAAACTCCGACACTGATTCCGAGTCTGATGTAGATTCCGACGATACAGATTCCGACGATACTGACACCGATGTAGAAGAAAATAAGCTCGGCGATACAAACGGCGACGGTGAAGTTAACTCCGCTGACGCACTTGCAATTCTCCGTGCAAGCGTTGGTCTCGATACAGTATCCGAAGAGATGAAGAAGATCATGGATCTTGATGGTGACGGTAATGTTACAGCAGCAGATGCTCTTATCGCTCTCCGTTACTCTGTAGGTATTGTTGACGATAACACTCAGAAGCTTATCGATATCTACGGTAAATAAGTGAAGAACAAGATTTGATTCTTGACGCTTAACAAACAAAAATTCTCCCCGAACAGAAATGTTCGGGGAGCTTTTTTTAATGGAAAATTGAAAATTGAAAATGGAAAATTGCGGAAGCACTTCGTGCTTGTTTTTTTAATTAAGGAAGCACTGATTAAATTGGACGAAAAAGCCGCCGGAATACTGACGTATTTCAAGGTTTTTGAGTTCAATTTGACCAAAAGATGCAAGCAAGATGGGTGCTCAGTCCGCAGGGCGTGATTTATTCAGTGGTTCCTTAATTTAATAGTTATCTCATGGCTGCGAATTAAAGCATGAATTTGGGATAGCTAATATAATCCAACTCGCCGCAGGCGAGTTCCATAATTGTCTATTGTCAATTATCAATTGTCAATTGTTTTGTTGTCAATTGCTTAGTAGTTAAAGTCTCCTGCCTTCGGAGCTTCTACGGTGTCGTTTCCGAAATAGATGTTGTACCATACGATAAAGATAAATACCGTCCAGACCTTACGGCTGTTGTCTTCCTTGCCGTTTTTGTGATCGTCAAGGAACTTTATAAGCTCTTCGCTGTTGAAGAACTTTTTCGCTGTTTCCGAGTTGAATACG
The DNA here is from genome assembly GCA_902785425.1 of uncultured Ruminococcus sp. Lineage (GTDB taxonomy): Bacteria > Bacillota > Clostridia > Oscillospirales > Acutalibacteraceae > RUG592. Next base: position 50,558 of record CACZYP010000015.1, on the reverse strand, counting down.
TCACGAACGATATTGTAGTATTTCTCGTCTTTGAGCCATACACGGGTGGGAACGGGGAAGCCGAGCTTTTTTTTCTTTGCCCAGTCTTCGGGAAGATGGCGGCGTGCTGCTTTACGCATTGCGTACTTTGTGTTTTCTTTGTTTACACGAAGCTGATAGGGGATAGTGCGTGCTACGTTGAACACTTCTTTGTCGAGGAACGGCACACGAAGCTCCAGGCTGTTCGCCATAGACATTCTGTCCGCTTTCAGCAGGATATCGCCGACCATCCATGTGTTGATGTCGAGATACTGCATTTTCGTGATGTCGTCGTAGTTCTTCGCACGGTCATAATACTTCGCTGTGTATTCCTGCGGCTCATGTGCGATGGAGCCGTCTTTGAGGATCTTCTGCTTTTCTGCTTTGTTGAACATGAAAGCGTTTCCGATAAAGCGTTCTTCAACGGAAAGTGCACCTCTGAGCAGGAAGTTTCTTCCTTTGAATTTCGGCAGAGGACGAACGATGTTTGCAAGGAACCTGCGAAGTCCGAGCGGAAGCTTCTGATATCCTCTGAGGGAGTTTATCTCGTTATAGATCGTGTAGCCGCCGAAAAGCTCGTCTGCGCCCTCGCCGGAGAGTACGACCTTTACATATTCGCTTGCGATCTTTGAAACAAAGTAAAGCGCAATGCAGGACGGATCGGCAAGCGGCTGATCCATGTGGTACTGTACTTTTTTGATGTTGCCCCAGAACTCATCGCTCTGGATCACCTTGTAGTGGTGGTCTACGCCGATCTTTTCGGAAAGACCCTTTGCCCAGTCGATCTCATTGTACTTCTCGCCGAAATCAAAGCCGACGGTAAATGTCTTCTGATCTGCAAAATAACTCGAAACGTAGCTGCTGTCAACGCCGCTCGATAAGAAACAGCCTACCTCAACGTCGCTGATCTTGTGTGCCTCAACAGACTTTTCAAAAACGTCCTCGATCTTGTCGATAGCTTCGTCCTCTGTGAGTGCATCGTTCGGCTCGAATGTAGCTTCCCAATAGCGTGTTGTTGTGAGCTTGCCGTCTTTGTATCTCAGGTAATGACCGGGGAGCAGGCAATAGATGCCTTCAAAGAATGTCTCGGGCGGCAGTGCATACTGGAACGAGAGGTAATTGTCGAGCGTGCGTGCATTGAATTTCTTTTCGTAGAGCGGAAACTCAAGCAGGCTCTTGATCTCGGAGCCGTAAACGAGATGACCGTCTACCTGAGCATAGTGCATGGGCTTGATGCCGAAGAAGTCACGGGCGATAAAGAGAGAATCGTCCTTTGAATCGTAGATCGCAAAGCCGAACATGCCTCTGAGGCGGTCAAGAACTTTCTCGCCCCATGCCTCATAGCCGTGCAGGATAGTTTCGCTGTCTGTCTGAGTGTAGAACTCATATCCCATATCGATAAGCTCACGGCGCAGCTCCTTGTAGTTGTAGATCTCGCCGTTGAACGTGAGCACCATCGACTTGTCCTTGCTGTAAATAGGCTGTGTACCGCCGTCAAGGTCGATTATGCTCAGTCTGCGGAAGCCCATAGAAATATTGCTGTCGGTGTAAAAGCCCTCGCTGTCGGGGCCTCGATGAGTGATAACGTCCGCCATTTTTTGAATGACCTTATCACCGTTTGGGATATTTCCCGTAAATCCGCAGATTCCGCACATATTAAACAACTCCTTAAAACTATAATCAAAATACTCATTTGCAACTATAAAAACGCAGAAAGGGACGCCTGAAACAAGCGTCCCCATCGACTCTGAAAAAACACTATTATAATAACATAATTATTAGCTTTTTTCAAGCGTATAACAGGAAAGAGAAAGAAAAATTCTTTGGTGTAAACTATCAAAAACTGGTCAATTTTATATGCAGATCATAATCCTCTGTTTTTCAGATCTTCAACAAGCTTTACATAGACTTCACGAACGTCATATCCGGAAATATCCTCACGGAATAAGTCTATAGCGTCGCCGTGAGAGATGCCTCGTTTTGTTTTGGGACTGTAAACCGTGAAGCTGTCGCCCCATTTCATTGATTCAAGATCTACAAGGCCGTCGTTTTCCGTTCGGCTGAACAGCTTTACAAGAACGTAAGCAAAGTTGAGCGGAAAGCCTGCCGAGGTCGATTTTTTCATGTAAGAGCCTACGCTGCGGCAATATACGCCCTCGGGTATCGGGTGAGTTTCGTTGAACTCAGCACAGCGAGCTGCCGTAAGATCGGTCACGCCCTCAATGAAATCGGCTTTTTCACCGAAACGGGAGAGCGCGGCATTATACTTTGCGGCTATCCATGAGATAATGGTTTTTGGAAGCTTTCCCAGCAGGTAATCTGCATACAGGCAGCCACGATGCGGTGTGTTGACTGTGGTGATCGAGGCGATATGTTCTGCGCAGCCCGGTAAAGCGGCTGCATAGCGGCTGTCAAGACCGCCCTTTGAGTGGGCGATGATGTTCACCTTTTCGCAGCCTGTCATTGAGATGATATCATCAATACGATCTTTCAGAAAATTACCGCATTCCTCAACGCTTGCCGCCGAGGGCTGGTCGCCGTAGTAGATATCTGCGCCGTTTTTGATAAGCTCCTTCGGAACTCTGCCCCAGTAGTTGAAAAAGTTGAGATCACGGAAGAAAATGCCGTGAACGAGCAGTATCGGGTACTTTGTTTTGCAGATCTCGTTTTCGGCACGTGCATTGTCAAGCTCGATACGTGCGGCTTCTCTGTCAAATTCCTGCCATGCCGTGCGTTCGGCTTTTTTCATTACGATGAGGTTAGCTACAGGCACCCAGAAAAGAGTTGCCATAAGCACACGAAGCGTAAGCGATATCTGTGTGCTTGCAAGAAACAAACGCACTCCTCCTGAGATCATCAGCAGCATAATCACTGCGTATGCCACTAATATAAATACAAGCGAGGGTACGAATGTGATTTTGAAGATAGTTTTCAACAAGACGAACATTATAATGTGGAAAACTATGCTTACACGGAACGTTTTGATCTGCCTGCACCCGTCGTAGATGACGTATATCTTAGGATAAGTTTTTTTAAGATGAGTCGGCTTGAATATGAATACGATGAGTATAAGCAGCGAAGCGGTAAGCGCTGCTGCAAAAACGCCGCCCGAAAGCAGAGCGGCGTTAAACAAAGCCGAACAGCAGGGGAGAAGCAGCGCCGCCGCAAGCAGCGGATAAGATGACCTGAGCTTCATTTTCGATACCTTCTTTTATATGATTCTACAGATATTATATCGAAAAAATCGCTGCATAACAAGATGTTTGGCTTATTTCTAATGAAATTTTAATCTTGGTTTTGATAGATAGTAACACCGTATGTTTCGATGGAAACTATCTCATCGGGGTTAATGGTTTTTGGGTGAAGCTTTGTATTATCGCCGAGGGAATAATGATAGTAGCGGTTGGCGTCATCGTTACATTCATAGAATGAATAGATGATATCACATTTATCATCTCCTTCGTGAATTTCTTCGATTGCCATAACAACTTCACCGCTTGAAAGCGTAACTTTCAATTCTTCCGGCACGACCGGCTTGTAGTAGGTATACCACCAGAAATCTGATAATCCCTTCCCAAGATTTTTAGCATTGTCGTAAGTTGATACTATCGGGTCTATCGGATCATTTATCGTTGCTTCAAGCTCCATAGTGAACGGCGAAACGGTTATTTTTCCTTCGGCTCCGTTTTCCCAAAGGGGGAAGCACTCTGAAAGATTTGAAAGCTTAAAAGTTCTCGTAGAGCTCTTATAATCCATTTTTACTGAAAGAGTAAAATCGATGTCAAGCGGAGTTTCCTTTGCAAGTACAATATCTTGGGTTTTGGGATTAACAGTAACTCTTACGCCGTTTTTTGCTTCCCTTCCAAAGTCTTTTATAATGGAATTAAATGTTTTTCTAAAATCTGCGTTTTCACGGTGACCGTATTCATCGGTGTTTTCCGGAATATGTTCGGAGTAGTCGTAAAGGATCTCATCAACGGTATAAGCTGAAAGTGATCTTAATGACGCTGTCATAGTTTCACCTTTCAGGGGATAATCACCTAAAGAATAAATGAATACGCTGACAGTAGAGCAGTCGTCAAAAGACATATAAGCATCGTTGTAAACATATTCTATTATACCGTTATTATAATCAACCATTTCATCACAGTGCTCTATTTCAAACCATTTTGGCATTGTGTAGCTTACAACAGTTGAATCGTCCCAAAGATCGATACCATCCCACAGAGTATAATACCCGGAATTCCATATCCATGTATCTTCAATACTATCTACGAATGGTTTGCCGTCTTTTCTTGTAAGCTTCATGGAAGCAGACGCAATATGATCATCGCCTGCGATGCCGAGAAACTCAACATTGGTGGATTCGCTTTCGATAGTAAGATGGGAGCCGCTGTAAATACCGTCGGAGGATTCGCCTACAAAAAACTCACCGAAAGCTTCGTTGAATTCGCCTGATGCAGCTGCTGTAATTACAGAGACGGCAAGTACGGCTGCGATAAGTGCTGTGATGCGAAGAGAGGATCGCTTCTTCTTTACAGGAATAATATTCCCGCCGTTATCCGTATCGAGTTTTGTTCTTACAAGCTCGGTTATTCTTTGAGTGCTCACTCCGGTTTCAGAGATGACTGTTTCATCGGAAACCGTGTTTTCCGCATCAAGCAGATCGAATACATTATTTGTTTTCATAGATATAGCCCCTTTCTTCAAGCATTGTGCGAAGCTTTCCTTTCGCACGCCGCAGTTTTGTTTTGACCGTGTCAGCGTTCATGTTCAGTATTTCCGAGATCTTTTTTGAGGTCTGGTAGTAGTAATAGTAGCGTATGACTATTTCACTGTCAGGTTCACCGAGATCAGACACGCAGCTTCGCAGCTCACGGCTCAGTTCGCTGTTGTCAAGATCATCTGCGAGCGAATACTCATCGGATAGTTCCGCATCCTCAATATCTGTGATGTTTATGTTCTTTTTTGTGCGGAGTTTATCTTTGGCACGGCTTTTGGCAATAACGGCAAGATATCCTTTCAGGGTATCGGGCTTTATGTTATCGGTGTTTTTCCAAAGCGTAATAAATACGTCTGCACAAACCTCTTCGATGTCTTCGGTGCTAATAGCGCCTCGTGAGACATTGTAAACGATCGTCGAAATATACGGTGTGTATGCTTGTATGATCTCTTCCAAAGCAGAATCGTTATGCTGCTTTAATTGTTCGATCGTTTCTTTAACATTCATTTTCACTCCTCGTTTCTTCGAACTGAATAAATCACGCCCTACGGGCTGAGCACCCATCTTGCTTGCATCTTTTTGTCATATTGCACTCAACTCCCTTGAAATACGTCAGTATTCCTGCGGCTTTTTCGTCCAATTTGCCTCAAAATCTGACTGCGCAATATGGGCACTCGGTTTATTCAGTGCTTCCTTAAAACTGAAGAATGAATAATAGTGGAAAATCGCTTCGCTCTTTTATATTTAAGATTTTTGAACTTTTTCCATAAAAACAAGTGCGCAGCACTTCCAACATTATTCAGTTTCAGTCTTAAGTTTTCAGTTTTCAGTAAAAAAAACCTTAAGTTGTTGACATTGGGTCGCCCCATGCACCCCTTCGGCATAAAAAGTATTTGTATTATTTAATTGCCACATTAATAATATTAATTAATATCAATTATAAGTACGATGGAAAAAATAAAAAAGGTTCAATTCTATGAAAAAATAATAAAAATAATAAAGGAAACGCAATGATCGAAAGCGTTCCCTTTTGTAATAATATATTCTTTTATGATCAACGGAAATAAAATTCAAGGATATCACAATTCTTTATCCCGAATGCTGCGTATTCCGTGTTGGACATATCGTTGAAATAAGAATTTACTACTCTTGATATACCGTTGTGAGCGGCAAGAAGATAAACCTTGTCGTCATTTTTAAGCTCATCGAGAAGATTGTATATCCTTGCGGCAAGGTGCAGCATTGATTCGCCGCCGCCGTAAGAGTCTGCAAAGCTTGCTTTTGCGGCTTTGAACTCCGCTCCGTTGCGTGGCGTGCCCTCATATTTTCCGAAGCATTGCTCGGTCAGGCGAGGTTCCACACGAAGGGGGAGGCCTGTTTTTGCGGCGATGCGCTCTGCCGTTTCCCTTGCACGGATAAGCGGCGAACAGAGTATCTCATCTATGCCGTAATCGCCCGAGCGAATGATCTCGCCAAGCTCATCGGCCTGCGCTTTGCCCTTTTCGGTAAGCCCGATGTCGGTAACGCCGCATATTTTGTTTTCCACGTTCCAGAACGTTTCTCCGTGTCGTGTGAAATATATCTTTTTCATAGCAAGCTCCAAATTAAACGGATTATTTATGCACTTTTTGAGTCAAGCTCTTTTTCGAGGTTCTCTCTTGCAACGGCAAGCATGAGCTTGATACGGTTCTCCTGATTTACTCTCGGAGCGCCCGGGTCGTAGTCGATAGCTACGATGTTTGCACGGTCGTCAACGGATTTGATGCGTCTTATCATGCCCTTGCCGTTGATGTGGTTCGGAAGGCAGCCAAAGGGCTGTGTGCAGACGATATTGCCGTAGCCTGCTTCGGTAAGCTCAAGCATCTCCGCTGTGAGCAGCCAGCCTTCGCCCATTTTTGAGCCGTAGCCGATAACGCCGTCTACAAGCGACTTTGTGTGAGCGTAGGAAGATGGTGCCTGGAAGCCGTGATTTGAAACAGCCTTGATAAGGCTTGCTTCAAGCTTTGTGAGATACTGCATGAGCATATCAACGACTTTGTATTTTATCGAGCTGCCTCCGTAAAGCTTGATGTCCTCAAGACGGTTGTCAACTTTAAAGAGAGCAAAGCCCATGATGCCCGGCAGGTTGACCTCGCAGCCCTGCTGAGCAAGAAAAGCTTCAAGATCATTGTTTCCGAGAGCTGCGTATTTTACGTAGATCTCGCCGACTACTCCGACCTTGACTTTCGGTATCTTGTTGATCTTGATCTCGGAGAACGACTGTGCGATCTCGTCCATGTTTTTATCTATCTCTTTTGCAGTGAAGCCTTTGCCCTTTGCAAACTGATCGGAAAGCTCCTGTATCCACTTGTCAACAAGTCGTTGCGTCTCACCGAGAGCAAGCTCGTAGGGTTGTATCTGATTTCTCAGAAGCATAAGCTCGTCGCCGTAAACGAGTCCTGCCGCAAAACGGCGGATCATAGGCAGCGTGAGTGAAAAGCCAGGGTTGCTTTCAAGACCTGAGAGGTTGAGTGAGATCACAGGTACACGTTCGAAGCCTGCTTTAACGAGAGCTTTTCTAAGCAGATGGATATAGTTGGAAGCACGGCAGCCGCCGCCTGTCTGAGTTATCATGAGAGCGACCTTGTTTGTGTCGTACTTTCCGCTTTGAAGAGCCTGTATAAACTGACCGATAACGAGCAGCGCAGGGTAGCATGTATCGTTATGGACATACTTAAGACCCACCTGAGCTATTTCGGGACCTTTCGTATCGAGCAGGACTGTTTTATAGCCGTAGTGAGTGAAAACGTTTCTGAGAATATTGAAATGAATGGGAGCCATCATTGGCAGGAGTATCGTGTACTCGTTCTTCATTTCCTTTGTGAACAGCAGTCTGCCGTTCTTGTCGTATTCAAGCTTAGCCAAGATAGTTTCTCCTTTCGCTTTGCCGTTAGCAGATCGTTTAGTTTTCCTCGCCGAGTGCTGCAAGCAGCGATCTGATCCTGATCTTTACAGCGCCGAGGTTCGTTATCTCGTCGATCTTGATCTGTGTGTAGATCTTGCCCTCGCTTTCGAGGATATCTCTTACTTCATCTGTTGTTATCGCATCAACGCCGCAGCCGAATGATACGAGCTGAACGAGGTTCATGTTTTTCTTATCTGCAATGTAACGTGCGGCAGCGTACAGTCTTGCATGATATGTCCACTGATTGAGTACGGTAGTGGGGAACTTGTCAACATGGTAGCTGATGGAGTCCTCGGAAACTACCGCAACGCCGAAGCTCGTTATCATTCTGTCGATGCCGTGATTGATCTCGGGGTCTACGTGGTACGGACGTCCCGAAAGCACGAAGATGGGCTTGCCTTCTTCCTCTGCCTTTGCGATTATCTCTGCGCCCTTTTTGCGAATGCGCTCAATGTGAGCGCCGTACTCACGGTAAGCGGCGTCTGCTGCTGCTTTCACTTCTTTAATGGTGATGTCGGGATAATGCTTTGAAAGAATCTCCGTGAGTTTTTTCGGGAAGTCCTTTCTGCGGTGTATACCGACGTAATCCTTGATGAGCGTTATTTTTGAAACGCTGCTCATATTTGCGCCGATAACTTCGGGGTAATATGCAACAACAGGGCAGTTGTAGTGGTTGTCGGAAATGCCCTCGTCAAAGTTGTACGACATGCAGGGGTAGAAGATAGTTTCAACGCCTGCGTCGATAAGCTTCTGCACATGACCGTGAACGAGCTTTGCAGGGAAGCAGATCGTATCGGAGGGGATCGTCTTGTTGCCCTTTGAGTATACCTTTTTGTCGGAAATGCCCGATGTTACTACCTCAAAGCCGAGGCTTGTGAAGAGCGTGTGCCAGAACGGCAGAAGCTCATACATGTTGAGCCCCATCGGAAGACCGATCTTTCCTCGTGTGCCCTCTTTAGGCTCATACGACTTGAGAAGATCGAGCTTGTATTCGTAGATATTTGCGCTCTTGTCGGGCGATTTTTTCGTGATCGGGCGTTCGCAGCGGTTGCCTGCGATGAAGCGGCGGCCGTCTGCGAATGTGTTTATCGTAAGGCGGCAGTTGTTCTGACACATGCCGCAGTTAGCTACCTTGATCTCATGCTTGAAATCGGAGAGAGCCTTTGTATCAAGGATCGTGCTCTTTTTATTCGACTCTCTGCTGAGTGCGAAGAGCGCTGCGCCGTATGCGCCCATAAGACCCGAGATAACGGGGCGGACAACGTTTGTTCCCATTTCCATCTCGAACGCTCTGAGAACTGCGTTGTTGAGGAACGTACCGCCCTGAACTACGATCTTTCTGCCGAGCTGATCGGGGCTTGACGTTCTGATTACTTTGTAAAGCGCATTTTTAACTACGCTGAGCGAAAGACCTGCCGAAATATCCTCGATGGTTGCGCCGTCCTTCTGCGCCTGCTTTACCGAGCTGTTCATGAACACGGTGCAGCGTGAGCCGAGGTCTACGGGGTGCTTTGCGAAAAGTCCTTTGTTTGCGAATTCCTCTATCGAATAGCCGAGCGCATTTGCAAACGTCTGCAAAAATGAGCCGCAGCCCGATGAGCAGGCTTCGTTGAGGAATATGTTGTCGATAGCGCCGTTGTGTATTTTAAAGCACTTGATGTCCTGTCCGCCGATATCTATGATAAATTCAACGTCGGGCATAAAGTCTTTTGCAGCCGTAAAGTGAGCTACCGTTTCAACGATGCCGTAATCTATGCAGAATGCGTTTTTAACGATCTCCTCGCCGTAGCCCGTAACTGCGCTGCCTGCTATGTTGATGTTCGGGCATTTTTTATAGACCTCTTCAAGAAAAGCTTTGATGATCGGCACGGGGTTGCCGCTGTTTGAAAGGTACTTGCTGAAAAGAAGTTCCTTGTTTTCGCTTATTACAACGCCCTTGACCGTTGTAGAGCCTGCATCGATGCCGATATAAGCCTTGCCCTTGTATGAGCTGATATCCTTGCCTTTGATATCAGCTCTGCTGTGGCGTGAGATAAACTCGTTGTATTCTTTCTTATCCTTGAAAAGCGGCTGATTGAAAGCAAAGTTGCCGCTTCCTGTATATTTTGTTACCTGATTGATAACGCTTGTGAAGTCGATCGTGTTGTCGGCGCAAAGCGCTGCGCCCATCGCTACGAAGTAGAGCGAGTTTTCGGGGCATGTACCCTTTGTGTCGAGGACCTTGTCAAATTGACGGCGAAGCTCCGACATGAATGTGAGCGGACCGCCGAGATATACGATATTGCCCTCTATCTCACGGCCCTGAGCAAGACCCGAAACTGTTTGGTTTACAACTGCCGCAAAGATACTTTCGGCAATGTCGCTCTTTCTTGCGCCCTGGTTGAGAAGCGGCTGTATATCTGTTTTTGCAAATACGCCGCAGCGTGAAGCGATCGTATATGTTTTTTCGTACTGCTGTGCAAGAGAGTTGAACTCTTCGATATCAACGTTGAGAAGAGTTGCCATCTGGTCGATGAACGCTCCCGTACCGCCTGCGCAGGTGCCGTTCATACGAACTTCCATGCCGCCCGACAGGAAGAGTATCTTTGCGTCCTCGCCGCCAAGCTCTATTACAACATCGGTTCCGGGAATGAATGTATTTACGGCAACACGGGTCGCATATACTTCCTGAACGAAATCAAGACCGCAGCTTTCGGCAACGCCCATGCCTGCCGAGCCCGAAAGGGCAATGCACGCTTTGTCTGCACCCTTTACGTTAAGGCGCAGCTTGGTGAGGATCTCGCCGATCTTTTGTGTGATCTGAGAGTAGTGGCGCTCATAGCTTGAATATATGAGTTTGTTTTCATCGTCAAGCACGGCGCATTTTATAGTGGTAGAACCTATATCAAGACCTATTTTCATTAAAAACCGAGCCCCCAAAAGCATAGTAATTCCGCACGGAAACCGGCGGAGAGGTCACGGGTATATTCACCCAATCATAGTAATCCTTATGTATTATACTAACAAGAAGCGTGTTTTTAATTCTGATAGAGAATTAAATGATTTACCATGTCAATTTTTGTCCATTTAATAAAGAAAAAGTAGTTTTAAAAGACAAATATAGTTGTAATGCCGTTGAAAAGGCTTGGCTAAAACTTCCGGCTGTGTATTTCTTTGCTTTATCGGCAAGCAAAGCGGCACAGCCAAAGCCGTGCCGCTTGAAAATAATTATTTATCTGTCAAAGCTCGTTCCAGATCTTCTTGCCGTCGGTTGACAGGAAGAATATTTCAAGCAGAACGAGAGCCGCAAAGTATACGATGCATATGCCGTATGCCCATACCGATGAAAAATCTTCAAGGTAAGCGCTCGGAACGATTGCGAGCGTAAAGGGGATAGCTGTAAAGAACATCGAAAGCAGCAGCGTGAATATAACGCTGAGACTTTGCTTTATAACGGTGATCTCGTTTGTCCAGTCGAAGCGTGGGAGCTTCAGATTTACGCAGACGCCCAGAAAGCCCGAGAACAGGCAGGCGAGTATCGGTATGAAGATAATAAACAGGATATCTGCTGCCTTTAATTTGAGCGTGAGTGCGCTTGCAAACGCCGTAAATATAACGCCGGGCAGGCAGACTATAGGCGCCAGCAGAGCTTTTGCAAAGAATACCTTCATAGCGCCGAGCGGCGTTGATTTCAGTATCCAAATCGTTTTTCCCTCAAGTGAGATAGTCGGAGCAGTCACATCGTTGAGTGTACAAGACAGTGCAAGAGACGAACCTACTGCAAGGCCTATAAGATTTGTCGAAGCGTCCGGGAACATTCTCGGCAGCCATTCTACGATGATGCTGCCTCTTAAAAGTATTCCTACGCCGAGCAGAACAGCCATTATTGTACTCATGCCGGCATTCATTACGTAAGCCGGCATACTGAAGAAGTAGCCGACCTCTTTTTTGATGAGTGCAAGCTGGATATTTGTTTTTTTGAGCTTCTTGCGAACGTACTTCTTTTTCTTCATCGCCGTTTTGCGTGTTACTATCCCGGTGAAATGACGTGAAAGAAAGATCGAAACTGCATAGACGACTGCTGCCGTTATAGTTGTTATGGGAATAATACCCACAAAGTTTATCGGAGAGTAGCTGCCGTTAAAGTGGATGTCGTTATAGGTCAAGGGGTAATTGTTCAAGTTTACCGGAGTGTAGTAGCAGTTCGTTGCGAGACCGTACCAGTACAGCACATGCAAGTTAGATTGAGCCCAGTAGGCGACTTTGTCAATGTCGTTCATCAGCGTTTGCAGTATATGACCGAAGTTGAGTGTAATGAACGACAAAGCAAGTATCGTGAAAAGACCGAGAACAACTGTCAGGAAATTTTTGCTTGGGATAAGCTTTATAAGCCTGCCGAAGAGATATCCGAATATACTCGAAAGCGCCGTAACAAGCAGCGGTATCAGGAACATCGAGATAACGAAGCCGAGGAATGTCAGCAAAGAATACCCGAATAAAAGCCCGTGTGCCACGCCTACAGGCAGGAACAGCATATTCGCATAAATAAAGTTCAGCAGATAAAGAGCTATCATGCGGCTGAGCAGAATATCAGCCGGTTTTATCGGCATGCTCATAAGCAGCTCGTTATCCTTTGCTTCATACAAATACGACTGCGCCGCAAAGACTGTTCCAATGAATGAGAAAATACCTGATGCAACGAACGCCATAGGAAAATAGAGCCAGCCGCAGCCTTTTTCCTTCATCTGAAATCCGACGACCGTAGATATTCCGAAGGAAAAGACCATCATGAAGCCAAATGCTATCACGACAACGGCGAGTATGAATGCCGTGCCGATGTTGAAAGACTGTCCTTTTGCATTGCGCCCTCTCATGAAGCTTATCATAGAGGATATATCGCCGGTTATTTTTATTTTAACAAGCTCTGATACAGTGTTAGACATTTTTCTCCTCCAGTTCGAGGAATACCTCTTCAAGCGAAACGTTGCCCCGCACCTCGTCCGTTGTGCCGCTTGCTATGAGCTTGCCGCCGCTGATAATTGCGATCTTGTCGCAAAGCTTTTCGGCAACTTCAAGAACGTGAGTAGAGAAGAACACAGCAGCGCCGTCTTTGCACGCCTCTTTCATCTCTTCTTTCATACGGTGAGCCGCAACGGGATCAAGGCCTACAAACGGCTCATCAAGCAGAACGAGCTTCGGTTTGTGCATGAACGCCGAGATAAGCGCAAGCTTCTGCTTCATGCCGTGAGAGTAGCTGTTTATCGGCTGCGCCAGGTCTTTTGTGATGCCGAACATATCGGCAAGCTTATGTATCTGCTTGTCACGCTCTTCAACCTCCATGCCGTAGATATCGGCAACGAAATTGAGATATTTAATGCCGGGCATAAAGTCGTAAAGATCGGGGTTATCGGGCAGATACGAAAGCCTGCGCTTGCACTCTATAGGGTCATCCTTTATGGAGATGCCGTCAACGTATATTTCGCCCGATTCAAACTCCAGAAGACCGCAGGAGCATTTTATCGTTGTAGTTTTTCCGGCGCCGTTATGACCGATAAAGCCGTATATCTCGCCGCTTTTTATTTCAATGCTAAGATCATCCACAGCGAGCTTATCGCCGTAGCGCTTTGTAAGATGTTCGATTTTCAGCATGGTTTATCCTCTTTTCTGTAAAGGATTCAGCTTGTCGATAAAGTTTAAGAAACGCACATCAGAAAGTTTTTGCCCCGCTTTTTTCAAAAAGCGGGCGGGGGTTCGGGGCGAGAAGCCCCGAAATGTAATCCGAAACAATGAAGAGTAAAGTCAAAACGATAATAACAGCGTGCGCAGCACCAAATGTATGCGACTTTACTTATAAAGCAGGCACGAGGCGAAGCCAATGTGCCGGGCGGAAAACTGATAAAGTTATTTCATCACCGTGTCACGGCGAGAAAATCTAATGCGGCTGAAATTCGCCCCTAAAAGGGCTGTATCGTGCCTCCGGCGTGCAGGGACGCTGTCCCTGCACCCTGCAAGCCTTTTGAAAAAGGCTTGGCGAAAACTTTCGGATGTGCGATTTTTTTACTTTTTTACAGACTGAAACTTCCATAATTGTAAGCTCGATCTAATTATACCACAAGCAATTATTTGTTGTAAAGAAAAAAGAGAAATATTAATTGGTTTTTGTGGAATATTTTAGTTCAATTTTTCAGCGTGATTTTATATATCCGATAAACATCTTTAAGATCAATAATATCGTCGTTGTTCATATCCGCAGCCGTGAAATATGCTCCTTCAAGTGTGAGTTTACCGAACAGAACATTTTCGGCAGCTTCCAGGTCGCTGTTGTTTATATTGCCGTTGCCCGTTATATCGCCTTTTACAATGATGATATAATCTGTGTTTTCCAACGTCATAATAATACCCGTTCCGAGCTTGCCGGAGTATGGTTCACCATTTTTCGTAAATTCTGCGTTCGGATACTTCTCCGTGCGCAGACGATGTGCCGTCATGCCCTGTTCAACTATCAGCATTCTATCGGTAGGGTAGTTTGTAGTGTCGGCAGGAGATTCGGATGACTTTTCCTTGAAGTCATCGGGAGTGAAGAAAACAGCTTCGATAAAGCCGTCGTTTTGCGTAAAGCAAACCGCCGTGTCTGTGCTGCACGTAATGAAAGGATCGCCCGAAATTTCAAAGCCTTCCGTTTCTGTGCCGTCAAACACCCTGGTAAGCCTGCCGTTTCTGACGCCGATATACGTGCTGCCGAAAGCTGCCGCACCGTTTGACGGGTCGTGAACATCGCAGACGGTATGACCGTATTTATCGTAGAAAGTGCCGTTTGCAAATATCTTGTCGCCTGCGATGTAAAGCTCGTCGGTGTGAAACGGAAGCTCCGTCATATCGCCGTATTCGTCCACATAAACGGTATTTCCGGAGCACAGGCAGTAAACGCCGCCGTCAGGGCGAGCTAAAATGCGGCTGCACGGAGAGTCAAGACGGCATTCCGATATCGGCTGCATTCGTGAGTTGTAGATATTCAGCTTTGTGACATTTGTTATGTAATAGCAGTTTCCGTCAAAGGCGCACGGAGTTTCGCCACGAAATTCGGCGTTGTTTATCACCTTTTTGCGAGGAAGATCTTCTCCGAAACGAAATTCGCTTACGGATACAAAATAAAAAGGCGCATCATGGGCTTCGCAAAGGCTCTCGTAGAAATAAAACGAGCCGCCGAAGCACGAGTATGATGCGTCGTAACTGTCGATATTTGTATTTATGCAGCTGATGTGACCTGATTCGTCAAGGATCGTGATAGTGTATGTATTGTTTTCAATGCCGAGTATGCCGAAATATTCGTCCTGCAGAGGAAATACGCCGACTATCTCGCCGCCCGATGAAAAAGACAGGCGAGTTTCGGCGAAAGCGGAAAGAAAAAGCGTCAGCATTATCAAGAAAGCAAGCAGTGCGGAAACAAGCGGCCGTGCTTTCATTTACTTTCTGTATTTCTCGGCGGCTGCAACGGCAAGGCGGTCGCAGCGTTCATTTTCGGGGTGCCCGTTATGGCCTCTTACCCAGTTGAACGTGACCTCGTGCTTATCGAGCAGCGGAAGAAGCTGCTTCCAGAGATCGGCGTTCGGAACAGGTTTGCCTCGGTTCACCCAATTTTTTGCCAACCAGTTTTTGATCCAGCCTTCGTTTATGGAGTTGCACACATATGTCGAATCGCTGTAAAGCATCACACGGCAAGGTTCTTTCAGGCATTTAAGAGCCTCGATAACTGCGCTCAGCTCCATTTTATTGTTTGTAGTGTCGGGCGCACCGCCGCTCAGTTCTTTTTCGGCAGCACCGTAGCGGAGAATAGCGCCCCAGCCGCCCGGTCCGGGATTGCCCTTGCAGGCCCCGTCGGTGAAGATCTCAACGTTTTTCATGTGTACACCTCCTTTATATTTTATTTTTATTAATTGTATCATATTTTGGTTTTATGTGCAAGGGGAAGAGAGCTATTCGGGAAGAATCTTTATTGCGTCTGTTTATTTGATGTGATATAATAAAACGGAGCACAGAACGAAGGTGATATGTAGTGCTTGCTGTACAGCAGATAAAAATTTTATGGTCAAAGGAAAGCAGAAATCCGGAAGACAGTAAAAAAAGGAACGATCTTTTCTTTCCTTCGCTGATAAGAATTGATAATCAGCAAGATCAAAAAGAGATCTTTTTAACATGCAAGGGTTCGTATTATTTTTCTCGATCAGAAAGAGATTTTTGGTATGACTATTATAAAAGTCAAAATTTGTATCGAAGAAGCCGAAAACGACATAATACAAATCCCGGTGATGATTTTTTAAAAGGAACGGTGTTTGATAAAACAGACGAAGCAGCCGATCGCACGAAGCGGTGGGACGGCTTGTTTTATACGGTTGAAGAGATAAACAAGAATATAATACCTTGCATAAGAATACAGAAAGAAAGCAATGCTTACAGAATAAAGTGGTTTAGTCAAGGCTCTTTATTTATGAAGCCTTTCAGACGAGGCGGAAACGAAGATGTGAATGATCCTGCTTCCGAATTTTATAAGCAGTTCAATACATTGAATGAAACTGCATTTGTTTTATCCGACGGACAGTCCGGAGAGATAAGATTCAATTATCGCAGTTTAGATATTCATACAGGTGTCCATATATGTTGCGAAGTTCGCATTTATATGGTCAATACCGATCATCTGACAGAGGATTTGTTTGTCAGAGAATATGATTATACTTATAAGCAATTAGTTGAGTTATATTAAGGCAACACCGTCAAAATGACCGCTTGCAGTACCGCATTGTACGTTTTGTTTAGCACCGAACTATCTATGCGGTATTGCTATAAAAATATTTTGTATGAAACAAAGGAGAATGTGAAATGTCTGAATTACCGATACCTGCTCGTCTTGCTGGCTTTTTATTCCCGATAGGTGATGATAACACAGAATATCAGGTTACAGGAACAATAAAATGTGAATGCGGAAATGAATTGTTTGAAGTATACGAAAGCAACGAAAGACAGTTTGTTAAGTTGATCTGCAGTGAGTGCAGCAAAGAAATAATCCTGTTTGATGCAGGAAAAGATGGTTGGGATGGATTTGTATGTAAAACGGATTATATTGATCGTAACAAACCGTTTAATAAGGTTGTTTGTTCTAAATGCAATTCATCACTTTACCATGTAGTAACCACAATTAGTTCTCAGGGCAAACAGGATTTCTACGATGAGTGCGTATCCCATGATGATTCTTTTTCTATGAATGATTGGGTCAATGGATTTGAATGGATTCAGATTTCTTTGAAGTGTAATAATTGTCAAAACTGTGAAGAAGATTGGGTCGATCTGGAAACAATGTGATTTTGGAATACTAAGGAACCACTGAATAAATCACGTCCTGCGGACTGAGCAATATGGGCGCTCGATTTAATCAGTGCTTCCTTAAAAAATGAATAATACAAAACAAAAAACTGCCACTTTCGTGACAGTTTTTTGTTCTGACAGGGGCAGAAGGACTCGACCAAGCGCTTTGCGCTTGACCGTTCGGCTGCCGCCTTACCGCTCGCTAAAAATGCTCCCCCGGAGCATTTTTTGACGCTCACACCCTCACGGGTTCGAGTCCGTTATATCAGAAAAATAAAAAATTCCGGAACCTCATCTGATTCCGGATTTTATTTGGCAGGGGCAGAAGGACTCGACCAAGTGCTTTGCGCTTGACCGTTCGGCTGCCGCCTCACCGCTCGCTAAAAATGCTCCCCCGGAGCATTTTTTTAACGCTCACGCCCTCACGGGTTCGAGTCCGTTATATCAGAAAAATAAAAAATTCCGGAACCTCATCTGATTCCGGAATCTATCTGGCAGGGGCAGAAGGACTCGAACCCTCGGCACGTGGTTTTGGAGACCACTGCTCTACCAACTGAGCTATACCCCTATGTCTTTTTTGAATGCTCTATCATTATATCAGCAGAAATGGGATTTGTCAAGCATTATTTTCAAAAAAATTAAATAAGAATAAGGTTTAAGAATATTCCCTGCAAAAATTTAAATGTATGTGTGATTTTATGTTTTATCTGACAGTTCCAAAATATAATCAGCAGACACATTATACAGCTTGCATATTTCAACAAGCTTCTCTATCGGAAGGCTTCTTTTTCCGCTTTCATAAAGCTGGTACTGCTGACGTGTGATCTTTAATACATTTGCCACATATTCCTGTTTTAAATCATTATCCTCACGTAGATCTCGCAGTCGCCGCAGATACATTGTTGCACTTCCTTTTATCGTTTGATTTAGGATTCCCCTTTCTTAAAATTTTACTATATTTAAACAAAAACTATTGATATGCATTCAAACGAATGCTAAAACGTGTATAAAGCATTTATTTGAATGCATAATATCATAATTTACAGTAAAGTGAGGTGAAAATAGGAGAACTCATATACTATTATTTATTGTATAAGTGCAATTGTTGGAGGATTGATTTTTGGTGCAATTTGCATCGGTATTGTTAGAGCAAAAGGTTACGAGGCAAAGCCGTTTTCAGGTTGGTTTTGGGTTGGCTTTTTTCTGGGAGTAATAGGCTTGATAATTGCTGCGGTTAAACCCGAAAATACGAATAAAAATTAAGAAGTAATAAATGAAGGGATCATTAACAAAACCGGTTTAGAACAAATAGCTTGTACCCATGCGGCAATATTCTCTGCATGGGTATTATTTTGTATTGCAAAACGCAGTGCAAAGTGGTATAATAATATAAAGACAACTGAAAGGAGCGGTTACTATGAAAGATTCAACAGTAAGTGTTCGTGTCGAAAGGGAATTGAAAGAACAAGCAGAAGAGATATTAAAGCAGCTCGATATCTCGGTTTCTACTCTTATCAATTCGCTTTACAAGCAGGTGGTTATAAAGCAAGGTGTGCCGTTTGATATAACGCTTACACCTAAGCCGAAGGTGTTTGATGAATATACAAAAGAAGAATTTGACGAAATGCTCAAAGAAAGCTTTAGTCAAGCAGAAAGAGGAGAATTGTATTCCGCAAAAGAGACTTTTGAGGAACTGAAAGAGGGACTGAAAAGTTGAAATACAATATACTTTTGACAGAAAATGCTAAGATACAGCTAACTCAACTGCGTGACTATATTGCGGAAACGCTGTTGGAAAAGGATACAGCACTAAAATATCTTGAAGTGCTTGAAAGAGCGATATTCAGTCTTGATGAAATGCCTATGAGATATCCGCTTGTTGAAAGCGAGCCGCATCGTTCAATAGGCTTTCGGAAAATGTTGATAAAGAATTTCTATATCTATTATTCTGTGGATAATGAAAAAGGCAATGTTATGATCCACGCTGTAATATATGTTCGCCGAGATCAATATCAAGCGTTGAAGTAAAAGTAACCGCCTATGCAGAATTTTCCTCTGCATAGGCGATTTTTTGGCGAAAAAATCAAATTTTTCTCAATTGTTTCCGAACTATTGATTATTGTCTTTTCATGTAATATAATTATTTTATGTTTAGTCAGTTATATTTTGGCTGATAAGTCGGCAATTGTCCATCATCAATTGTCAATTAAAATTCCGGGGGCGTGTTTATGCAGGAAAAAGAAGAGCTTATACTTATTCTTGACTTCTATGGTCAGTACAATCAGCTCATCGCACGCAGAGTGCGTGAGTGCAATGTTTACTGCGAGCTTGTTCGTTACGATATCTCGGCGGACGAGATAAAGCGCAGAGGTGCAAAGGGCGTTATCTTTACGGGCGGTCCTGCGAGCGTTTACGCAGACGGCGCTCCGAAGTGCGATCCCAAAATTTTCGAGCTTGGCATTCCCGTGCTCGGTATCTGCTACGGTATGCAGATGATGACGCAGACTCTCGGCGGCGAGGTCAAGAGAGCAGACAAGCGTGAGTACGGCGAGACTGAGGTAGCTCTTGAAAGCTCCGTTCTGTTCGACGGCTTCGGCGATAAAAACGTATGTCTTATGTCGCACACCGATTTTGTCGGCGATCTGCCCGATGGTTTCAGAACCATCGCAAGAACGCCGTCTTGTCCGAATGCAGCTATCGAAAACGCAGAGAAGAAGTTTTACGGCATACAGTTCCACCCCGAGGTAAACAACACGGTGAACGGAACTGCTATCATTGATAACTTTGTAAAGAAGGTATGCGGCTGCTCCGGTCTCTGGAAGATGTCTGCATTTGCAAAGGAGACAGTAAAGGCTCTTCGTGAGAAGATCGGCGACGGCAAGGCACTTTGCGCACTGTCCGGCGGCGTAGACAGCTCCGTAGCTGCGGCGCTTCTTAACGAGGCTATCGGCGAGAATCTCACATGTATTTTCGTAGATCACGGCCTTCTTCGCAAAAACGAGGGCGACGAGGTAGAGGAGATCTTCGGCAAGCGTTTCAAGTCTAAGTTTATCAGAGTAGACGCCGAGGAGCGTTTCCTTTCAAAGCTTGCAGGCGTTGAAGATCCCGAAAAGAAGCGCAAGATAATAGGTGAGGAGTTCATCAATGTCTTTGAAGAAGAGGCAAAGAAGATCGGCTCCGTAGATTATCTTGTACAGGGTACGATATATCCCGATGTCGTTGAGAGCGGCAAGGGCAACGGCGCTACCATAAAGAGCCATCACAACGTAGGCGGACTTCCTGACCACGTTGATTTCAGAGAGATCGTAGAGCCGCTTCGTGATCTGTTCAAAGACGAAGTAAGAGCAGTCGGCAGAGAGCTTGGTATTCCCGATAAGCTTGTAGACCGTCAGCCTTTCCCGGGTCCCGGTCTTGCGATAAGAGTTATCGGCGAGGTAACGAAAGATAAGCTTGACATGCTTCGTGACGCAGACCTTATTTTCCGTGAGGAGCTTGAGCGTGACGGCGTAAACCGTGAAGCTAACCAGTATTTTGCAGCGCTCACAAATGTACGCAGCGTCGGCGTAATGGGCGA
The DNA here is from genome assembly GCA_902785425.1 of uncultured Ruminococcus sp. GTDB lineage: Bacteria > Bacillota > Clostridia > Oscillospirales > Acutalibacteraceae > RUG592. Next base: position 29,963 of record CACZYP010000015.1, on the reverse strand, counting down.
CTACCGCACATACGATTACATGATCGCACTGCGCTGTGTAACGACGGTAGACTTTATGACGGCAACGTTTACAAGAGTTCCCTACGACACACTTGAGCGTGTTTCGGCAAGGATCGTCAATGAGGTCAAGCACGTTAACAGAGTCGTGTATGATATTACCGGTAAACCGCCGGCAACTATTGAGTACGAATAATGGCAGCAACCCGAAAAATGGCTTATCCAAGCCGTTTTTCGGGTCTGTTTTTTTGTCTGCGTACTATTTTGGTACTACTTTTTTAAAAAATGTTCCAAAACGGGCTGAAAATCGGTGATTTATAGTGGTCGGGTGAATGAAGAAAATCTAAGTGCTATGAAAAAAGGTAACATAATTGCAATAGCTTATGTAAATAATTCATATACAAATAACTGATAAAGAGTTGTTATAACTACAAGTTGCACATAAAAATCACGTTTCTGAGTAGTACCGAAAAATGCAAAAAAAGTAGTACCTGAAAAATCCGAAATTCTACTCAGGTACTACTTTTTTAAAATTTAGTTATAGCGCCGATTTTTGATCGTATATTATAGTATTGTCGAGCCTAGTAGTGGTGGGGGTGCGGTCTGCCGGTGGCAGACTCTGCGAAGCAGAAGCACCGACCGAGGCGGCAGCCGAGAAAGTGCCAACCGGTTTTTTGGAAGAAAACGTGTTTCCACACCTCAAATAAACATCGCCATATAAAGCGGCAGCACATTCATTGATATCTGAAAACCGATCGTTTTTATCGCTTGGTCGTATAATACTTCTGATACTTGCTCTTTGGCTTTTCGGGTATCGTCATACCAAGCTGACCGTTTTCAATCAGCTTGTGAACGTACTTTTCCATAACATAAGCTATCGTCATTTCGCCTTCAAACAGCTTTTCAATTTCGCTGCGGCTTCGGGGAGTTTTGCAGTAGTTCAGCAATCGGGTCTCGGCATCGTTCAGTTCGATGTCTGCCTTTTTGTTTTTATAAAGAGTGACTCTGAATACTCCTCTGTCATTCTCAAATATCGGCGCCGGCAGTCCGTATTCCTCCATTGCGTGAATGATGGTCGGGATACCGCTGTATCGGTTCTCGGTTTCTCCGAGAATTTCCATTGCGTTTGCTATTGCGGGATTTCTGGTGTCAGCCGAGACCTTGCCGAGACGGTCAAGCGTCATTCGCCCGTAAAGTCCGCCGGGGTTCTCGATCTCAAATCTGTCAGTGTACATCTTGATGGTAATAGGTGTGGAATCGGTGTGAATACTGTAATCACGGTGAACAAGCGCATTTATGATAAGCTCTCTGATTGCAATGATGGGGTAGTCTGTCCTGTCATTTCTTTTGCCGGTGTCCGGGTTTATAATGGTAGCGGTATGCATATTGTTTCTGACGAACAGGAGCGCATCGTTCAGCATTTGTACGAGCGTTCCGTCGATTTTTTTATTGTCGATAAAGCGTTCTCCGACGGCGCTGTTGCTGCTAATCTCCGTACCGGGTACGGATACTGCCGTGATGCAAAGCTGCGGAAAAAATGCCTGCGGATAGGCAGAGAACAGCATTAAACCGGCGAGCGTCGGCTTGTCATCGGATGTAAATCCCTGAAGTCTGCAAAGCTCTTTGTCGGGAAGCTCAGCAAGATGCGGCTTTTTGATGCGCAGCGTATTCAGATACAGCTCAAAAGCCTTCGTTTTCATATCATTAATTTCCGCACGCTCGGAGATTCGCAGCTCGTCCTGTATTCTTTTTCGGAATGCCTCAAAGCTGTAAACCTCATATTCCGTCATCAGACGGTCTCCGTCACCGGAGCGAATATATGAGCCTTTAAGACGACCGACTCCGCTGTAAAAGCACGGCTTATCGGCGTTGTCTACTTCCTGTATTTCTGCGGAAACGACGGTTTGTTCTTCTAACTGTGTGACCGTAAACAAAGGGCGAACGATCGGTGTCATTTGCTGACATTGTGCGTCCACCTGCTTCATAAGATCTGCAGCGTCATATACGCCGCATACGAAATAATCCTCGTTTTCGTCAACTCCGAAAATGATAACGCCGCCGCCGGATTGATTTGAAAAAGCCGAAAGCGTATCCCTGACCTTCGGGCAGCCGTTTCTTGCGGCTTTGACCTCTACGGCGTTGCTTTCACTTTTGACCGCTTGGGTATCGTGTATCAGTTTAATAAGCTCTTTATATTATAAAAAATTTATAAGACAAAGTCAATACAAAAGTCTGATAAAATTATAATAAGTCTAATAAAAGTCTTATAAAACGACAAATAGTCTTATAAAATTCCGATAAAACAGTGATTTTGATATTATTCGATATAGTCGGAATTTTTTTATCGTATATTATAGTACTGTCGAGGCGGCCAAGCGGCCGCAGGCAGTTCCGTTCGGCTTTGTTTTTTGACAAGGCTTATCTCCGCACAGCAGGCATTATTTGCTGCTTGTGCCGACCGGTTTTTTGGTGGAGAATGTGTTTTTTTAGCCTCAAATAAACATCGCTATATAAAGGGGCAGTGCATTCATTGATATCTGAAAACCGATCGTCATTTTGCCTTCAAACAGCTTTTCAATTTCGCTTTAAAATAAAAAATCTATAAGAGAAAGTCAATACAAAAGTCTGATAAAATTATAATCAGTCTAATAAAAGTCTTATAAAACGAAAAATGCAGATTTTCAGAGCTTAAACTGACACTTACTGCATATTTTTATTATACGAGTGTCTCTTTTAGTTTTCAACATCATCGAAGCTCAATGAGGAAAACTAAAAAAATTGCGCAGCCGCTCTATATATACGACTGCGCTTTTGTTGTTATTGTAAGATATTCAAATACATATCAAGCCGTGCTTCAATGTAACCTGCAAACAGTTTCTCCATAGCAGAGTGATCATGCTTTACATGATATGCGTCAAATGCGTCGTAGTAGGCGATCCTGTCGGTGAATTTAATGTCTATCGGAGGATAGCCTGCCTTCATCAATTCAAGATTTACGAGCAGTCTGCCGGTTCGTCCGTTGCCGTCTATAAATGGATGAATACCCTCGAATTCAATATGAAAGCGGGCAAGCTTCGTTACGATATGCTCTGTGCTTTCAGCGTAATCACGCAATAGCTGCTCCATTTTCGGTTCGATCAGATACGGCTGAACAGGCTCGTGCTGTGCGCCCATAATGCGAACGGGAACACGGCGGTAAACGCCCCTGTCTTCTTTTTTGTCTGCGAGCACAAGAAAATGTATCTGCTTGATAATGCTTTCGCTGAGCGGCACATTGTCCTTAACAAGCTCGCAGACGTAATCAAAGGCTTCCTTGTGTCCGACTGCCTCCATGTGATCCTTGAGCGGCTTGCGGTCGATGGTCAAGCCGCGCAAAACAAGATCGGTCTCCCGCAGCGTGAGCGTATTGCCCTCGATAGCGTTAGAGTTATATGTGTACTCAACGATGAACTCCTCGTTGAGGCGTTCCGTTTCACCTGCTGTCAGCGGACGGCGGCTGTCAAGCTCCGCTTTTTTGCTGTCGATACGGTCAAGAGTACTTCCTTTTGATTTATAACGACCATCGTCAGGCTTGTTCGCATCAATAGGTATCTTCCAGCTTTTTCCGTCACGATACGCGCCGGGTATTTTACCATCATTGCAGAGAGTTCTTACTCTTCTGTCGGAAATGCCCCATTTTTCCGCTGCCTGCTGTACTGTCATGAACATAGATCACACCTTCTTCCCATATCATTATACCACCGATTCGGAACAATATCAACGCTTTCGGAACAATACTTTTGTGATTTGCGGAATAATACCGATAAACTTGGGTGTTGCTATGATCTTGTGTTGTATAACCCGGATTGTCTTCGACAATATTCCTCTATCGCCTCTCGTGGAATTTTCCATATGCGATTCACCTGAAACGCTTTGATATCCTTGTTCCTTAGCAGCTTATACAGCGTGTTTCTGCTCATGTGCATGATCTCACAGGCTTCTTCAACGCTTAATAAGTCGGGGTATTGATTAAACATGATTGACCTCCTTGCAGTTCTGACATAATTTGAAATTGCGTGTACATTTGGTTGTGCCGTTCAATTTGCAATAGCTGCATTGACATTGCTTTCGGCTGCGATAGTTTTTTCTGGGGGTTGAATAATTTTTGATTGCATTATTGGCGATAAGCTGATGAATTATGGCGGTCTCCGTTCGCTGGTGGTCGTAAGCGATAGCAGTTAAACAAGGAGCTAAGCTCCAACAAGCTCGCTTGATTGGAGCGTGCGACGCCGTCAACAGACGTTGGGGAGCTTTAGCTCCTGCGTTCGTCGGTTGGGGATTTATACCCACCACCGACGAACGTATGGCACTCGCCTATAGAGGCGGGTGCCATAGACGTCTGTTATATCAATGCCCGCAAAATACTGCAATAGCAGATCGTATTTCTCTGTATCTGTCCATGTGTCACCTTCGCGCTCCATTTTCGCTTTTCCTGTTCGTATATCTGAAATAATATCTGTTGTGGGTATCTTCATAATAGTTCAATCCTTTCTGAGATTTATTACTATTATGTTAGTTCTTTTTTCGTCAATGAAGCACTTTTTTGATCGTTCGTAGGAGCAGAGAGATCATCGGAGATATTGTAACAAAAAGAATAAATAAAAAATGCACCGTTATTCAATTGCCCGAATGATTTGAATAAGCTTGTACAAATATATGTGACGTCAGAAAGCCGCACAAGAATATGGTTGGCATTCGCTGTGAATAAATAAGCCGCCGCTCCGTGTGGGGCGGCGGTGTTTCGGTATTGTAGATGTCTGAAAGATATATCGCAGCAGTGAAAAAATAACTGCTATCATTGTTCACTGTAATACATCTGCTTACGACTCGACGGTGCTTCGGGCACAGTCAGCTTTATTTTCCCAACATCTATCAGCGGCTGAACATATTTGTTCATGGCATAGGTAACAGATGACAATCCAAGGAATTTTGCGATCTCTTTTCTTGTCCGAGGCTTTTTGCAAAATTGAATAAGATCGGACGCTTGGTCATCCGAGAGCATATCCGCGTTTACAGCTTTTCTGAAGCAGACGGTAAATTCCCCTCGCTCGTTTTTGAATTCAACATCGGGAAGACCGTATTCCTTGCATTCACGGCGAATAGTGGGAATACCGGAATATCTGTTTTCGGTCACACCAAGAACTTCAAGCGCAGTAGCAAGCACAGGATTACGAGTATCCGGCTGGATTTTGCCGAGCATATCGAGAGAGAGACGACCGTAAAGTCCACCGGGATTCTGTATTTCCAGTCTATCGGAAAAAATGGTAAGTCTTACAGGCATACTCTCTGTATGGAAGCTGTAGTCACGGTGAACCAGCGCATTCAGAATAGCTTCACGAACGGAGTTCATAGGGTAATCGGTTTTGTCGCTGCGCTTGCCTGTTTCGGGATCTATAATAGTTCTGTTTTTTGTATTGTTGCGGACAAAGCGCAGCGCTCCGTCAAGCATCTCCCGGATTGTACCCTCGATGCGCTGATTATCAATAAATCGTGAACCATCGATATCGGTATCGCCGACTTCGTCTCCGGGAACAGATATGGCGATTATGCCAAGCTGTGGGAAATATGCCTGCGGGTACAGTCCGAACAATAATTCTGCGGTGATGGTGGGTTTTCCCTGATTGACAATGCTCATTAACGACATGATCGTTTCATCGTCAAGGTGAGATAAGTTGGGTTTGTCGAGCTTTAGCTTGCGAAGATAGTCGTCCAATTTGTTATTATCGAGAGAAGAAATATCGGCACGCTCGATTGTGCGAATATCGTCCTGGTACTTTTTTCTGTACGCTTCGTAGCTGTACACTTCATACTCGGTCATGTGCTGATCGGAATCTCCGACACGTACAAAAGAGCCTTTAACACGTCCCTTGCCTTTGTAGTAGCACGGACGCATAGTGATGTCTACTGGCGGAATCTCTGCCGAGACAACATTTTTACCGTCAATAACAGCAGTGGTAAAAACAGCCCGAACGGCAGGCTCCATTTCATTGCATTGCTCCATAACACTTTTTTGCAGAGCCTGAACATCATCTACGCCCGTAACAGAAAAGCCTTCACTTTCATAAAGACCAAAGACAATAATACCGCCGTCATCCTGATTGGAAAAGCTCGACAGCGTATCATACAAGCGAGTAGTTGCTTTTGTCTTGCTGCGTTTTACTTCTACTGTCTGGAATTCGGCCTGAGTGGTTTGTATTTTTTCAACAAGCTCTGTCAAAGCGGCTTCGTTCATTTAAAATTTCTCTCCATTCTTTAAAATAATCAACTCTATATTTTAAATTATATCGTTAAATTTTAATTATGTCAATCAAAATTTTAATTATTCATCGAAAAATTTAAAGGATCGGAGTGGAATTTTAAAAATAAGTCGAATATTTAAAATTTGACTGAAATATTGAAAAAGTACTGCTATTCAAGTAAAAACAAAAATATCGTCATATGGCTCAAAATGCTGTCTGACGATTATTCTTTCGAAAATAAGGTTTTCCCCGATTCCCCCATTCCCCCGGGAAAACAGGTATATATATGCAGTAAAAAACATGAGAAAGGGGAGTTCATCACGTTTGAAATACTGGGCTTTTAAAAACAAAAAACGCCTCTATACCGTTAAGCATAGAAGCGTATGGGTTAGGTAAAAGCCACAGATTTACTGCGTTCAGCAGGCTGCTTCACAACGTGCGCAGCTTATATAAGTTTATTTTTTCTTCACGGGATAGCAAACCTCCGTCACGAACTCATCGGGGTTTTGCGTTTCATGCGGACTTACATGATAGATATTAAACATCGGACCGTTCGGCTCATACCCGTTTGCATTGACCCATTCGATAACAGCGGCATAAACCTCCGTTATCAATGTATAGCTTCCCTTGAAGGTGCAGCTTGCGACTGTAACCTCCGGCAGCGTGCGGAATCTGACGTGCTCCGTATCGGGATAGTTTCCTTTGACGGTCTTCCATGCCATAAGTTCAACATTCTCTTCTTTAAACTCAGGGTCAAGAAATGTCACAGCGCAAAGGCAGGGGTCTGCTTCAATGAGACCAAGATGACAGGTTTCCTGCACCAGAATGCCCCATACCATTCCTTCATCTTCATAGTGAGGAATGGTCATATGAACGGTAGCGGCATATCGCTCGGGAATAGTTTTGATCGTTACGTTATAATTCATATCTTTATCCTTTCTCAGCCTTCTTCGGGCTGTTTCCAGCAGATTCAGCTTGTGCGCAGTCTCCCGAGATAATTTCTCCAGTTCCTTCTGACGGACGGAAAGGAATTTCTCCATTTGTTCACGATCATCATATACCTCAAGTATTCTTACTATATCGGCAAGTGAAAAGCCCATATCCTTTAAAGCAGCTATTCTGCCTGCGATCGGCAGCTGATCTTCTCTGTAATATCGATAATCGGTAAAGCGGTCAACAACAGCAGGCTTCAGAAGACCTATCTCATCGTAATGACGCAGCATTCTGACACTTATTCTGGACAGTTTTGAAAATTCTCCGATTTTCAGCATGGCGGTACCTCCCAATACTGTGATTTTTGAGCTCGATTATATTATAAAGCCTGACACGGTGAGAGAGTCAAGACTTCTTTATAAAAATTATCGGAACATTTCGTTGAGCATGAAGGCAAGACTAAAAAAGAAGTATAACCGAAAAAATCGTCAGACCTCTCAAAATGCTGTCTGACGATTATTTTTATGAAAATGCGATTTCCCCGATTTCCCCGGGAAAACAGGTATATAAATGCCGCTAAAAAACAAGAAAGGGGAAGAGAATATTTGCAGTTTTATGTCGAATAATATTGATTTGCATTGTTCGGCCGCTGTATAATAGAATTGATAAATGCCGAATCGGAGGGTACTCCTATGATGTTTAATGCGAAAAACAGAAGCGTGAAGCTAGGCGATACGGGTATGGATTACGTCTGCAGCGGCAGAGGCGAGAGGAAGCGGAGGATTTTAATGAGAGAGTGTTTGGTTTTTTGGACGAGAATAGGAGAGTAACAGGCTAAAATGATTCCCCAACAGCGAAAAAAGCAGGCTATATATAGCTTCTTTTCAGGGGAAATCGGGGAATTGGGGAAAACTATTACCGTTATGGAGGGCAGTATGAATACAAAAATTGATCTTGATTCATCTGAATACTGTAATCTTCGTCGAGAGATACTTTGGAAAGTGGGATTTGTTAAGCCTCTTAATCAGGCTCCTGAGAATGAGGATGATAAAAAATACGCCGACGAATACAAAAAAGCGTCGGGTAAAATCGATACATTTTTTAAGAAATTGAATGATGCTGATTACAAGCTTCAATGGATCGGAATCGATAAGCTAAACCGGGACCAACTGATAGATCTGGTTATACTATTTATTGGTAGACAAAGCAAATACAAAGATATTTATAATAATCTTAAATATCCAAATACGTTGTTTAATTATTTCGGAATGATGATAGGCGATAATGATCCAAGTGCGGTTTTGCCGAATGCCTCACCTGCAGTTCCGTTAGCGTTTTTTTTGATGCTTCCAATGATAAAAAATGTTTCATCCATTAATTGCTGCGATACTATTGAAGCAATTAAGAATATAAACGACCGCCTGTACCGGACTATGCGTGAAGGGTACTTAAAACCGCTCGGCTCATTAGTGCCTGACTATTGTGCATCGACTTCGTCGGCACTTAGCTACTTAGCGGATCTTCTTGATTATTCCGGAATGGGTATGTCTTCGCAATTTCAGGATTGTGAGTTATATGTTGATTTGATAGAAACACTGATGACGATATCATTTGTTTATATTGTTAATAGCGCTGCCAAGCTGAATGGTAAAGCTGAAAATTGGCAGGATACTTACAGCAAGCTTCTCGATAATATGGCAGAGAAGTCTGATTCGCTCTATCAATCTGTACGTATGAAAATGAAAAACGATACAGAGAAAATTGAGAGCCTGAATTTGTGCTTGTTATCATTTTTTGGCAGAATAAAGAGGATGTCTGTTTTTGACGAAAAATCCAGTATCGAAAAATCGTTAGCTGAAGAGATCAAAACAAGCCCAAAAAAGTTTTCAAAATACACAGAAGATTTTAATCGGGATTCAAATTCATGGCTGACGGAATCGTTCGATAAAATAGATGATTATCATGAAGAAGTGGAACGTCTTATAAAGAGCAAGAACAGAGTAGATGATCTTTCCGAGAAAATTGATGCTGTTAAGTCGTTGATATGGCTGCGATCGGAAGAGAGGCTGTTTCCTGTTGAGTATCTTGAACAGCTTTTTGATATTGATATCAGAACCGGTATTATGATTTTTAATGAGTTCTTTATTAATAAATCTAAATTTAATAATATATCGTGGCAGTCTGACAAACTGGTCAAGGATATACTCAAAAATAGCAATATGTTTTTCGGAATTACAAAAAAAGTCTATTGAATAGAGGTAAATCAGGTAAAGATAATTCAAATAGAAAACAACTCAAAGAAGACCGTGAAAATTTGTCTTTATACGCAGAAACCTTTAATAAAATCGCTAACAATGATTTAGTCAGGCCTGTAAATAAATCGTCGCATGGGGTGATGTACCTGTATGATGATGATGGGAAGGGGCATTGTATTTCTGTAGAAGAAAAATCGTATGATGAACTCCCAAGTACTGTGATATATACGAGTGATGACATAAAGGGTAAAAATGTAGTTGTTGATTTTGGTGAGAAAGAAGACGATGGAACCCCTTTATACAGCTGGTTTACGATAACTAAAAAAACTACAGCCGATAATCCAAAGTCATCTATATATTCCAATACTGAAATTAGAGAAGAAGTAGTAGAAAAGCAGTATGGAATTCAGGAGCGAATAAAGAGGGCGTTAGATTGTAAGATAATCAGAGGGTTTTTTGATGCAGCCGGAGTAATTGATTCTTATGAAAAATATTGTCAGATAATGCGAACTATTCGAGATGCTGTTTTACTTACATATAGCGAGTTGGATCTTGAAAAAAGAATGGCGATGCTGCACGATCTTTTTAATGAATTCTTAAACCTATTGGAGTTTAAAGATTTTGAAACGTAAACTTACGGTAACAACGTTATAATATATCGCTGCCCTTACGAAAAATTGTGATGCTGTCTGGACAATAGTAATAATACCTATGAAAACAAAACAAAGACCACCGGGGAAACTGGGGAAAGTTTGTAAGTTTATCCAAAAAACTGAATAATTTAGGTTCCTTGGATGTGAATTGGCAATTTTAAACGATACGGAGAAATGACTGTTATATTCTGTTATAGCAGTCTTTGCTTCTGAATGTATCATGTTGAAGCTGCATAAAACCTGAACACTGTTTTATGCATAGAGCACAAAAAAACAGTGCAGGGAAATTGCTTATTTCCAGAAACTCTTCAGGCTATTCGAAATATGATATCAAAAAAAGAACTTGCTGTCGCAAAAGATTTTGCGGCGGCTTTTTTTTTACGAAAAAGTGATAACCTGCTTGGGATTATATTGCTTTTGAATTTGTTCTATAATATCAACCAGAAAGCGAAAGCTTTCAAATTTAAAAAAATCCCGGGAGGAAATTAGTATGAATGTAAGAATCAACAATCTGGTAGTAAGCAACACAAACAATGAGGAGTATACAGCTCCTTATGACAACACACCGACTTTTTGGGAGACTGCCCCTGAAGCAATCTCCGAAACAACACCCGAAATATCTGTACAGCCTGCCACAGAAGACGCGGTAATAGAGGTTGAAGAAGCTGCTGCGGGATCGGATATCGAAGCAGCTTCGGTAGACTCTTCAAGCGATGAAAAAAGAAAAGAAGCTGAGACTCTGAACGATGATATTATTCAGCGAAGCAAGCAGGTAAGCGCTGACATCATTGTATTGGCAAATTTGCTCAAGAAGATGCGTGACAACAAGCTCTATAAAGAGCTTGAATGTAAGACTTTCGAGCAGTATTGCGAAGAGAAGGCAGGGATCTCCTACCGACATGCGCACAGATATATTTCCATTGTGGAAAATATCAGTCCGGAAGACCTGACAACGTTGTCAGGTTTGTCGGTGAGTAAGCTGATGAAGATCGCTACGCTTACACCGGTCGAGCAAAAAGACCTTATAGATAATAATGTTCTGAGCTCATTGTCTGTACGTAAGCTGGAAGAAATCATTAAGGAAAAAACTCATACTAAAAAAGCTAACAGCAGTGATGATAGAGCTTTTGTTAATGAGCTCGGGAGTACTCTTCCGAAGAGATTGAAAGCTCTGTCGGGCAAACTTAAGAGCAATGAGTTCGAGAATAACGACTCGATAACAAAGTGTATCAATACTATCGCTGAGGCTGTAGCTCAGCTTGAGAAGCTTATGCAGGCTGATAAAGCTCATAAAGCATAAAGAATAATACACGCTTAAACCACAGAGCTGTCTGTTAGGGTGCCCCTAACGGTTGCCTCTCGCCTGTAAAGGCGGGAGGTATCAGCAGCTCGATGGTTACCGACTCTAAATGAAAGCATATAAAAAACACTACAATTCAGAAAGGAAATTACAACAATGGTTAACAATGATTCATTAGATAAGTCCAAGCTGCTATGTAAAGATCTATCGCTGATCAGGCCCGGTTCCAAGGAATACCATGAATTATCTCCAAAAGCACAGAAGGCCTGCGATAAGTGGTTTTTACAAAGTGTTAAGGAAGAAGAGAAAATAAAACCTAAGCCGGAATGGCCTGAAGATTCAGGGAAGCTTCTATGTGTTGTTATTGAGAATACAATACCGGGCTCTCCGGTTTATAATGCTTCAACGCCTGAAACTAAGGCGAAAGTAGATCAATACTATCTGAGTGAAATCAAAAAGATTCAGGAGGCAAAATCGAATGAATCTGTTGACTTTCTGATGGCAAATAGCGAGGACATGAATGCTTGTAAAAGCATAGCGCCGACAGTACAACCAAGTGTTGTTCCCAACAAACTTCAGCATAATTTCGTAAGCTGCTGTAATCAGAATACAAATAGTTGTTCTTTTGAAATTACAGGATCAGGAGTTACTGAATTAAGTACCGGAATTAGGTGTAATTTTATGATAGAGATTACGAAAATATATGTATTAACGAGTGATGAAAATTCACCTGCTGATACTTGGCTTGATATGACAGTAAATACGTTTTGTCACGATGGATCAGAGCATATCATCAAATTAAAGAGAATACCGAAAGGAACAGCTCAAAATTCTGAAATTCTGAAACGAATTCCGATGGCCATCATCGATTCAAAAAACGAAGGTGCTGCGAGTTCGTTTATGTATCGGTATATAAATCATTGTGTTTCACTGAGAACGGTAAAAATTGTCTATCTGTTTAAATCGGCCGGCTGGAATACAGAGATGAAGGCATATATTACAGCAAGCGGTATTATCGGCCGTAGTGATGATACGGTTATTTCAATTGGTGCTTTTTCGCTTCGTGATAGTTGTAATAGATATGCTCATCAGATATTTGAGCATATGCTGACTGCAACACGTGATCCCGCAAAGATGAGAATGATCCTGTTTTATCATTTCGCTTCGATGATCTATACATTGTTTACTGAGGCGAAATTGAGTCTGAATCACCTGCTTTTTCTGGTCGGTGAGAAGGGTTGCCGGAAGACTTCTCTTGCGAAGTGTTTTCTTCAATTTCGAGAGGATAAGAATACCACCAGGTTCAATTTTTCCTCAAGTGATTCGGGTATACTGAACTGCTTGAGAGAGTATGCCGACAGGGTAATGCTTGTTGATGATATGCCTCCATCCATAACTACTGCACAAAAGAATGCAGATAATGCCAAGCTAAATCTGCTGCTCAGAACGATCGGCGATAATGGCACCAGAACCATCAATACCGCCTTTATGAAAAATCCTGATCAGAAACCGGATTATAAAGTCAGAGGTGGTATCGCAATCACCGGCGAGCGTTTTTATGGTTCTGGAACAGCTTCATCGGTTGCCCGTGCTGTCGTTATCTCTCTTGATAAAAGTGAGGTGAAATGTGAAGTTCTGTCTTATTTTCAGACACATGAAAACGAACTGGAGAGCTTGATGTACCGCTTTATCAGTTATATTACTCGTTTCTATGACGAGACTATTTCGCACATCAAAAACTCAACGCAGTCACTCCGTCAGCAGGCTCGAAAGCTCAATGTCAAGAACGACCGTTATCGTGATTACTATGCTGTCTACATGATAACCGCTTCGATCGTTGCCGGGTATTTCAGGTCTGAGGATTGCTACTTCGATGAGAATTCCTTTATGACAAATTCGGAAAGGGATATTATCGCAGTCCTGACAGAAAACGATTACAGTTATCGCAGCAGCGATCCGATAGATCAGCTTTTAGCAGCAATTATTTTTGCGCTGCGAACATCAAATGTCGGATTGGGAGGAACTCCGGTATCTGATTCATGTAAATTCGTAATTGAAGGGTCAAGTCTTTATCTCAGACAAATGGATCTTCCCGGAATAATGAGGTTGCTTTCGGAGAGAACCAATACGCCGGTTGTGTCTCAAAGCAGCGAGGCACTGGGAGCACTGCTTGCCGACAATGGCTACTGTGAGGTTTACTACGAAAAAGAAGGCAACAAACAAAAACGCAGACTGTCCAAAAAGCAAGGCAAGGTGTTTGGCGAGCAACGGCTTATGAGAGTGTATTACGACAAACTTTGCGAATACGAAAAAAGCAGATCGTTACCTTTCTAAGCTTTTCGAAAAGATCAAAAATTATAAAAATATAATATAACAATGTAATGTATACAGTATAGCAGTCCTTGGAGAGGGACTTTAATAACTACTACTCATATAATACAAGGAGCACTGCAAAATGAAAAACTCAAACTTCTATAACGCTGCCCAAATAGCTGAAATGCTTGAGATCAGCAGAAGTCAAGCGTATTCGGTAATCCGAGAGCTCAATGAGGAACTGCGAAGCAAAGGGTACATGTTTATTCGTGGGCGTATATCAAAACGCTACTTCAATCAGAGGTATTATGACTACGATGTGGCAGATACTGCCGGTAAATCTACAGTGATCGATATATAACAACTACAAAGCGGCGGTGACTATTGTTGCCGCCGCGCAAAATAAAGGAGGAAACAGAGTGAGCGTTAGAAAAAACTCTAAAGGGTTGTGGGACGCAGACCTTTATTATAAGGACTACAGCGGGAAGCTGATCAAGAAAAGAAAAATTAATTTTAAATCAAAAAAAGAGGCCCAGAACTGGGTGGAATCGTTCAAGGCGCAGCAGACATACAGCTTGAATATGACGTTTGAGAACTTCTACGATATTTATAAGCTCGACATGAAGCAGCGCCTTCGTGAGAACACCCAGCGAACAAAAGAGTATGTTATCGAGTTGAAAATACTTCCCTTCTTTAAGAATTTGAAGATGTCCGAAATAACTCCGGCTCATGTCAGGCGCTGGCAGACAAGCATTTTGAAAGAGGGATACTCGGAGACATATCAGCGTATGATCCACAATCAGCTGAGCGCTATTTTTAACTACGCTGTGCGCTACTATGATCTACCGAGAAACCCCTGCACGCAGTGTGGGCCGATTGGAAAGGGCGCGGCTAAAGAAATGCAGTTTATAACACAACAGGAATTCGGAAAATTGAGAGAGTGCCTTGAAGATGATATTGCACGCATGGCGATAGAGACAATGTTTTATACCGGCGTGCGCTTGGGTGAGCTTTTGGCTCTTACTGTAGGCGATATTGATTTCGATAAAAAGACATTATCAGTTACGAAGTCCCTACAGCGCATTAAAGGGGAGGATGTTATCACTGACCCAAAAACAGAGAAATCAAAGCGATGTATTACAATCCCTCGCTTTTTATCGGATCATCTTGAAGAGTACATAAGCAAAATGTATGGAAAGGATAAAAAAGACCGTCTTTTTCCCGTGTCGAAGTACTATCTTGGCAGGGCTCTTCACAAGGGGCTTGAGGCAGCAGGACTTAAAAAAATCAGGCTGCATGATCTGAGGCATTCCCACATCACGATGCTCTTAGCCATGGGAACGCCGCCGAAAGTAGTTGCGGAGAGGGCGGGTCATGAAGACGTGAAAACAACGTTGTCGATCTATGCGCACCTCTACGAAACGCAGGCTCGTCAGGTTGCTGACGATCTGGACGAGTTTGTCGAGAAACAGAATGAATGTGATGACGACATCGGGATTTCGGAAGATAGAGCACTACCGTCTGAAAACAAGGAGGAGTGATGTGTGACCGGGAAACATGCTAACAATCCGACGGTTGTTTTTAGACCAAGCAGATGGGCAGTAAGTCTGATTGAGGCAAGAGCAACGCTCAGCGGGCTTTATAAGAAGGATTTTCTTACCCGCTGCTGCGTTTACTCAAACATCGTCGTAACAGGGACGTCCGAAAATATTCAGCGTATAGTAGACTCACTGCAGGACACGCAGACCACCCTCAGGGTGCTGGCAGGCGATCTTCGCTCCGGTGAGTTTTACCTATCAAAGGGAAACTATGATGAGCTGCACAAGTCGCCGCCGGAGAGAAATATAAACTGGAAGCTGGAGCTTGAGAGAAAAGATCTTCGAGAGGCATTAAAGAACGAGCTTCCGCCGCCGATTTAAAAGGCATTAAATAACATTATACAATACACAACAAAGCCGCAGGCATTTCGCCTGCGGTTTTTATGTTTACAAAAAATTTTAAGGAGTTAATACCATGAGTGAATTATTGACCTGCAGCGTATGCGGCTGCGAACTTGATGATGATGATTTTTACGAGGCAGAGGTCGAACGTTTGTGCGAACAATGCTACTACGATGATACATTCCGCTGCGAAGGTTGCGGTGAGAGATTCTTCAACAATCACAACTATGGCGACGACAATACTTGTTTGTGTGAGGCTTGTCGAAACGAAGACTATTATGTTTGCGTTCGCTGCGAACGACTTGTCTATACAGATGATGTGTACTGGGACGATGACGAACCCTACTGCTCTGATTGTTACGATGATGAGGACGGCAGTTGCTATATTCACGGTTACGGGTACAAGCCGGAGCCGCGCTTCTGCAAGTGCTGCAACGAGAAAAAGATACGCTACTACGGTGTGGAGCTTGAAATCGACAGAGGTGGCTATGAGGAAGACAATGCAGAAGAGCTTTATGATATCGCAAACGAGGACGAGGAAGTTTTATATATAAAGTCGGACGGCTCCCTTTCAGAGGGAATGGAACTCGTTTCGCATCCATGCTCGTTGAAGTATCATCGCACAAGCTTCCCATGGGAGGACATAATGCACCATGCGGTACGGCTTGGATACAGGTCGCACAACACGTCAACCTGTGGTTTACACATTCACGTCGGCAAGGCGCAGCTCGGCGACACGATAGAGGAGCAGGAGGCAGTTATCGGCCGCATTCTGTTTTTCTTTGAATCTCACTGGAACGAACTCTTCAACTTCTCCCGCCGAACGGTATATTCCGTTGATCGCTGGGCGGCAAGGCAGGGCTACAGCGACCGTCCGAAGGATATCTTGGATAAGGCGAAAAAGAGCAGCAAGGGGCGCTACTGCTGCGTTAACATCACGAATTATGCTACGGTCGAGATAAGGCTGTTCAGGGGCACGCTCAAATATAACACATTTATCGCCTCGCTGGAGCTTGTTGACGAGATCTGTCGGAACGCGATCAGCCTTTCAGACCATGAGATGCACAGCCAGTCGTGGAACGATTTTGTCACGAATATCGATCCCGACTATACGGAGTTGATACAGTATTTGAAGGAACGCCGCTTGTATGTAAACGAACCGATTGATGCAGAGGAGGAGTTATAATGTGTTCGATTTTTGGTTTTGTGAATTACGGTAACAAGGTAAAGGGCTGGCAGCTCAAGGAGCTTGTAAAGGTGCTTTCGATCGAGTCCGAGGTCAGAGGCACTGACGCATCGGGAATTGCGTATGTGAAGAACGGCGAGATGACTATTTTCAAGCAGCCGAAGCCTGCACATAAGATGAGGTTCTATTTCCCGTCTGAAACAAAGATACTGATAGGGCATACCCGCATGACCACGCACGGCAGCCCGAAGAAAAACTACAACAACCACCCGTTCTTAGGTCGCACTAAGGACGGGTATTTTGCTCTCGCCCACAACGGCGTGCTGTACAACGATAAAAACCTGAAAGAAAGCGAAGGTTTGCCGAAGACCTGTATCGAAACCGACAGCTATGTTGCCGTGCAGCTGCTTGAAAAGTACGGTGAACTGAATTTCGAGACGATAGCGAAAATGTCCGAGACTGTTTTCGGCAGCTTTGTATTTACGATCCTAAACGATGACAACACTCTGTATATCTCGAAGGGAGACAATCCTCTGTGCCTGCTGCACTTTAAGGAACTTGGGCTGTATGTGTACGCATCGACAAAGGAGATAATGGCAAAGGCGATAGCTCGTTGTTTTCTCAAAAAGCACACCTTTGAGGGAGTGCCGGTTGAAGAAGGAGAGATAGTTCGTATCGACTCAAACGGCGAGTTGGAGCGAGGCTGCTTTATGGTCGAAGAAAAGTATTTTGGGTATACATACGGTATGGGCAGACGGCTTTCGTATTGGGACGACTACTGCGACTATCTCGATGACTTGGGGTGTGGCGATCTGTTTGAGGTCTGCTCATCGTTCGGCTTGTCGCAGGACGACTTGCTGCTGCTTTACGAAATGGGCTATGACGACGAGGAGATCGAGACGATGCTGTACGATACCGACCTGCTGAAGCAGTGTGTTGACGAGGCCCGTGTCTGCATAAACGAGTATTATTGAAGAGGTGACGATAATGGGCTATAAGTTCAATTCTCATAGATATATCACCCGTGGGGTGGTTGCGGAGATACCGCTTGAAATTCAATTGATGTTGTTTGAAAGCATCGAGATCATGCGCGATAAGGTCGATGAGCTCGATTGGCTGCAAGTGATGAAGCTGGAGGGCATCACAAAAGACGGCGTAAGCGTGCTGCGTATTCTGCACGAGCAGGAAATGCCGGAGGGGCAGATCGAGTATTATCTGCCTTATGAGTTTGAAGGTAAGCAGACTGTGTTTGTTATTGACGATGTGGATTATGTGACTATGCTATTGGCGAGTGAGTATTAATGATCGAAATAGTATCACCCGGGGCGTTTGCTCCGGGTGATCTACTAAAAAACTATTGTTTTTTGCTTGACGAGTGTTTGACGTAATTATACAATACGATCACAGTTAAATGCAGAAACAAATTGGAAGGCAAGATCAATGCTGCCGATAATCCGTTCTGAGATGTTATCGTTGTTGAACACGACAAGCAGCTTTCGTGTGTTGGCTTTGCGTAAAGGATTGCTTTGCCGTGTCGTGGCGGAGATTTGATCTTTTGACTGGTGCAACAAATGCGCTCACGAGTCTCGTTTTACGATTTGTTTTTTATGGGAACTCTCTCTATCCTGTTTATAAAACGCCTTGTAGCTCACTTTTGAGCTTAATAGTGCATATAAACATAAACTCGTTCAGAACGTAGTATGAAGGGGTGCTGATCATTGCTTTTTGTTTCGTCTTGCATTTTTGAGCACTTTTCTAAATTCCGCTATCCACTCCTTGTGTTTAGCACCGTCCGCTTCAAGCTCACACTCGTTCATCAGCGCTTCGGCTTGATCGTATTCCTTTTCGTCGATGTATAATGCTGTCAGAAATTCAGCACAGTTTGGCCAATTATCGAAGCCAACCTTTCGGCGGCGTATTCTTTCGCCAAGTTCAATAGCGATAGAGTAATGATTAAGGTCAATTTCAACGTTCATCAGCTCTTCCATTACATTCAAGTTGTCCTCGAATTGCAGAGCCATTTTATAATCCTCCTCGGCTTCATCGAGATGGTATTTGAGTGCCAAATGATCGCCTCGTTTCCATCGTGTTTTGCAGCAATCGTCTTTTGCAACAGCGAGGTTCAGGTATGACAGAGATTTCAGGAAATCCTGTTCTACGTCGGAAGCGTGAATAAGCTGTTCTACAGTCTGTCCACTGTCCTTTGCTTTTATTGACAGTTCTTCCTTTGTATAGTAAATCGGCTCACAGCTTGTTTTTATCGAATTGAGATACTTCTGTACCTTTGGAATAAATACACTCTGGGCATATTCAGAATCTGCATACCACACCTGCGAACGTCCCATACCTCTGCCTTTACCTGCTTGTGTTGCTCTCGGAATCGTAAAATTCCTCTTTTTTTCTTCTATCAGATAGCAGCTTTTTTCGTCGGCAAGGAAATTGTAGTCGTAATATTCACTACCTATAAGAACACTCTGCCATTCACGGAACATGGTGGCATTCTCGTACCAGCCGACGATCTTGCTTTCGATACCGTCCGAAGCGACAAAGATAACCGTTACGTTCTTAGCCTTCGGAGAATTTTTCAATTTTTTGTCAAAATGCTCAATATGCATTTCTCCATAGTGCATAACGTAACCGTAGCATTTGTGATTATATGGCAAAAAGTTGAACACCTCGCCGCCATCTTCGTTTTCATCTATGAACTTTCCGCCGTTTCTTGGCTTGTCGTTCTCGGTAACTCCGCTGTAGTATTTCATCCATGCGACTTCACAAAAAATATAATATGCCATAATTATCCTCCTCACATCTCTATATCAAACTGTATGTCCTTCAAGGTGTAATCAAGAAAATATTGGTGCTCCTGAAAATTGGGATAAAGGTGTTCCTTCGTTCTGAATTCCTTTGAGTGACCTGCTATCTCTTGGTGCAAACACTCGTGATATATCACAAACTTCACAACTTCCCTCGGAACGCTTACCGAATTGAGCAGCGAATTAATGTATATCAGATTTCTGTCGTGATAGTAAATACCGTAGTATGTAGCGACGGGGAATTCCGTCCAGTAAATATCGGGCCTTTCAAAATCATCGGGGAAGTTATCTGACATCTCGTTTATCACCTCTGTCAAAAGGTCATAAAGCGTTTCGCTCATTGGTGTAATCGACAGATTGAACGTCTGTTTGTCTATCTCCTCGACATTCGTAAGTATCGGAATGATCCCGTTCGGGAACATGAGGCAATCGTATATTCTTGTTTTGTAGTATGCTTTGTCTCCGTAAAGGCTTGTTATGATATCCTTATGAGCTTCAAATGTGTTTGAAATACAATCCTCTATTTCACGATAGCGCAAATCTTCGTTCTGTATTTTCATAGCGATGGAGAGAGGCTCAATCTCGTCTCGTTCCTTAAATGTTCTGAACTCCGGAAACTCACGATCCTGCTTGATAGACCTCAGCATATCGTTAAGCTCGATTTCGGTTGGCAGCATACCAAACGATCTAAAATATTTCGCAAGAATAAATTTACCGTCCGCTTCACTGTCAATGTATTCGGCGAAATCATGCTTGAAGTTCTCATATCCCGAAAGTTGATTTTCAAAAACGAGCACCCTTTCGTCGCTGCCGTCCTCGTCGATAATATCATACCAGCCGATCGGAAGCACTGCCATTCTCTGTTTGGAGAATTCACCTTTATATGTAATGCCTTTTACAATGTCCCGGATTGCTCCAATCGGGATAAGTTCAATCTGTGATCGTGTATAAACAGGCTCATAATCGATTTCTTCTTCTCCTCCAATAACAAACTTCGGATTCATCCAACCGCTTATGCTTGACCACTTATCACAGAAATCGACAATATTCACTGTATCGGTGCCTCCGCAGGATGATCCTCTCATTCCTCTGCCTACCATCTGCATCAGAAGTACATCGCTTGTTGTAGGGCGAGTCAAAAATACGGTCTGAATATCGGGAATGTCGCTGCCCTCGGTAAGAATATTTATGTTTATCAGCACGTCGAGATCACCCGAGCGAAAACGCTCGATCGTCCGTCTGTTTTCATCGTCATTGATTTGTGTGTATACGTAGTCACTTTTGATGCCGCATTTTTTAAATTGTTCGTTGAGCGAATCGCAGTGAATGGCGTTAAGGGCGAATACTATTGTTTTTCCGTATTTTTCCTTGTTGCGAATATACTCGTCAACGATAATATCGTTTCTTTCGTTCGTCTTTGCGACCTTGCACAAAAGCGTTTCGGGAAGCTCGCCCCATTTTTGAATGTACTTTCGTTCGTCAATATCGATCATAGTTTCGATATCGATGTTAGTGTTTCTCGAAATGTAATTCGGCTTTGCAAGTGTGCCGTTTGCGATAAGTTCGCTCATCGTAACTGAATAAACTATCTTGTTGTCAAAAAGTTTCATCAGCATACCCGTAGCCTTTTCGGTGAGTCTGACAGGCGTTGCCGTAAGACCGAGAAGCTTGGCGCTTTTGCATTTTGACCGTACGGTCTTTATTATGCGGCGATATGACGGCGCAAGAGCGTGGTGAGCCTCATCTACAACAATAATTACTTTATCGCTGAGAATGTTTGGCAGATAGTCTGTATTATTGCACATACTCTGAACGGTAGATACGATCAGGTCATCATCCTTTTGCATAGCTCTCACTGTTGCGTGCTTGCCCGATATGCAGACCATTTTGAATTGCTCTTTCGAGCTGTGATCTTTGATGACAGGCGAGAATCTGTAAAACTGTTCCGCCGCCTGCTCAAGAAGCATTGAGCGGTGGCAAAGCCATATAACTTGATACCCTCTGCTTATCATCTCGGTAAGAAGGAAATAAACGCTCGTTCTTGTTTTGCCGCTGCCCGTAGGCATTGACAGAATAGACGATTTGTTATCATCGTCGATATAGTATTTCTTCATAGCCTCTACAGCTTCGTTCTGATACTCAAACAGCGAAATGTTATCCGATTCTGCGGCTGTAAGGTCGATCGTTCTCGGGGCGTTGAAAATGCTTTCACTGTCATCAAAAACACTTCTGCCTGCCGAAATAATCACAGTAAGATAGATACGGCACAGCGTTTCCGTCATGCGCTTGTTTCGGAGCACGAACATCATTTCATCGTTTGTGCCGACCTTTATTCCGCCGTAGTTGAGCTTTTCGCATCTCTTCACAACGTCAACGAGATAATTTGTACCATTGAGAAAATAGTCTTCGATGGATGTTCTGTAGCGGCGCACAAAAGTTTCGTCAGGGCAGGCACATATCCTGTTGATGTGCGGTATCAGGAAATCAAAATCGCTTTCGCCGAATTCTATTTTCGGGCGAAGTCTATGCGGCGTTTGCTTGCCATAGGCAATCGACCTCAAAAACTCATAAGGGAAATTTTCCCACGTGAAAACTTTTTTTGCCATAATTACAACCTCCTGTTTTTGTTGATATAATTATAACCCTCAGAAAAGTACTGCCGGTGGACAGAATGTCCAGTTCTCATTTTTAAATTATTAGATTACTTTTGAGTATTACAGACTTTTCGTTTGCGTTAATGTAATTATATCACTCCGCAAGAAAACGTGATGGACAGTTTGTCACTAATTTTACCAAAAGCTATTCTATCATTTTTATACCAAGATTCACCTGCTCGCATGTATCAAAAAATTCGGTTATGTCATATCTGTTCTGAATACAATGAACTACAACAGCGTCAAGAAGAACGTGTTCGGGTGAAAGCGGTTGACTTTCGAGCGCAAAGAGTTTGTTGGCTTCTTCAAGATTAAGCTCCATTCCTATAACGAATTTGGCGAGCATATCACGGCTGACTCGGCGATTTTTTGCCGAGCGGCTGTTTACGCACTTCTTGAATGAATTGTATAAGATGTTTGTGCGAGCTTCAAACTCTGCTGTTGACATTTTTTTATTGTACTGTATATCTGACATGTCGATTTTCAGTTGTGTCATTTTATTGTTGTCGCTCATAGGCAGCTGTGACAGCTGATTAGGAGTGAATAGCAGGCTTGTGTTTGTTTTTTCTTCGAAGCTTTTCTCTAAGCCTGTTTTTTCATATTTGTGGGTCAATAAATATTCAAGTGATATTGTTAGCATAGGCACACCTCTTTTGTTTATATATATATTTTACAATATTAATGCACAAAGCGCAAGAGGATATAGTTAGAAAATTATTTTATATGATGCTCTTTACTTCAAAATGGGAACATAAAGAAATATCATAAAAGAAAAACACCACCTTGTTTTGAATGGCGCAAATGCGTTTCGGTAGCATTCAGAGTTTCTTTAAAAGTACAATTCATCGTACTGCGCTGCCGGGAAATTCTCAAAGATAATTATTAAATCCCCGAGATGACTCGGGGATTTAAATGTTTTTTGCAAGTGTAGTAAAAGTTACTCATGAGTTTCGTGTTACGATTTGTTTTTTATGGGAACTCTCTCGATCCTCTTTATAAAACGCCTTATAGCTCATTTTTGAGCTAAATAGCGCATATAAACACAAAAGCGTCTCGGCCTTAGGGCTGAAACGCTTTATTTTTCTTCGTATTTGATTATATCCGCAGGGGTGCATTCAAGTACATAGCATATCCGTGCGAGGATATCCAGATCCATTTTCTCGACTTCGTTATTGTACCATTTGTTGATTACCTCGAAACGTGTGTTAGAAACTCTGGCAAGGTAGTTTCGGGTGATTTGGTGAAGGCTGATCTTCCCGTAATCCTTGATCGCAAATACCGATTTTGAATCGTTCATAATACCACTTCCTCTGACTTTATTCTATATTGATTGTTACCGCTTGACTATATACATATACAATGTTACTATCAATATAGTAAACAAAGGAGGCAATGATAATGGATATTTACACTGTAAGCCTTTTCGGGCACAGACATATAGAACAGGGTTCATTAGTTGAGGAACGCCTTGAATCGCTGCTGTACGATCTGATAACAGGGAAGGAATATGTCGAGTTCCTTATCGGGCGTGACGGCGAATTTGATCTGCTGGCGTCTTCGGTAATAAAGCGATGCATAAAGAAATACGGCAGGGGCAACACCTCTTTGGTGCTTGTTCTGCCGTATATGCGAGCCGAGTATCGTGACAACGAGGCGGCGTTTCTTGACTATTATGACGAGGTCGAGATTTGCGAAGAATCCGCCCGGGCGCATTTTAAAGCGGCGATACAGATACGCAACCGGTGTATGGTTGACCGCTCCGATCTTGTGGTGTGCTGTATTCAGCATCAAAGCGGAGGTGCGTATAAGACGGTGCAGTATGCGCAGCGGCTGGGGAAGAGGGTGGTTGAGGTGGGTTGACATGGTGAAAAAATACCAAGGATCTAAAAATTCATAAAAAATTGATGAAGTTATGTGTGCGAAGTTGTATAATTAAACGGAATAGATGTATTTTTTTACACTTCTATAATAATTACTTAATAAATTATTTGGACTAATAGCTTATACTGCGTGACGTATTGGAGGATAACTAAGTGATATCGTATTTTTGCAAAAACTGTCAAATTAATACTCAAAAGTCGGAATGCGATATCTGTGGAAGCCGAACAGAGCTATCGTCCAAACTTTATTGGTGCGACAACTGCAACATTCCTACATATACTGAAACTTGCCCGTTGTGTCATAGTATAGGGAATTATTTTACTACGGATGTAAGACCTGTTTTTCCGGAGGAAAGGCTGCTAATAGAGGCAATTATACATGAGCCAATGAAATACCATGGACATTCTGTATGGAGTTCAAAAAACGGTTATTTTGTTGACGGAAAAAATATTAAGCTTAATCTTGAAGCTGCTTCTAAAGAAGATTCCGACCGAATTAGAAAAATAATACATGAGAATGAAGAAAAAAATACTTATGAATACTTTGATGAGATCATAAACAGATTTATTGCTGCCAATAAAGAGAGATATAACGAGATAACTACAGAGGCGACAAACTATATAGTTACTTCTTCAAAGGGATATGATCAAACTTCGATGTTCGTTTCGTTTTCGGGCGGGAAGGATTCTACGGTAACAAGCCATCTTGTTACAACTGCGTTAAGCAACCCGAGTATTATTCATATTTTCGGTAATACTACGATAGAATTGCCCGATACAATAGAATACGTAAATAGGTTTAAAAAGAATAACAGAAAAACACCCGTGCTGACATCTATGAATGATCAGCAGGAATTCTTTGAGCTGTGCAAAGAATTCGGTCCACCAAGCAGAATGCTTCGCTGGTGCTGCACTGTGTTTAAAACCGGCTTTATAAGTAAAAAGATCAACAGCTCCTTCAGAGGGAAATCATCTGTCAGAACGTACTACGGAATACGGAGAAATGAATCTAAGAGCCGCAGCACATACAGCCGTGAGGATAATAGTCCGAAGATCAGTAAACAGAAAGTGTCATCGCCGATCATTGATTGGATAGATTATGATATCTGGCTCTATATATTAACTGCCGGAATTGATTTCAATGACGCGTATCGTAAGGGCTATGCAAGAGTCGGTTGCTGGTGTTGTCCCAATAACAGCAGATGGTCTCAGTTTTTATCGTCGGTATACATTCCGGAATTGTATAACAAATTCAATGATATACTGATGGATTTTGCCGTAAAGATGGGAAAGAGTGATCCCGAGGAATATGTAAAAAGCGGCGGCTGGAAGGCAAGGTCGGGTGGAGCCGGACTTGACAGAAGTAAAAATGTTGCGATTGAGTTTAAGCCCTGTGCCGTTGATGAAAGCAGCTTTAGTTATGAATTAAATAAGCCTATTACGGAGCAATTCTACGAACTGTTTAAGCCTTTTGGTGTTTTAAACTTTGAGATGGGAAATAAACGTCTGGGTGAAGTGTTTGTATTGGATCACAGAACAAACGAACCTCTGCTAAAGCTACAAGGACGTATTGGCTCTAACAATTTGAGGATAACTATTTTGAAACGCCCGATTGCAAGGCGAACAAAAACAGTAGAAATAGAACTTAAGTTTAAATGTCAGATTACAAAATATCAGCTTTGCACAGGTTGTCACGCTTGTGAGACGGTGTGCAGACATAATGCGATAACTCTCGAAAAGAAGCCGGGTACGGTAAGTGAGTATTATTATCGAATTGATGATAACAAATGCGTGAGATGTGCGGAGTGTATCGGGCATTATCAAGGCGGCTGCTACATGAGACGAGTATTGTTGCCGCGAGGAAAGGATTATAAAGCAAATGAGTGAGGCTGTGTTAAAATATAAGCTTAAAGGAAACGAATCATTTTCTATCAGAGAAGGCTGGCTCAACAAAGGTTTATCTGCTTTGGAAAATGATCCCGGTTTGTTTTCTAAAAGCGACGCTATGGATAAGCTTGGTGTCGGAAGCAAAATGGTAAAGTCAATAAAGTATTGGCTTCTTGCTTGTGACCTTGTCGTTGAGAAAAGAGCGAAAGATTCAAAGCACTACCTTGATTTGACAGAAGATCTGGGAATCATCGTAAAAAAATATGATGAGTACTTTGAAGATATATTCACTCTTTGGATATTACACTATCATTTGTCGATAAAAATGGAATTTAATACAGTGTGGTATCTGTTTTTTAACCGCTTTAACGTGGTTGGATTTACAAAAAGCGCTATGGTTCAAAAACTCACAGATGAATTCAATAAAACATATAACAAAGACGGAAGTATATACAAATCTATTGAAGATGATTGCTCAACGCTGCTTAAAATGTATACAGCTAATGAAGAAAGTATGGTCGATCCGGAAGAAAACCGTCTTTCACCATTTATTGAGTTGGGTTTGATTTCAAGAGGAACAGATAGAGGTAGTTATATAAAATCCAAGCCGACATTTAACAAATTGGATCGTTTAGCTGTGCTTTATGTTATTGTTTCCGGTATGAGTGAGGGTAAAAAAAGTGTCGATATCGAAACACTCTCATCACAGGAAAACAATGTTGGAAAAATATTTAACCTTGATAGAAATATGATTAACGAATATCTCGACAGATTGCGTCAGGAAGGGTATATTGAGCTGAACCGGACAGCCGGTTTGGATATGGTTTATCTTACGAAAGATATCACGCCTGCCGAGATTCTGGAAATATACTATCGGCAGAGTGAAAGTGAGGATTAACAGATGAAATACAGTGATCTTGTTCAATCAAATCAAAATTTTCATTCTTCTGTGAATCTTCAATTTGATTTAAATAAAGAGGAAAAAATAAACTCATATATACCTACGAAGCAATCTGTAGCAATACTAAAAAGATACCTGAATTCAGTATACAATGATAGTTACAATGAGGATAACGCAACGGTTCTTATCGGTCCGTATGGGCGTGGAAAATCTCATTTGCTGTTGATATTAACTGCAATAATGTCTTGTAATAAGAATAATTGCAGTGAAGCGATAGACGCTCTTGTGAAAAGGTTATCAGATGAGGATCCAGAAACCGGTGAGTTGGCTGAAATGATCATTTCGAGAAAAAAGCCGTTTATTCCGGTATTGATAAACAGCAATCATACTAATATAAATCAGTCATTTATTGTTGCTCTTCGTGAAGCTTTAGAATATGCCGACTTATCAGATTTCTTTCCGCAAACATATTTCGATGCCTCGATCGATATGATAAGTACTTGGGAAGAGAATTTTTCCAATGCATATGAAACCTTTAAAAGCGAATTGAAGAAGCAAAAGATTCAGATTGATGATTTTAAGAGCCTTCTTCATAAGTGCGATCATAATGCGTATAGGGCTTTTTGTGATATATACCCTATTATCAGTAACGGCGCTTCGTTTAACCCTTTACAAAACACAGATGTTGTAAAGATGTATAATCAAGTAGCAGAAGCATTGATTGATACAGGTGAATATGGCGGACTATTCATTATATTTGATGAGTTTAGTAAATTTCTTTCTTCTGATTCAGCGATGTCTGATAAACAGAATTTGAAGCTTATACAGGATTTTTCAGAGAGTGCGGTTAGAAGTAACAGTATTCATATTTGTTTTATTACTCACAAAGAAATATTGGATTATTCGCAAAGCGAAGATTTCAGGACTGTTGACGGACGTTTGAAGAAAGTTTATTTTATAGCCTCAGCGGAGCAGTCATATGAACTTGTTGCAAATGCCTTAACTCAAAATGAATTGTTTTACAATTTTTATAGTGAGCATATCAGCTGCTTTGAGAGTGTAGGACAGCGCTCGTTGATGACAGGCCTTTTTAAAGATGTTTCAGATGAGATATTTGAGAATGTTTTATTGAAGGGATGTTTCCCTCTTTTGCCCATTAGTGTATTCCTTTTGATTCGAATAAGTGAGTTGATAGGTCAGAACGAAAGGACCTTGTTCACGTTTTTATCTCAATCAGAAGAGTGCTCGCTTGTGCCATTCCTTGAACGTGATATTGACAATGACGATATTGAGTTTCTTACTCCGGATCGAATATATGATTATTTTTCGGAGCTTTTTCGTGTAGAAGTGTTTAATCCGAAGGTGCACAGTATATGGTCGAAAACACGCGCTGCTATCGCACGGTGCAGTTTTGATTATCAGAAAAGCATTATCAAGACGCTTGCGCTTTGTTTAATGATAAGAGATGATCGCTTTACTGCTTCTGACGTTAATCTCAAAGCAGCGTCGGGATTGAGCGATAATGAATATCTGAAAACGATTGACTCTTTGTGTTCAAGCCATATAATAACAAAGCGTCGAAGCGGTACTTATGCTTTTTTAACACCGAATGGAGTGGATATAAAAAAGAATATTCAAAACATGATAGAACAAGGCGTTGTGAAATTAGATCGAACGAGGGTGCTTGAGAAGGCTTTTTCGGAACAATTCATTTTGCCTCGTCAGCATAACAGCAAGCATAATATTATGAGATATTTTGCTGTGACCTTTATGGAAGCAGATGATTTTTGGAATTATCACGGAGATTTTCAGGAGATAAAAAAACAGGCAGATGGGCTTATAGTTTATCTTGTGTCGGATAAATTTGAAAATGCAGAAAAGGTAGCTCAGTGTCTGAAAGATAGAAATGTTCCCAAGAATGTACTTGTATGTTCTAGTAATGCGTGGCAGGATGATTCATTAATATTAGAGTATCAGGCTGCTTGTTTATTGGAAACTCAATCGGATGCACAAACTGATGACCACTTTAGAGAAGAATTGCAAGTGTATGCATACGACTTGTTTAAGTCTATACGTCAAATAGCAGATAAAACCTTCTCTGCGTCAGATCCTAATACTATATACTGTAACAGCGAAAGATGTTTTGATAGCATTTCAAAAAGTATGATACTGAATCGTGAATTGTCGCAGATTTGCGATGAGTATTATTGTGCAACGCCGTCGATTAACAATGAGATGGTTAACAAGACCAAACTAACTGCACAAATAAAAAAAGCACGAATAAAGGTTATTGATGCTGTCTTGGAAGCTTCGGAAAGTATTGAACTTATGGACGGTTTCGGTCCGGAAGTCAGCCTTCTTCGTTCAACTATTTTTGTAAAAAATCTTAATAATGGCATTAATACAACGGATGAGAATCTAAGAACAATTCTTGCGGAGATCGATAGTATTGCCGCATCATCAGAGGAGAAAAAGGTATCTTTTTCTAAAATCTACACAAAACTACAGTCTGCTCCATACGGTATGAGACGTGGCGTTATACCGATATATATTGCGTATGTTTTTAGAAAAAAGAAAGATTCAGTTATTGTAACATATAAGAACCGTGAAGTTCCTCTTAACGGCGAATTGCTCTCTCAGGTTGAGAATGCTCCGCTCGATTATTATTTCTGCTTAGAAAAAGGAACACAAGAAAAAACAGATTATTTAAACGCACTCTTTTTCGGATTCTCATTTTTTGAGGATACGAGAACGGAAATAAATGCGAGAGTTATTGTTGATCTGATGCAAAAGTGGTTTAGGGGATTGTGTAAATTCACAAGAGATCATTCTGTCGTATATTCAAAAGATTGTGAGCAAAAGATCCCTCCGGAGTTTGAACCGCCCCAAATTGTACGGACAGTACAAAGAAGCCTCCTAAGGCAGAATATTGAGTTTTAAGCAACATACTGACGTCGGTATTCGATCGGCGTC
>CACZYP010000014.1 GCA_902785425.1 uncultured Ruminococcus sp. | reverse complement strand
CAGACCATTCCTTTCCATTCTACAGCTTAGGCATTGAAAAGGAAACAAGCACGGCTGGCTTACCGTGCCTGTCACCTTATTTATTATTGTAGGAGGATCTTCAAAATGATCGTAAATGTAAACGGCGGAACGATCTCCGAGGAAGAAAAGAACGCATACGTGAAGTATGTTATCGGAAAGCATTCCGACCAAAAGATCACACAGCTTGACATCAACCTCGACGGCGACTATGTTGACCTGAAATACCACTTCGAGCCGAAGGACTTCGAACGCATCAGACGTATTACGGGCTACCTCGTAGGAACGCTCGATCACTGGAACAACGGCAAGCGTGCCGAAGAGCGTGACCGTGTAAAACACGACGTTTCGGTAATGGAACAAATCTGATCAAACAACGGGTATGCAGCGCATACCCGTTTATTTTTTTATCTAAGTTTATACTTTTCAAGATCAAACCGCCTGCGGAACACTTCGTATGCAATAATGCTGCCGCCCACTCCTATCAGACAGCCGCACAATACATCGGTCGGATAATGCACACCGAGGTACATTCTCGAAAATGCAACAAGGAATGCGTAAACGATCACAGCAGCGCATATCGGCTTGTTGAAAAAGCGCACAAATACTCCTGCCGCCGCAAATGATGACGTTGTATGCCCCGAAGCAAAAGAAGTGTCGTGCGGCTTTTTTATCAGCGGTATAAGATCGCTGTACTTATCATAAGGCCGTGTGCGCCCTACAAGGCTCTTCACCACAACGTTATTGAAAAGCAGTCCTATAGTCAATGCACAAAGCGACACTGCACCAATCATTCGTGTTTTCTTGAAGCACAGCAGGATAATGCTCACAGCTACCCATAAAAAACCTATATTGACTGACATAGACACGCCTTTAAGCACAGGCGTGAGGATATCCGATCGAAGGTTTTCCTGAATAAACAGCAGCACCGCATGATCGAAGCGGTATATCCCTTCCATAATACCATTCATATCCATATCACCTTCCAAACAAAAAAGCAGCCTACCTCGTGAATGCGAGATAAGCTGTCTTACAGTTCATTGCGAGAGTATCACTGTATGGAACAATCGAGATAACGCTCAAGCTCCTCTTCATCTCTCTTCTTCTTCTCGTTCACGATAAGGAACGCTGTGATCGCTGCCGAAACAGCGGCCGCAAAGGTAACTATAGCAATAATAAGTCCCAATGCATTGTTTGACTTTTCTGATTTCATATATTACACCTCCGAAATATCATCAAGATGATTCCTTGCATCAACTACTACATATATAATAACTAATTTTCTCTCCAATGTCAACACTTTAGTGAAAACCTTTAAAAATAATTTAAAATTTTGTAACCATAAATTCTTTATCTATTTTAAAGAAATATGCACAGCAAGGCTCTACAGCTGCAATAATTGACAACACAAACAAAAAAAGCTATACTATAATCACAAACGCTCACAAAAGGAGTGACACAATGGCAAATCAGTTTTCAAGAACAGAACTTCTTCTCGGTGAACAGGCTATGCAAAAGCTTAAAGCTTCTCATGTCGCTGTTTTCGGCGTAGGCGGAGTAGGCGGATTCGCCGCAGAAGCGCTTGTACGTTCGGGCGTCGGTCATATCGATCTTATCGACAACGACACGGTGAGCCTTACGAACCTCAACCGCCAGATCATCGCACTTCACAGCACGATCGGCCGCTACAAAACAGAGGTCGCACGGGAGCGCTTTCTCGACATCTCCCCCGAGCTTGATATAAACATCTACAATATTTTCTACACACCCGAAACATCAGGTCAGTTCGACTTCACAAAGTATGACTACATCATCGACGCTATCGACAGTGTAACGGGCAAGATAGAGCTTGTAATGCAGGCGAAAAAAGCAGGAACAGAGATAATCTGCTCGATGGGCGCAGGAAACAAGCTCCACCCCGAGCTTTTTGAGATAACAGACCTATACAAAACGTCCGTTTGTCCGCTTGCAAGAGTAATGCGAACCGAGCTTAAAAAACGTGGCGTAAAAAAGCTCAAGGTCGTCTATTCAAAAGAGCCGCCGATAAAACCGCTCGCTTCCGATGAAGACCCCGGAGAAAGACGTTCGATCCCCGGAAGCACAGCCTTCGTCCCAAGCGCCGCAGGGCTTATCTTAGCAGGAGAAGTCGTCAGGCAATTGACAGTTGACAATTGATAATGGACAATTGCGGAGCGATTTTCAAATGGAAAATGGAAAATTGCGGAGTCGCTTCGCTCCTGTTTTTTATTAGTTTTTTTCAAAATTAAACTCTATTCGCTGACAAAAGATAAATGTAAAGTCTAATAAACTAAATATAATCAAGCACGAAGTGCTTCCAAAATTGTCCATTATCCATTGTCAATTGTTCATTGTAATTATAAAAGGGCGAGCACAGCGAGCCTGACCTCAATTTTCCATTTTCCATTTTCAATTTTACAAGGGGGAGATATTATGAAATCAAAGCTTGCCGTACAGGCATTTATCAAATTCGCAGCAGGTCTTATCATTGCTTCTCTGCTTTTGTTTCTGCCGGCAGGAACGCTGTGTTACCCCGGCGCATGGCTGTTCATCGGCGTGCTGTTTATCCCGATGATAATAATCGGAGTTTTCCTGCTTGTCAAAGACCCGGCGCTGCTTGAAAGACGGCTCAATTCAAAAGAAAAAGAGTCAACACAAAAGGGCGTTGTACTTGTCAGCCTGCTTATGTTCATCTCGGGCTTCGTTGCGGCAGCGCTCGATTTCAGATTTTCTCTGCTGCCGCTTCCGAAAGGCGTAAGCATAGCCGCTGCCATAGTCTTTCTTGCCGGCTACGGAATGTACGCAGAGGTACTCAGAGAAAACACGTACCTTTCACGCACGGTTGAAGTCTCCGAAGGGCAAAAGGTGATCGACACAGGCTTATACGGCATTATGCGCCACCCGATGTACACCGCAACGATACTTATGTTTCTCTCGATGCCGCTCATACTCGGCTCGCTGATCTCGTTTTTTATATTCCTGATCTACCCTGTCGTGATAATCACACGCATCGGCAACGAAGAAAAAGTGCTCGAAGAGGGGCTTGAAGGCTACACCGAATACAAGCAGAAAGTCAGATACAGACTTATTCCGAAAATATGGTAAAAGATATCCCGAAAGAACACTAAATCTTTCGGGATTTTCTCATTAAAAATAAGTGCATTTTTACTTTCCTGCAAGATATTCACTCAGTGCCCTTGCAAGCTGATCCGGACATGAAGTCGGCTTGCCGTTGCAGCTGATGCCGGAAAGGCGGTCGATAGCGTCGTGTATGTTCATACCTTCAACAAGACGAGCTACGCCCTGCGTGTTGCCGCTGCAGCCGCCGTCAAACTCAACGTGCTTTATTATATCGCCGTCTACCTCGAAATCTATGCCACGAGAGCAAACGCCAAATGTCTTGTAATGATTCATCTTATAACAACTCCTTATTCTTCCGCAGTCTCAACAAGCTTATTAAGCCTGTGATTAAGCCCCGAACGGCTGACCGTAACGGGTGAAAGCTCGACAAGTTCCTTAAGCGAAGCCATCGGATGATCGAGCCGCAGCCTTGCCGCAGCCTGAAGCTCCTCGCTCAGCGTGTCAAGCACGCCGCTGTCTTTGAGCTTTCTTATCGCCTTGACCTGCTTTGCCGAAGCAGAAGCGGTCTTGTCGGCATTTGCAATCTGCGAATTTATCTTTCGGTTCATCAGGTTTTCCTGACTTTTTTCGATCTTGACCTGCATAAGCGACATGCTCGCCTTAGTTGCGCCTATAAGCGTCAGCAGATCGGCTATCTCCTCGCTGTCTTTCAGATATACAACGCAGCTTCCTCTTCTGCTTATCATCTTAGGCGACGAATCGCCGCCTGTGTTGAGTGCCTTTGCTTCATTGAGAATATTGCACAGATCCTCCGAAAGATTCTTGTGTACCGTACCGAATTCAAGACGATATTCAGTCTCAGGCGACGATACGCTTCCGCAGGCAAGGAATACTCCTCTCAAAAAAGCAGGGATACAGTCGTCAAACTCTATGTTCGCCCTGTTCACCCTCAAAGACGGCTGCGATACATCGTGACCGAAAAACGAAAAAACACGCTCGCAGTCATCCTGTGATGTAAGGCTGACCTTATATAATTCCGAGGAACTTTTTCTTGCTGTCAGAGTGCGCCTTGTTTCCACAACAGCCCCCGTCACCTCTGCGGTGAGCTGCGCAAAGCGCTCGGCGGCGGCAGCGCTTTCGGTCTTGAAGCTTATCTCGCTGCCGCTGAATCTGCGGCAGAAAAGCATAAGCCCGTATGCCTCTGCCTTTTTCATCTCATAAAGCTTTGCATTGACCTTGCAAAGCTCTTTTTTTACATCGGAAGAAAATGACATTATCTATCTCCTTTACCGCTATGTCATCAACCTAAGTTTCAATAGAACACAACACAAAGTTTTCGCCAAACCTTTTCCAAAAGGCTTGCGGGTTCCAAGGGCGGCGCCCTTGGTCGCCGAAGGCATGCTTCCGCCCTTTTAGAGGTGAATTTCCAAAACAGTCCGGTGGACTGTTTTGGAAAGAGGGGCATTTTGGCAGAAAATGCCCCTAAGCCGCCTATCGCATTGGGCTTTCTCGCCGTAACAAGGCGACGAACGAGCTTTATCGACAAAAACATTTACAAGCAAACAGTTTACACCTTCTCTATGTCTCTGTGCTGAACAGCCACCTTGTTTTTATTCTCCGAAAGGTGATTATAAAGCGCCTGTGTAAACGCAACGCTTCTGTGCTTGCCGCCTGTGCAGCCTATCGCTATGAGCAGCATGCTCTTGCCCTCGTCCTTATAAAGCGGCAGCATGTAATCCACAAAATCAAGCATCTTTTCCAGCACGCCCTGCGACTGATGCCACTTCATAACATAATCACGAACAGGCTCGTCAAGACCTGTTTTGTATTTCAGTTCTTCGATATAGAACGGGTTCGGCAGGCAGCGCACGTCAAACATAAGATCCGCCTCCGTCGGAACACCGTACTTGAAGCCGAACGACATGCACGTTACCGACAGCGAAGATATCTCGTTGCCGATAAAGAGCGTTGAAACACGCTCTTTGAGCTGCGCCGACGACAAAAATGTTGTATCGATAAGATAATCAGCCGTCATCTTGTATTTTGCAAAAAGCTCACGCTCTATCCTTACAGCCTCGTCTATCGTGTAAAGCGTAGAATCGGGGAACAGCGGATGCTTTCTGCGTGTAGCACGGAAGCGGCGGATAATTATATCGGTTGCAGCGTCGAGGAACAGCATCTTGTACGGGTGATCCTCGTCTTTAAGCTTCTGTATCGCCCATGTAAGCTCGTCAAATGAATTGCCCATTCGCACGTCAAGCACAACAGCGGCTCTTTTCATTCTGCCGTCGGCGGACTTTTCACAAAGCTCATAAAACGTTGTCAGCAGCGCAGGCGGGATATTATCGACGCAGTAAAAGCCGATATCCTCCAGCGCATGCAGCGCAGATGTTTTTCCTGCGCCCGAAATTCCCGTTACAATAACAAATTCCATACGATCACCTACATATTACCTGTTTTACAATCACTATCCGCAACTTAAGAGTTTAGCGTCGCCCTGGGGCGGCGAAGAAACCTTAGTACACACTGTAGCTTAGGGGCATTTTCTGCTAAAATGGCCGGAACATGCCTCCGGCGGGCGGGACTCCGGTCCCGGCTGCCTCCTCGGTCGGTGCTGTTGCCTTGCGGCAACGTCTGCCACCGGCAGACCGCACCCCTGCACCCTGCAAGCCTTTTGAAAAAGGCTTGGCGAAAGCTTTGTTTTGTACACTATTGAATCTTAAGT
Organism: uncultured Ruminococcus sp.; assembly: GCA_902785425.1. Lineage (GTDB taxonomy): Bacteria > Bacillota > Clostridia > Oscillospirales > Acutalibacteraceae > RUG592. Next base: position 32,038 of record CACZYP010000014.1, on the reverse strand, counting down.
TGTTGACATTGATTTTACAATCTCACCGTCTTGATATTATCAATAATCATTCCGTTATCCTGATCTCGCATTCAAGGTCAACGCCCTTTTCACGCTTGACCGTATCTTGGATAAAGCTTACAAGGTCGCAAACGTCTTTGCACGTCGCTTCTCCCTTGTTAATAATAAATCCAGCGTGCTTCTCGCTTACCTGAGCTCCGCCGATCTGCTTGCCTTTCAGGCCGCACTCTTCGATAAGTCCGCCTGCAAAGAAGCCTTCGGGGCGCTTGAAAACGCTGCCTGCGCTCGGATATTCGAGCGGCTGCTTCGTTCTGCGGCGATCCATAAAATCGTCCATTCTCTCTCTTATGAGCTGCTTGTCGTCACGCTTTAAGCGAACGGCAACGCTCGTGATGATACCCGGCTTGTCGGCAAACACGCTGTGTCTGTAAGAAAGATCAAGCTGGCTTTTCGTAAGCGTTCCGAGTGTTCCGTCGGGTGCAATGTAAGACACGCTCTCGATAACGTCCTTCATCTCGCCGCCGTAAGCGCCTGCGTTCATGAAAGCCGCACCGCCGACAGAGCCCGGAATGCCCCATGCAAATTCAAGACCCGACAAACTGTTGTCAAGCGCAAATTTGCACAGCTTTGCAAGCGTAAGACCTGCGCCGCAGCGAATGAGATTGTTGTCATTATCTACAGACGAAACGTTCTTAAACTCGCCGTCGAGCCTGAAAACAACGCCGCTGTAGCCGTTGTCCGACACAAGCAGATTAGAGCCGTTGCCGATCACCATGCACTTTACATCAAGCTCGCTGCATAAAGCATAGAGCTTTGAAAGAACATCTGCGGTGCATACAGTTACGATAAGCGCCGCAGGGCCGCCTATTTTAAATGTTGTATATTTTGCGAGCGGCTCGTTTTCGAGCGTTTCGCAGCCGTATTCCTTAGCGGCAGAAGCAACTCTGCCAATATTTTCGTTTGTATTCATACTTACTCCCGTTGCTTAATTATTGTTGTCACGCAGCGCTATGCCTCTTTCCGAAAGGCATTTTTCAAAACGCTCTACCGAAGAATTGACTACAAGCTCTTCCGGAAAACCTATTTCTTCAAGCATTTTTATCGTGCCGTCAAAACGTCCAAGCTGCGTTGTGAAATGTGCGTCAGTGTTAACGATTATCGGTATCGACCTGCGCTTGCAGATCTTTGCGATCTCGATACAGTTCGGGACGTTCGATTTATTGTTCTTGAACGCCGAATCATTGATCTCTATGAGCTTTCCGTTAGCGCCGAGTTCCGGCAGAACACGCTCGTAATCAAATTTATACGCAGGCGTTCCGCAGTGGCCTATGACGTTGATATAAGGATTTTTCGCCGCATTGAGATAAAGCTCTGTGCAGCTTTCAAAGCTTACCTGTGTTTTCGATTGATCGAGCGTTACATCGTGGATAGAAGCCACTACCCATTCAAGCTTTGAAAGAGCGTATTCGCTGAGATCGAGCGAGCCGTCAAAATCGGCGATATTCGCTTCAACGCCCTTTAATACACGAACTCCCATAAAAGTAGACGGAACAGCACCGAGATTGTGGAAATACCATATCTGCGGCGCACCGGGCATTGAGGGTCCGTGATCGGTTATTGCCAGAGCATACAACCCGAGACGAGCCGCCTCCGTTACCATTTCCGTTATGGTCGCATACGCATGAGTTGACGCTATAGTATGCGTGTGAGTATCCGCTATTATCTTCACAGCGATCCTCCTTTATTCCCATGAAAGTGAAGTCTTGCCGTTATCGTCATTGTCGTAAGCCATGCCGAGATTTGTAAGAAGCTCCTTTGCTGCATTGTAGCCCATCTTCTTCTGACGGTTATTCATGGCAGCCGCTTCTATAATAACAGCAAGGTTACGTCCGGGCTTTACGGGGATAGTGATAGTCGGCACCTTGTTTCCGAGGATCTCCATATACTCCGTATCCATGCCCATTCTGTCGTAGACCTTCGTATTGTCCCATATTTCAAGATTGACAACGATATCTATCTTTTCGGTATTCTTAACGGCGCCCATACCGTAGATGCGGCGTGCGTTGATGATGCCGATACCTCGAAGCTCGATAAAGTGTCTGATATTCTGCGGAGATGAACCGACGAGCGTTTTGCTTGACACACGCCTTATCTCTACCGCATCGTCGGCGATGAGACGATGGCCACGCTTGATAAGCTCGACCGCTGTCTCCGATTTACCGATACCGCTGTCGCCCATCAGAAGCATACCTTCGCCGTATACCTCAACGAGAACGCCGTGACGTGTTACTCTCGGTGCAAGCTCTACGTTCAGGAAAGACACGAGCGAAGCCGTAAACTCACTCGTTGCGTCCTGCGAAACGAGTATAGCCACGCCATACATTGCGGCAACATTCTTTACCTCCGCAAACGGCTGCAGACCACGGCAGAAGATCATTGCCGGCGGACAAAGCGAAAGAAATGTTTCGAGCGACTTTGTACGCTCCTCAGGGTCGAGCATCTCAAGATAATGATGCTCCTTTTTGCCGATAATAAGGATCCTGTTTTTATCGAAGAAGTCGAGATGACCTGTAAGTTCAAGACCGGGACGGTTATAGTCGGCGACCGTTATGTTAAGCTCGTTCGGATCTTTCGGTGTGTAAACGATCTCAAGCGAAAAGTCGTTGATGATCCTTCCGAGAGAAATAGTGTAATCCATTATATGTACCTGCCTTTCTTGATTTTAATGTTAAATGTTAAATGTCAGATGTAAAATTCGTATAATTACGATAATATCATTATACTATAAATCGAAGAAATTTAAAAGTGGTATTTTCGTAAACAGGTCAGCTGTATTTTTAGTTATATTATACAAACAAGATATTAATAAACTTTAGATGTTTGATGAAAGTTTTCTTTTTTATTTTACTGCACACAAAAAAGGTGAGAACAGCAGCACTGCCGTCCTCACCGAAAGTATTATCAGAAGTTTCTCAGAAGTCCCAGTGATTTTCTGAGGATCATCAGCGCATCTGCGGAAGTCAGATCACCGTCAAAATCAACGTCTGCATTTTCGTTCTGCTGTGCATCGATAATCCGTTCAAGCCCTACGGACACTCTAAGCGCCGTAAGTGCGTCACTCGAATCGATCACGGAATCAAGATTAACATCGCCGATAACGTTCGAGCATGCAACTGCTTTTATTACAAGCGTGCCGCCTATGTCGTCGTCGTTTGCCGCATAAACATCAACAAGATCGTGAACGTTGTCTCCGTCTATGATAAAGCTCTGATTGCGGCGCTGATCGGGCATAAAAATGTAATCATGGTCATTGCGGTTCGTCATCCATTCATCAACGCCGATCTGTGCCATCTCTTCGTCGGAGATCTCAACAGCAATAGCGCCCTTGCCGCTAAGCTCCAGCTTGCCCGATACATCGGTGCAGATATAACCCGAGGAATCTATAACTCCGCTGCCGAGGAATACCCATCTGTCCCTGTCGGCAACGGGCTTGCCGTTTTTAACAGGGATATAGTATAAATTGTAATCTGCGCCCAACGCCTGCGACTCGAAAATGATATCCTGAAGATATTTGTGTTCATCATCAAATTCAAACACATTAGCAAATGTTGCGGTATCGAGTATGCCTTTACTGTTCTGAAGATACGTATAGTACGTCGAACCGTATATCTCATTCTGATAAATATGCTCATATCCACGCAGAGTTCTTACACCTGTTATGGCGATATTGGCGCCCCAGATGTTTGTATCAAAGACGCATGAATCCTCATAAGATATCCAGAGATAACCGTTGTCGCCTCTCTCTGTTCCCCAGCTGTTCTTTGCAAGCCATGCGCCGTTATTCTCAGGCTGCATTCCTTCTTTGAAATTTTCACGGGGGTAGTTGTCGTCCCAGCCTATTATCGTTACGGCGTGGCCCCTGTATTTCTCGGGAAAATCTGTCTGACAGTAAGTCGAGCTGTCACTGTTGTAGCCGCTTCCGTTGTTGAATGATGTAGCTATTGCGCCGTAATTCATGATAGCGGTTTTCAGCGACTCCATATCATTTTCCACATACATGATACCCGTAACACCGTAAACGGTTGCAGCTGTGTCCATATTATTTGGCATAAACTGATTTCTGCCTGTCGGGTACGGCACCTCCTCTTCCGTTTTCGGACCCTGCCATGAAGAGAGATAGCCTGCCGAGATCATGCTGTAGCCGCCGAAATCAAGATTCGGAGTAAGCCAGCCGATACCGTCTGTGTTATAATCCTTCGTTGCCCACCAGCTCAGGTGCTGCTCCGAGAAATCATGATCTCCCCTGCCTTCGTGTGACAAATAAGCCTCAAGCGCACCGATACCCGAAAAAGCCCAGCAGGTATTAACGCTGCCCTGCTTCTTTATGCCTGTTGTCTGCGTTTTGTATGAGCTTGGAAGCTCTCGTGAAGCCGAAAGAGTTGTACCCGACGGAACGTAGGCAGGCGCTTTCATTCCCGAGCTTTCATCGTAAAGCACAGCGCCGCTCTCGGTCGAACAATCGGCTCCCGACGGCGTAACAGCCGTCAGCGCAAGACCGTCCGGGCTTTGTGCGGATATTCTGTCAAGCGAAGACACAGCACCGCCTGCGCCGAAAGATACAAGCACAGCCAGTGCGATCATTTTTATCAAATGATTCTTTTTCACAAAATTTTCCCCTTTCGTGTTAAAAAGTAAGCTTTAAGCCGATCAGCCCCGGGCAGGTATGGAGCGCATCTGCCGCAGAACACCTCTGCGCAAAAACGCCGATCAAAGAAAAAGCCGAAACTCTCCTTTGCGCCACACCCGCTTTTGAAAAGCATTACGAAAACTTTAGATATTTCTGCAAACCGACAAAGTATGATACATTAATTATATCAGACAGCGGAAAGAAAATCAATCGAGATTTTTTTGCGCAAGTGTAATATTTTACCTTGTCATCATGCTTTTGACTGCCGCAAAAACTGCTTCAATTTGACATTATTCGCATAAAGCGTTATAATAATAAAAGAAATTGTTTATGGGGTGATAAGGAATGGCTGCAGATCTGCATGTACATTCAAAAATTTCAGATGGTTCGACCGAGGTAGACGAGATCGTGCTTCTCGCACGAAACAAAGGGCTTTCCGCTATTTCGATCACGGATCACGATACATTTTTCGGCTCGGACAGAGCAGCATTTTTCGGCGAGAAGTTCGGAGTAAAGATCATAAAGGGCACAGAGATATCCTGCATTGACAACAAGCGCAACCGCAAGGTACATCTGCTGTGCTATCTGCCATCGGATCCGAGCCGTGTTGCTGCTATGATACGCAAAACTGCGAACATCAGAAAGCAGGCTGTAGAGGCATCGATACCAAAGGTACTCCAGGCGTATCCCATCTCTCCCGACATGATAACAAGACGCAGCGCAGGCAGCGGATCACTGTACAAATCGCACGTTATGAAAGCGCTCATGGACGCAGGCTATACTACAGAATACTACGGCGTACTTTACCGCAAATTGTACGATCCCCGTTTCGGGCTTGCAAAGGTAAAGATCGAGTATCCCGATGTTTTCGATGCACTTCGCCTCGTTAAGGAATCGGGCGGCGTTTCGGTCCTTGCTCATCCTGCCGTTTACGACAGCTATGAGCTTATCGATGAGCTTATCGAAAAAGGTCTTGACGGCATCGAGGTGAGCTATCCCCGTGCAAAAGAGGACGATGAAGAAGTTCTCGGCTCGATCTGCGACAAACACGGGCTTATCAAAACAGGCGGCACCGATTTTCACGGTTCAAGCTGCCCGACTGCATATCCGCTCGGCACATGCACCACAGATGACGAACAGCTTGAGCGCATGATAAAGCTTGCGCAGTCACGAAAAACAGTTTAAGGAGCGATCCTCATGACAGACAAACTCAAAAAAACAACAGCAGCTTTCACGGCGGCTGTTATGACATTTATTCTTGCCGCATACCCTGCTTCGGCGGCAACCATAAACACAGGCGACGGCAGAACATACAAAGCGCTTGCGGTTTTCGGCATTGCGGCTGTTATTATAGTTTTGCTTATAGTGATCGGTAAAAAGAAAAAATAATAGCGGTTATGATAAGGGCGCTTTTTGTAAAGCGCCCTCAGCTTGTTTAAAAAGCTTCTAAATATGCTTAATAAACGGAGGTATGATTCATCATGAAAATAAAACAAAATCTCCACACTCACACAACATTCTGCGACGGAAAAAATACCGTTGAAGAAATGGCAAAGGCTGCCGTAAACGCAGGATTGTTGTCTCTCGGTTTTTCCGGTCATGCGTATACGCCTAATGATGAAAGCTACTGTATGATGCCGGACGATTACGAAGCTTACCGTAACGAGATATTGCGTGTGAAAAAGCTTTATCTCGGCAAGCTCGATGTTCTTGTCGGTCTTGAACAGGATTACTTCTCTACAGAACCGTCGATCGAAACGGACTATCTTATAGGTTCAGTTCATTACGTAGAAAAAGACGGTGAGTATATTCCCGTTGACGAGACGAAAGAGCACATCGAAAGCGCAGTAAACAGACTTTACGGCGGCGATATCTACGCATTTTTAGAGGACTACTTCCGTCTTGTCTCCGATGTTCACAACAAAACTCACTGCGATATCGTCGGACATATAGACCTGTGCGAAAAGTTCAATGAGGACGGTAAACTATTCGACCGCACGGCTGCGAGATACGTTAAGGCATACACGAAAGCTGTTGAAAAACTCGTTTCAGAGGGCTGCATTTTTGAGATAAATACAGGTGCGATGTCAAGAGGTTATACGACTTTCCCCTATCCGCATGAAAACATTCTTCGGCTTATCGCCGAAAAAGGCGGCAGCATTATATTTTCAAGCGACAGCCACAGCACAGACTCCGTTGATTTCAAGCTTGACGAAGTGAGCGAACTTGCCGCAAAGTGCGGTTTTACAGAGTACGCCGTTTTTGACGGTAAAAACTTTTTCAAAGAGGTGCTTTCATGTACTGCGTAAACTGCGGAACAAAGCTTACCGACCGTTTTCTTGAACACGAGGGCATGATACCATACTGCAAAAAGTGCGGCGAATACCGTTTTCCTACATTCTCTGTCGCATGCAGCATGATTGTTCTTTCACCGGACAAGAACCGTGTGCTGCTCATAAAGCAGTACGGCCGTGACAGGAATATCCTTGTTGCAGGCTACATATCGAAAGGCGAAAACGCAGAGCATGCCGCGGCCCGTGAAATAAAGGAAGAGATAGGTCTTTCCGTTTCGGAGCTTCACTTCAACGAAAGCAGCTACTACGAACGTACCAACACGCTTATGCTCAACTTCTGGTGCGTAGCCGAAAGCGACGACCTTTCAAACACAAATTACGAGATAGACCACGCAGAGTGGTACACCCTTGACGAGGCAAGAGAAAACATAGTTCACGGAAGCCTCGCGGAGAAGTTTCTGCTTGCGTTTCTTGATAAATAATATTAGCCGCCCAAAGCCGATCCGATGGTTTTGGGCGGCATTTTTCTGCAATACGAAAAGAGAAAAGCTCCCTCACGAAAAGCCTGAGCGATCCGTGAGGGAGCAAAAGTTTTTATTTGATTACTTTACCTTGGAAACCTTCCAAAGCTCGTCAGCATACTGGAGGATAGTTCTGTCGGAGCTGAACTTACCTGCGTTTGCTACGTTCATAAGGCACTTTCTGCCCCATGCCTGTCTGTCTTCATAATCTGCGTTAGCCTTGATCTTTGTCTCAACATAAGAGGGAAGATCACGGAGAATGAAGTAGTGGTCGGGATCGTGCCATGTTGCACCGTTGATGAGAGAGTTGTGAAGCTCTGCAAAGCTGCCCTCGCCCTGCTTGCCGCCATCGGAGAATGTGCCGTCGATGAGTGTGTCGATAACCTTCTTCATCTCGGGGTTCTCGTTGTAAAGCTTCTTGGAATCGTAGGACTTATCAGCCTTGTACTTCTCGATCTCTTCAACTCTTGCGCCGAAGATGTACTCGTTCTCTTCGCCTGCTTCCTGAGCGATCTCAACGTTAGCGCCGTCGAGTGTACCGAGTGTAACTGCACCGTTGAGCATGAACTTCATGTTGGAAGTACCGGAAGCCTCTGTGCCTGCTGTGGAGATCTGCTCGGAGAAATCAGCAGCAGTAACGATCTTCTCAGCGTAAGATACGTTGTAGTTCTGAACGAATACTACCTTGATCTTGCCGTGCATATCGGGATCGTTGTTTACAAGCTTAGCTATCTCGTTGATGTACTTGATGATAGCCTTAGCTCTTGCGTAGCCCGGAGCTGCCTTTGCACCGAAGATGAATGCTGTCGGATGCCAGTTCGGAAGCTCGCCGTTCTTGAGCTTGAAGTAGATGCTCATGATCGAGAATGCGTTCATAAGCTGTCTCTTGTACTCGTGCAGACGCTTAACCTGGATATCGAATACTGCGTCGGGGTTGAGGTCTACGCCCTCGTGCTTGCTGATGTAATCTGCAAGCTGACGCTTCTTTTCATGCTTGATAGCGTTGAAACGGTTGATAGTAGCCTCGTTGATGTGAGCCTCAAGCTTCTTAAGCTCGTCAAGATCTCTGAGATACTTGTCGTCGCCGATGGAATCTGTGAGAAGCTCGCAAAGCTCGGGGTTGCAAAGACCGAGCCAACGGCGCTGTGTGATACCGTTTGTCTTGTTCTGGAAACGCTCGGGGTAGATCTTGTACCAATCTTTGAGCGTGTCTGCCTTAAGGATCTCTGTGTGGATCTCTGCAACGCCGTTTGTATAGCTCGAAGCGTAAACAGCCATTCTTGCCATATGTACAACGCCGCCGTCGATGATCTTCATGTTGGAGATATCGCACTTGGAGCCGAGATCGTTTACAAGTCTGTCAGCGATCTTCTCGATGATAGCGTAAACCTCGGGGATAACGCTCTTCATGAGGTCGATATTCCACTTCTCGAGAGCCTCTGCCATTACGGTGTGGTTCGTGTAAGAGAATGTCTTCTGAGCGATGTTGAATGCCTCTTCAAATGTAAGGCCGTCGTTCATAAGAAGTCTGATAAGCTCGGGAACGGATACAACAGGGTGTGTATCGTTGAGCTGGATAGCTGTCATCTCAGCGAACTTGTTGTAGTTGTCGCCGTACTTCTTCTTGTACTTCTTGATGATATCCTGGAGAGAAGCGGAGCAGAAGAAATACTGCTGCTTGAGTCTCAGGACCTTACCCTCGTGACGGTTGTCGTTCGGATAAAGAACGTTTGTGATATCCTCTGCCTTGATCTTGTCTGCAACTGCTCCGTTGTAATCGAAGTTGTTGAACTTGAGGAAGTCGAAGTTCTCAACTGCTTCTGCTTCCCAAAGGCGAAGAGTATTGATGTTCTCTGTGCCGTAGCCGATGATAGCCATATCGTAAGGAACAGCCTTTACGACCTGATCTGCAAACTTAACAACAACTGTGTCGTCGTTTCTTCTGATGCACCACGGGTCGCCGAAACGCTGCCAATCGTCTGCTGTCTCTACCTGGAAGCCGTCCTCAATGCTCTGCTTGAACAGACCGTACTTGTAGCGGATGCCGTAGCCGTCGAGCGGAACGTCGTGTGTAGCAGCGGAATCAAGGAAACATGCAGCAAGTCTGCCAAGACCGCCGTTACCGAGAGCTGCGTCGTCGATGTCCTCAAATACGTTGATGTCGATGCCCTTCTTGAGAAGAATATCCTTAACTTCGTCAAGAATGTCAAGGCAGTAAAGGTTGTTGTACATCATGCGTCCCATAAGGAACTCAGCCGAGAAGTAGTAAGCTCTTCTGTTGCTCTCGTGTACATTCTTAGCCTTTGCCCAGCGTTCGGAGATCTCGCCCATTACAGCCTTGCCAAGCTCCTGATGAAGCTCTGCTGTTGTAAGCTCTTCAACTGTCTTGCAGTAGTCTGTCTTAGCTGCAAGCTCGAGCTTTACAAGAATCGGGTTCTTCTCTGTAGAATTATCCATAGTGTCGTTTTCCTCCAACCTGTTCGTTCTTACGGCAAGCTCTCTGAGCTTTTTCGCAAGACCGTTCGTCGCATAATCTTTTCTTATTCTCCACTCCCAGTTTCCGCCGAGAGTTGACGGTGTGTTGATTCTTGCCTCCGATCCGAGACCGAGAGCGTCCTGCATCTGAATGATGGCCGTGTCTGCAAGGCTTTCGTAAGCCGTGCGGATGATGCCCCAGTTAAAGGGCTCGTCATCGGGCATCTTGCAGTATTCTCTTGCATACTTAACGTTTTTCTCCTTAGTAACGGCAGCCCAGCCGTTGAGAGTATCGTTGTCATGCGTACCGGAGTATACAACGCAGTTCGTGTTGTATGTATGAGGCAGATAGTCGTTCTCCTCGTCGGAATCGAATGCAAACTCGAGCACCTTCATGCCCGGGTAGCCCGAATCCTTAAGAAGCTGTATAACGCCCGGAGTCATCGTGCCGAGGTCTTCGGCGATGATCGGCAGATCGCCGAGCTCTTTTTTCATAAGCTCGAAGAACTCGATGCCGGGGCCCTCTTTCCAGGAGCCGCCAACGGCGTTCTCTGCCGGGAACGGGATAGCCCAGTAGCTGTCGAAAGCTCTGAAATGGTCGATACGTGTGATATCAAACAGCTCGCTTGCTGCCTTGATACGCTCGAACCACCACTTGTAGCCCGTTTCCTTAAGGTATTTCCAATCGTATATGGGGTTGCCCCAAAGCTGACCCGTTGCCGAGAAATAATCCGGCGGACATCCTGCAACGCAAACGGGCTGTCTGTCTTCGGTAAGCCAGAAGACCTCGGGGTTAGCCCATGTGTCTGCACTGTCCATAGCAACGTAGATAGGCATATCGCCGATGATCTCGATGCCGAGACCGTTGACGTAAGCTCTGAACTTCTCCCACTGCTGATAGAACTTGAACTGAACGAATTTCCAGAAAGCAATATCGTTTCTGAGAGAAGACTTATATTTTTTAAGCGCTTCGGGTGTACGCAGACGAATGCCTTCGTCCTCCCACTCCGTCCATGCTTTATTATCGAAGTGACTCTTTACAGCCATATAGAGCGAATAGTTTTCAAGCCACTTTTTATTCTTGGCGCTGCTGCACCATGCCTTGAACTCCTTCTGCTCCTCTTCCCTTTCGGGAGACTTTTTCTTAAAGTTTTTGTATGCGATCCTGAGAACCTTAAAGCGGTTGTTGTAGATCTTGGCGTAGTCTACATACTCGCTGTTGCTGCCCCAATCGAGAGACTTATAGTCCGAGGGTTTGAGCAAGCCCTCCTTGCACAGTGTATCAAGATCGATAAGATAAGGGTTGCCCGCAAAAGTCGAGAACGACTGATACGGCGAATCGCCGTAGCTTGTGGGACCTACCGGAAGGATCTGCCAATACTTCTGACCTGCGCCCTTAAGGAAGTCTGCAAACTCGTATGCGTCCTTTCCTATAGTACCGATACCGCAGCGTGTAGGGAGAGATGTTATGGGCATGAGAATACCCGCAGCTCTGGACATTACATTCACACCTTTCATTTTCCGCAAGATCAATGCGGAAGATTTAATTTTTTTTGATTTCACGCACAGACATCCCGGGAGTCAGACCAAACGACCGATGTCTGCCCATATAAGTGTATTTTAACATAAAACTATGTGATAAGCAAGTGTTTAACGCAAAAATACCGAAAAAATCTTACAAAAACCCGCATGTCACGTCAATAAAACTATAGAATTTTATATTTGGATAAAAATGTGTGGTGATAATAACGGAAATGCTTTTCTGATAATTTTTATAGGTTTAGCGGAGTTTTGCCGTTCGGAGGAACATTATAATTTTTGTAGCGAATTAAAAGCGGTCGTTCTCGTTTAACCAAAGAAACTCGCTCCTTTTTGTTTGCTGATTGAAGACAAAAAACTGAATACTTACTCAATACCGTATATTCCTTATAGCATCATACAGCAATGCGTGGGCGGTACATACTGCAAAAGCTTTGACGGTTTGCTCCAAGCTGTATTAACAGCGCTAATGACCTGTAAAAAGTAACACCGGAGCTTGCCGACGGAGACCGTCCTCAGGGATACAGTTTTGATGCGGGCACAAAATTACAGCTTTCTATATTGAATTATGTTGTAAACGTTCAACAGCATTATACCACATAAAAACAGAATAGGCTTCTCAGCGTTTAAAAACGTCCCGCTTTTTGTAAAAAAAATCCCTCCGCCGCTAAATGCAGCGAAGGGATTTATGCGTATTGTATTGTATCTTATCAGAACAATCCCGAAATCACACCGTTTTCGTCAACGTCGATTCGTTCTGCTGCCGGCGATTTCGGAAGGCCGGGCATTGTCATTATCGAGCCTGTAAGAGCTACGATGAAGCCTGCGCCTGCAGATATTCTCAGGTCACGTACAGTTACCGTAAAGTCTTTCGGTGCGCCGAGCTTTGTCGGGTCGTCGGAAAGGCTGTACTGCGTTTTTGCCATACAAACCGGAAGCTTATCATAGCCGAGAGCATTGATGCGGTCGAGCTGCTTCTTTGCTGCTGCCGTAAGAGTAACGCCGTTGCCGCCGTAAACTCTTGTAACGATGTGAGCAAGCTTTTCTTCAACTGTCTCGTCAAGCTCGTAGCTGTAACGGAAGTCCGGAGTTTCCTCTTCGCAGAGTCTTACAACTTCTTCTGCAAGCTCGATGCCGCCGTTGCCGCCGTCTGCCCATACTGTAGACAAGCGAACGTTTACGCCAAGCTCCTTGCACTTATTGATGATAAGCTCTATCTCGGCGTCGGTATCTGTCGGGAAACGGTTTACGGCAACTACCGAAGGCAGACCGTAAACGTCCTTGATGTTCGATACGTGTTTGAGAAGATTCGGTATACCCTTTTCCAGAGCTTCAAGATTCTCTTCTGCAAGATCAGTCTTCGCAACGCCGCCGTGCATTTTGAGCGCACGAACCGTTGCAACTACAACTACTGCCGCCGGTGTAAGACCTGCGTAACGGCACTTGATGTCGAGGAACTTCTCAGCGCCGAGGTCAGCGCCGAAGCCTGCTTCCGTAACTGCGTAATCGCCGAGCTTCAAAGCCATTCTTGTTGCGATAACGGAGTTGCAACCGTGAGCGATATTTGCAAACGGGCCGCCGTGAACGAGTGCAGGTGTGCCTTCGAGTGTCTGAACGAGGTTCGGCTTTAATGCGTCTTTAAGAAGAGCCGCCATTGCGCCTGCTGCTTTGAGGTCGCCTGCCGTAACGGGCTTTTCGTCGTATGTATAGCCTACAATAAGGCGAGAAAGACGCTCTTTAAGGTCTGTCATTGAAGAAGCAAGGCAAAGAACTGCCATTACTTCGCTCGCTACCGTGATATCGTAGCCGTCCTCACGGGGAACGCCGTTTACTCTGCCGCCGAGACCGTCTGTTACGAATCTTAACTGACGGTCGTTCATGTCAACGCATCTTTTCCATGTGATGCGTCTCGGGTCTATATTAAGAGCATTGCCCTGGTAAATGTGGTTATCGAGCATAGCCGCAAGAAGATTGTTAGCAGCGCCGATAGCATGGAAGTCGCCGGTAAAGTGAAGATTGATATCCTCCATCGGAACTACCTGAGCATAACCGCCGCCTGCTGCGCCGCCCTTGATACCGAACACGGGGCCGAGCGAAGGCTCACGCAGCGCTACCATAACGTTCTTGCCGATTTTGCGAAGACCGTCTGCAAGGCCGATGGTCGTTGTTGTTTTACCCTCGCCTGCGGGCGTAGGTGTGATAGCCGTAACGAGGATAAGCTTGCCGTCGGGCTTCTTGTTCTCTTTGAGCAGTGAAAGCTCGATCTTCGCCTTATGCTTGCCGTACTGTTCGAGATAATCGGGCGCAATTCCGGCAGTCTCGGCGATCTCGGTTATATTTTTCATCTCGACCGACTGAGCGATCTCGATATCGGATTTGTACATTGTATATCCTCCCCTGTAACGTAACGCTCACTGCGTTCGATTTTACGTAAGTGTGGAATGTGGAGTGTTGAGTGTGGAATTGCGGAACTCGCCGTTGGCGAGTTGTTTTATATTGAGTTTCGGCAGAAGCTGATCTTTCAGCTTACACTGACTTATATAAAACAAGCACGAAGTGCTTCCGCAATTGTCAATTGTCAATTGTCCATTGTCAATTGACCCAAGCCTTATTACTTAAAGTACTTGACTGCCGACCTGAACATGCCCATATCATAATTTCCGGGTACGTTCTTGTAGAGACCGTCGCCGATACGCTCGGAGTGACCCATCTTACCGATAACTCGTCCGTCGGGCGATGTGATGCCCTCGATCGCAAATGCGGAGTTGTTCGGGTTGAAGCGGATATCGTTCGTAGCGTTGCCGTTAAGATCAACGTACTGCGTTGCGATCTGACCATTCTGTGCAAGGCGCATGATCTGTGCCGGATCAGCAAGGAATCTGCCCTCACCGTGCGAGATAGCTACGGTGTAGATGTCGCCTGCGCTTGTTTCCATGAGCCACGGTGACTTGTTGGAAGCGATCCTTGTGCGGACAAGACGTGACTGGTGGCGTCCGATAGTGTTGTATGTGAGCGTCGGGCAGGAAGCGTCTGTGTCGATGATCTTGCCGTAAGGTACGAGACCGAGCTTGATAAGAGCCTGGAAGCCGTTGCAGATACCAGCCATAAGGCCGTCTCTGTCGTCAAGGAGCTTCGTTACCTCTTCCTTGATAGATGCGTTGCGGAAGAACGCCGTGATGAACTTACCCGAACCATCGGGCTCGTCACCGCCGGAGAAGCCGCCGGGGATAAAGATCATCTGAGCTTCTGCGATGCGCTTTGCTGTGTATTCAACAGACTCTGCGATGCCCGAAGCGGAAAGGTTGTTGATAACGATGATCTCCGGATCTGCGCCTGCGTCTCTGAGCACCTTTGCTGTATCAAATTCGCAGTTTGTGCCGGGGAATACGGGAATGATGACCTTCGGCTTCGCCGTTCTGATAACGGGGCAGCCGTAGGATTTTGCGCTGTAATTGAATGTCGGTATAGCTGTTTCTTCCATCTTGATGTTGCAGGAATAAACAGGTTCAAGCTTGTTCTCGTATGTATCGAGAAGCTCTGTAAGAGTTACCGATTCGCCGCCGAGTTTGAGCGCACCGTCGGAAGATGTTGTACCGATCAGCTTACCGCACTCTGTATTGTCTTTAAGTTCAAGGATAAATGCACCGTAGTTGTAGCCGAATATCTCGTCGAGCGTAACGCCATCATCGAAAGCAAAGCCGATGTCGTTGCCGAATGCCATCTTCATAACAGCCTCTGCAACACCGCCGTATGTCGGAGTGTAAGCCGTAACTGCGCTGCCGCTTCTGAGAAGCTTCGTTACCTGCTCGTATACAGCCATGAGAGATTCGGGCTTCGGAAGCTCGTTCTCGTCATATTCGGGCTTGATGAGCACAACTCTGTGACCTGCTGCCTTGAACTCGTTCGATACGATATTCTGTGTTTTATCAGTCGTAACTGCGAAGGATACGAGCGTCGGAGGAACGTCGAGAGATTCAAACGAACCGGACATTGAGTCCTTACCGCCGATAGAACCGCAGCCGAGATCGATCTGAGCTTTAAGTGCGCCGAGAAGTGCCGAAAGAGGCTTGCCCCAGCGCTTGCCGTCACGGTTCGGACGCTCAAAATACTCCTGGAATGTCAGGTAAACGTCCTCGAAAGACGCACCCGATGCAACGAGCTTCGAGATAGACTCAACAACTGCAAGATAAGCGCCGTGATACGGGCTTTTTTCAGTTACGAACGGGTTGTAGCCCCATGCCATAACGGAGCAGGAATCCGTGTGCTTTTCTTCCATAGAGATCTTCTGTGCCATAGCCTGCGACGGAGTGATCTGATTCTTTCCGCCGAACGGCATGAGAACCGTGCCTGCACCGATAGTGGAGTCAAAGCGCTCGGAAAGACCTCTCTTCGAGCAAACGTTGAGGTCGTCTGCGAGCTTCTTGTAAAGCTCTGTGAATGTGCCGTTTACTTCACGCTTGTAGCTCTTGGGAGCTTCGGGAGTGATAACTATATGCTTCTCTGCGCCGTTTGAGTTAAGGAACTCACGGGAGATATCAACAATGCTCTTGCCGTTCCACTTCATAACGAGACGAGGCTCTTCCTTAACTACAGCAACTACCGTAGATTCAAGGTTTTCGCTTGCTGCGATCTCCATAAAGCGCTGTGCGTCCTTAGGCTCTACAACAACAGCCATTCTCTCCTGCGATTCACTGATAGCAAGCTCTGTGCCGTCAAGACCGTCGTACTTCTTCGGAACTGCGTTGAGGTCGATCTCCAGACCGTCTGCAAGCTCACCGATAGCAACGGAAACACCGCCTGCACCGAAGTCGTTGCAGCGCTTGATGAGAAGAGAGGCTTCCTTGTTTCTGAAAAGTCTCTGAAGCTTTCTTTCTTCGGGAGCATTACCCTTCTGAACCTCTGCGCCGCAGCTTTCAAGAGACTGGAGCGTATGAGACTTAGAAGAACCCGTAGCGCCACCGCAGCCGTCACGGCCTGTTCTGCCGCCGAGGAGGATAATGATGTCACCCGGCTCGGGGCGCTCTCTGCGAACATTCTCGGCGGGAGCTGCTGCAACAACCGCACCGATCTCAAGTCTCTTTGCAGCGTATCCGTCATGATAGATCTCGTCTACCTGACCCGTTGCAAGACCGATCTGGTTGCCGTAGGAGCTGTAGCCTGCTGCTGCCGTTGTAACGATCTTTCTCTGCGGAAGCTTGCCCTCCATCGTCTCGTTAACGGGTTTGAGCGGATCAGCGGCGCCCGTAACACGCATAGCGCCGTATACATATGAACGTCCCGAAAGCGGATCTCTGATAGCGCCGCCGATACATGTTGCAGCGCCGCCGAAAGGCTCGATCTCTGTCGGGTGGTTGTGCGTCTCGTTCTTGAACAGGAGCAGCCAGTCCTCCTGCTTTCCGTCTGCATCTACCTTGATCTTTACGGTGCAGGCGTTGATCTCTTCCGACTCGTCAAGCTTATCGAGCTTGCCTGTCTGCTTGAGATATCTTGCGCCGATCGTTGCGATATCCATAAGGTTGATCGGCTTCGTTCTGCCGAGCTTTTTGCGAAGCTCGATATATTCGTTATATGCGCTCTGAAGAAGCTCGTCTTCAAACTCTGCATTGTCGATAGTTGTAAGGAATGTCGTATGACGGCAGTGATCCGACCAGTATGTGTCGATCATCTTGATCTCTGTGATAGTGGGATCTCTGTCCTCGCTTCTGAAGTAAGCCTGGCAGAATTTGAGATCGTCAAGATCCATTGCAAGACCCTTCTGCTTGAGGAACTCTTCAAGACCCGACTCATCGAGTGCGTTGAAGCCGTCGAGTGTTTCTACCTCTGTGGGAATGTCGTACTTCGATACGAGCGTATCGAGCTTTTCAAGAGAAGCTTCACGGCATTCTACGGGGTTGATAACGTACTTTTTGATCTGCTCGATCTGCTCGTCCGAAAGATCTCCGAAAAGCATGTAGACCTTTGCAGTTTTTACGAGCGGACGCTCGCCCTGCGAGATGATCTGGATACACTGAGCGGCGGAATCTGCTCTCTGATCGAACTGACCCGGAAGCGGCTCAACAGCAAAAACTACTGCGCCGTCAGCTTCGGGAAGCTCCTGTGAAACTATATCGAGCTGAGGCTCGGAGAAAACCGTCTTAACGGAGTAATCGAAAAGCTCCTTTTCGATATTGTCCGCATCGTAGCGGTTGAGAAGTCTTATTTTTTCAAGCTCTGTAATACCGAGAAGCGTTCTGAGATCATTGCAAAGTGCGTTTGCCTCGTGAGCAAGCTCGGGCTTTTTTTCTACGAAAATTCTGTAAACCAACAGTATTTCCTCCCTTTTAATTGAGTGTGGAGCAAGTTTATAATCGACAATCGATAATTGACATTGGACAATTGCGGAACTCGCCTTCGGCGAGTTTGATCGTATAAGTCAACATAAAGCCGTGCATTAATTCGCTGCCTGAAGATAAGTATTGTATTTGAATACGCCAATATAAATCAGGAGCGCAGCGACTCCGCAATTTTCCATTTTCAATTTTCCATGTTCAATTCTGCAATTGACAATTTAATTGTCAATTGCAGCAAGCGCTTTCTGTCCGATATCTGTACGACAGTATGCGTTTTCAAAGGTGATGTTCTTTGAGGCTTTGTATGCGTCGGCTACTGCTTCTTTGAGCGTAGCGGCTGTTGCAACAACGTTCAATACACGGCCGCCGTTTGTGAGAAGCTTGCCGTTTTCAAGCTTTGCGCCTGCAATGTAGAAATCTGCATTGTCCGCAAGCTCGCCTATTGTAATCTCAAAGCCCTTGTCGTACTTCTTCGGGTAACCGTTCGATGCAAGAACTACGCAGCATGCGCTCTTGTCTGCAAATTTCACCTGAGAAGCGTCGAGTCTTTCCTCTGCAACTGCGAGCATGATCTCAAGAAGATCGCTTTCAAGCAGCGGAAGAACGACCTGTGTTTCGGGATCGCCGAAACGGCAGTTGTATTCTATAACCTTCGGGCCTTTTTCCGTGATCATAAGGCCGAAGTAAAGGCAGCCCTTGAATGCTCTGCCGAGAGAATTCATTGCGTTCACTGTCGGCAGGAAGATCTTTTCCATGCATTCGGCAGCTACCTTATCTGTGTAATACGGGTTCGGTGCTACCGTACCCATGCCGCCCGTGTTGAGACCCTTGTCGCCGTCAAGAGCACGCTTGTGATCCATGCTCGATACCATCGGAACAACTGTCTTTCCGTCTGTAAACGAAAGAACGGAAACCTCGGGACCTGTAAGGAACTCCTCGATAACGACACGACTTCCGCTTTCGCCGAACACCTTGTCCTCCATCATAGAGCGAACGGCAGCTTCTGCGTCCTCTCTTGTTTCTGCAATGATAACGCCCTTGCCGAGTGCAAGACCGTCAGCCTTGATAACTGTCGGGATCGGTGCGGTTTTGAGATATTCGAGCGCCTTATCCATATCGTCGAATACTTCATACTCCGCTGTGGGGATACCGAACTGCTTCATCATGTTCTTTGAGAACACCTTGCTGCCCTCGATGATAGCGGCATTTGCCTTCGGGCCGAAGCAGGGGATTCCGAGCTTTGAAAGCTCGTCAACGCAGCCGAGAACGAGCGGATCGTCGGGAGCTACTACTGCAAAATCAACGGGGTTGCTCTTTGCAAATTCAACGATCGCAGCAATATCCGTTGCGCCTATATTAACGCACTCTGCGTCTGCTGCGATGCCGCCGTTGCCGGGCAGCGCCCAGATCTTTTCACATTTGGGGCTTTTTTTGAGAGCCTTGATAATGGCATGCTCACGTCCGCCGCCGCCTATTACCATAATTTTCATGGGGATCTCCTCCTATTTTTGCTGTATTTTTAGAAAACGGCAAAACCGCACAGACGCAGCACGCCACATTCTTACACAGGTGTGGTATCAGGTCTGTACGGTATTATTTCAACTTTTCTGCTGTCGGAAAAGTAAGAACAATTGACAATGGACAAGTGATAATTGACAATTGCGGAAGCGGCTGCGCCGCTTGATTTTGTATTAGTGTTTTCAAACTTAACAGTTATCTATCGTCAGCAATTAAAGTTAAACTTTGCAAAAAACTAATACTAATACAACTCGCCGCAGGCGAGTTCCGCAATTGTCCATTGTCCATTGTCAATTATCAATTATTAAAGAACTCTGAAAGTCCGGAAGCAGAATCGTTGAAGAAAATTTATAATTAGTGGTGGAACAGTCTCATCTTTGTGAAGACCATTGCCATATCGTACTTGTTTGCAGCCTCGATAACGTTGTCGTCACGGATAGAGCCGCCGGGCTGTGCGATGTACGAAACGCCGCTTCTTCTTGCACGCTCGATGTTGTCGCCGAACGGGAAGAATGCGTCACTGCCGAGTGCAACGCCTGTGATCTTCGAGAGATATTCCTTCTTCTCTTCCCTTGTGAGCGGCTCGGGGCGTGTCTTGAAGTACTGCTGCCATACGTCGTCGCCGAGTACGTCCTCATCGTCGTCGGAGATGTAAACGTCGATAACGTTATCTCTGTCGGGTCTGCCGAGTGTGTCAAGGAAAGGAAGGTTGATCACCTTGTCATGCTGACGGAGATGCCAGATATCAGCCTTGCTGCCTGCAAGACGTGTGCAGTGGATTCTCGACTGCTGACCTGCGCCTACACCGATAGCCTGACCGTCAACTGCGAAGCATACGGAGTTGGACTGTGTGTACTTAAGTGTGATGAGCGCAATGATAAGATCGATCTTTGCGTCGTCGGGAATGTTCTTGTTCTCCGTTACAACGTTTTCAAGAAGCTCGTTGTTGATCTTGAACTCGTTTCTGCCCTGCTCGAACGTGATGCCGTAAACCTGCTTGCGCTCGATCGGGTCGGGCTTGTAGTTCTCGTCGATCTTAACGATGTTGTAGTTGCCCTTCTTCTTGCTCTTGAGGATCTCCAGAGCCTCCGGCTCATAACCGGGAGCGATGATGCCGTCGGATACCTCACGCTTTACGAGCATAGCCGTTGTTACGTCGCAAACATCGGAAAGAGCGATCCAGTCGCCGAAAGAGGACATTCTGTCTGTACCTCTTGCACGGGCGTATGCGCATGCAAGGGGAGAATCGTCAAGGCCCTCGATATCGTCAACGAAGCAAGCCTTCTTGAGCTTTTCGGGGAGCTTTCTGCCAACTGCGGCAGATGTCGGGGAAACGTGCTTGAAGCTTGTAGCTGCGCACATACCCGTTGCCTCCTTGATCTCCTTTACGAGCTGATAGCTGTTGAATGCGTCAAGGAAATTGATGTAGCCGGGCTTGCCGTTGAGGATCTCGATCGGAAGCTCCGAGCCGTCGTGCATAAAGATCTTGGACGGCTTCTGATTCGGGTTACAGCCATATTTCAGTTCAAATTCTTTCATTGGTTATCTTCCCTTTCCAAAAATTCGCTGTATTTTTTATTTATACGGTATTTGTTTACCGTTGCAATTTCGGGTTTTGACTGTGAAACGGGTTCTTCTGCCTGACTGACAAAGTGAAAGCCGCATTTTTCAAGAACACGGTTGCTGCCGATGTTCTCGTTATCCGCTCTTGCGAAAACAGTTTTGAAGCCCTCTTCAAACATCAGATAGCGGAGAACGGCAGTGAGCGCTTCGGTCATGTAGCCGCAGCCCCACTCCTTTTCGGCGAGCATGTAGCCTATCTCAGGTTCGCCCTCGTTGAAGCCGACAACATCTATCATGCCGATAACGTCGCCTGTTTCTTTAAGCTCTATCGCCCAGCGGTAGCAGCGGAGATTTTTGTAATCTTCAAGGCAGAAATCAACGTAAGCCACCGTGTCCGATATCGAGCGGTGCGTGTGCCACGTAAGATATCTTGTTACTGCGTCGCTGCTTGTAATATTGTAAAAAAGCGGTTCTGCGTCATCTACTCTGACTTTTCTCAGAAGCAGTCGTTCTGTTTCAAGTTCTTTCATTGTATTATACCTTCAATTCGGACTCGATATCGCCCTCGTAAAGTCTGTCGAGAACGGGCTTCGCCTCGTTTGCGTTAAACTCGTTTACCTGAGATACGCTTCTGCCGACATAGAGGATCGGATCAAGCTCGCTTACGATCTCTTCCTTCGTTACGGGGAACGCAGGATCGGCAGCGATCCTGTCGATAAGATCGTTTACGCCGTCCTCACGCTTTACTCTTGCAGCAGCAGCGTGGCTGTGCTGACGAAGAAGCTCATGAAGCTCCTGACGGTTGCCGCCGTTCTTAACAGCCTTCATCATGATGTTCTCTGTTGCCATGAACGGAAGTTTTTCCATAACACGGCGTGTAACGACCTTGTCGTTTACAACAAGTCCGTTTGTGATGTTGATATAGATATTGAGGATAGAATCCACTGCAAGGAATGCCTCTGCAACGGAGATCCTCTTGTTTGCGCTGTCGTCGAGCGTTCTCTCGAACCACTGTGTGCCTGCTGTGAGACCGGGGTTAAGGGAATCAACGATAACGTAGCGTGCGAGTGAGGAGATCCTCTCGCTTCTCATCGGGTTGCGCTTGTAGGGCATTGCGCTCGATCCGATCTGCTTCTTCTCGAACGGCTCTTCCATCTCTTCAAACGACTGGAGGATTCTCAGGTCGTTGGAGAACTTGTATGCGCTCTGAGCGATACCTGAAAGTGCGGAAAGGAAGTAAGCGTCTGTCTTACGGGAATATGTCTGACCCGAAACGGCAACTACGCTGTCAAAGCCCATCTCCTCTGCGATGAGGTCTTCAACGAGCTTTACCTTTGACTCGTCGCCTGCAAAAAGCTCCATAAAGCTTGCCTGAGTACCTGTTGTACCCTTGGAGCCGAGAAGCTTGAGCTTTGAAAGCTGGAACTCAAGGTTTTCGATATCGGAAATAAGCTCATACATCCAGAGCGTTGCACGCTTACCAACAGTTGTGAGCTGTGCGGGCTGGAGGTGAGTGTAAGCAAGGCACGGAAGAGCCTTGTACTCATCTGCAAATGCGGAGAGGTTTTTAATTACCTGTGCGCACTTTTTAAGAACGAGCTTTGACGCTTCTCTGAGAATGATAACGTCCGTGTTGTCGCCTACATAGCACGATGTTGCGCCGAGGTGAATGATAGCCTCAGCCTTCGGGCACTGCTTGCCGTAAGCGTAAACGTGAGACATAACGTCGTGGCGAACTTCCTTTTCACGAGCTTCCGCTGTTTCAAAGTCGATGATATCTCTGTACTTTTCAAGCTCTGCTATCTGCTCGTCTGTAATATCGAGGCCTGCCTTCTTCTCTGCCTTAGCAAGAGCGATCCAAAGACGGTGCCACGTTGTAAACTTAAATGTTTCCGAAAAAATATACTGCATTTCCTCGCTCGCATATCTTGTCGAAAAAGGAGAAATGTAACGGTTTTTATCTGACATATCTGCTGCCCCTTTTATAAATGTGGAAAGTGGAATGTCGAAAGTGGAATTGCGGAACTCGCCTTCGGCGAGTTGATTTTATGATCGCTTATCAATTCAAGCTGCGCAGCAGCTTCATTCATTCCACACTCCACTTTCCACATTCCACATTGATTAGTTATATTTGTTTATCATTCTGTTCTCAACTTTGCCTGTTTCAAGATCTGTAAATCTTACGTAGATAGCGATCTTGTTCTGCTCGTTGAGGTTGTTCCAGATGTCGTTTGTGAATTCGTCGATATCGTTCGGAACAGATACACGCTCAGGCTCGCCGCAGAATGTAGGGATCGGGTTGCCGTCGGTGATATATGTGTGGATAAAGTGGCCGAGACCTGCAAGCGCTGTGTAGCTGTAGGTGTAGCGGTTGCACTCTGTGCCCTCGGGATCTGCGCTCTTGAGAATGCTCATCTTGTATGTAAGCTTCTCGCCGAATGTGAGCATTGTGCTGATACGGGGAGTCCAGTTCGGGCCGTCCGGCTCAAAGCAGCGTGTTTCGAGCGCTTCTTCAAAGCTCTTGCCGTCCTTTACGAAATCGTAGATCGTATCTGTCTGATCGCCGTTCGTTGCGATAAGATTATTGCCTGTCTTTCTGATAGGCGAATAGATGATGAGAGAAGGATCCTCCACCTTGCTTGCGTCATACGGGTGAATGATGACCTCATCGCCGTTCTCAACGAAAATTCTGTTGCGGCTGTTGTCGCTTCTGCCCATGATGAAGTAGGCAACTGCTGCCTTCTTGCCGTCTGCCGTCATACCGGAAACGATACCTCTGCCGACATACGGGTTGCCGCTGATCCTCTCGCCCATCGTTTTTGTTTCGTAAACGTTCATAAACACACTCCTTATTGTTAGCCGTTGTGTAAGATACGGCTGCATACCTTTTCGACTGATTGAGGCAGGATTATCCATTCTGAGTTCACCATAACACGCTTCTGGAGCGTTTCGGGTGTGTCGCCGTCCTGTACCTCAACTGCTTTCTGCATGATTATCTCGCCGCCGTCGGGCACTTCGTTAACGAAATGCACCGTAGCGCCTGTCACCTTTACGCCGTAGCCGAGCGCCGCTTCATGCACTTTAAGACCGTAGAAGCCTTTGCCGCAGAACGACGGTATCAGCGAGGGGTGAACATTGATTATCCTTTTCGGGAACTTTGAAGTAAAGCTCTCGCTCAGTATGCACATAAAGCCTGCAAGCACGATAAGCTCTATATCGTATTCCTTCAAGTATTCAAGGATCTTCTTTTCAAAAGCTTCCTGCGAGCCGCACTCCTTTTTGGAAACGACAACGCTCGGGATATTCGCTTTCTCGGCACGGGTCAGCGCATATGCGTCTTTGTTGCTCGACACAACGAGCTTTATCTCGCCGCTTGCGATAACTCCGCTTTTTTGCTTGTCTATCAAAGCCTGTAAGTTCGTGCCGCCGCCCGACACGAACACGGCTATTTTAATTTTTCGGTCGCTCATAAGCACCTCCGCCGACAGCTTCTCCGGAAAACAAAGCTATCGGGTCAAATATATATTACTGCGGTTTACCGCCGTTAAGAGAATAATACTTTCTCTTGGTTTCGTCAGAATAATAAATGTACTCTTCATGAAATCTGTGAGTCAGAAATACGATCTTAGCGCCGATAAACAGCGTTATCAGATCCGGCAGATCGTGCTGAAGAAAACTCGAAAGGAACTTACCATCCGAACGAGGAATCTCTACAGTATTAATAAAATTACACTCTCTTTCAATACTGATATGTTCTGAAATAGAGTTGTATCTTGTAAGTTCGTATACACTTATCAGCACCAATATTATTCCTACGATAAGAATAAAAGTTCTTACACCCGGAGTAATATATCCGCTTGATCTGAGTTCTTTTTTGTTTTTTCTGACTTCTTCCATTTTCTAAAGCTTGCTTTATCCTGCTGCCATGAAAATCAGAGGATAAAACATCTCCTCAATATTATTCTATGATAACGCCCTCGTCACCGTTTACAACTTCGCCCATGATATAAGCGTCCTCGCCGTTTGCTTTGAGGATCTCGACAGCCTTTTCTGCGTCTGCCTTATCAACGATAACGCTCATGCCAACGCCCATGTTGAACGTGTTGAACATATCTCTCTCGGGGATATTGCCTGTCTTCATGATGAGATCGAAGATCGGGAGTATTCTGAGAGCCGCCTTGTCGATTTTTGCCGTGCAGCCGTTCGGAAGGCTTCTCGGGATATTCTCGTAGAAACCGCCGCCCGTGATGTGGGAGATCGACTTCACCTTAACTTCGTCAAGAAGAGCAAGGATAGGCTTTACATAGATCTTTGTAGGTGTGAGAAGAGTCTCGCCTACAGATTTGCCGCCAAGCTCTGCAACGGGCGACTTGATGTCGGCGCTTTCAACGTCAAACACCTTACGAACGAGTGAGAAGCCGTTTGAATGAACGCCGCTCGACGGGATAGCGATGATAGCGTCGCCTGCCTTGACTGTAGTTTTGTCAAGGATCTTCGACTTGTCTACAACGCCTACGGAGAAGCCTGCAAGGTCGTATTCGTCTTCGGGGTAGAAGCCGGGCATCTCTGCCGTCTCGCCGCCTACAAGTGCGCAGCCGGACTGAACGCAGCCTTCCGCAACTCCCTTAACGATAGCCTCGATGCGCTCGGGAACGTTCTTGCCGCATGCGATGTAATCGAGGAAGAACTGCGGCTTTGCTCCGCAGCAGATGATATCGTTCACGCACATTGCAACGCAGTCGATACCGACTGTGTCATGCTTGTCCATAAGGAAAGCGATCTTGAGCTTTGTGCCTACGCCGTCCGTACCCGATACAAGAACGGGGCGTGTGATGTTTGTCATATCAAGCTCAAAGAGTCCGCCAAATCCTCCGATATCGGAAACAACGCCCGATGTCATGGTTTTTGCGATGTGGCTCTTCATCAGTTCAACGGCCTTGTAGCCTGCTGTAATGTCTACGCCTGCGGCCTTATAACTTTCACTGCAGCTTTTCATTATTCTTCTCCCTTTTTCTTATTCTTTTTTTCGTCCTTGAGTTCTCTCGGAATTGGCTGTTCAAATTTGTTTTTATTCGGTGACGACGGTATCTTCGTCGGGTACTTCTCGTCAAAGCAAGCAAGACAGAAGCCCTTGCAGTTACCGTTTTCAGCGATCTTCTTAACGTCCTCATATCTGAGGTAGCCGAGCGTATCTGCGCCGATTATCTCGCAGATCTCGTCAATGGAATGCTTACAGGCGATGAGGTTTTCTTTCGAGTCGATGTCAACGCCGTAGAAGCACGGTGCGATGAACGGAGGCGCACTTGAACGAACATGAACTTCCGTAGCGCCTGCCTCTCTGATGAGGCGAACGATGCGTGCGCTCGTTGTGCCTCGAACGATGGAGTCATCGACCATTACTACTCTTTTGCCCGCAACCACATCAGCGATGGGGTTGAGCTTTATCTTTACCTTATCCTCTCTCGATTTCTGACCGGGAGCGATAAAAGTCCTGCCTATGTATTTATTCTTGATGAAACCGATGCCGTAGGGAATGCCCGAAGCCTTTGCATAACCGATCGCTGCGTCAAGACCTGAATCGGGAACGCCGATAACTACATCTGCATCTACAGGGTGAGCCTTTGCAAGCAGCTCGCCTGCCTTTACTCTTGCGGCGTGAACACTCATGCCGTCAACAATAGAGTCGGGTCTTGCAAAGTAGATGTGCTCGAAAATGCACAGCGTCTGCGGCTTCTCACCGCAGTGATCCTTGATTGAGCGGATCTCGTCCTCGCTGAACACAACGATCTCACCGGGTAGAACGTCTCTTATGAACTTAGCGCCTACAGCATCGAGTGCGCATGTTTCCGAAGCGACGATATATCTGCCGTCCTCTGTCTTTCCGTAGCAAAGCGGACGGAAGCCTCTCGGGTCACGTGCCGCAATAAGCTTTGAAGGCGACATTACAACGAGAGAGTATGCGCCGTCGAGGCGATTCATCGCTCTGTTTACAGCCTCTTCGATCGACGGAGCGTTAAGTCTTTCCTTCGTGATGAGGTACGGGATCACTTCGGTATCGCTCGTTGTGTGAAAAATGGAACCCTGAAGCTCCAGCTCCTCACGAAGCTCCGAAGAGTTTACAAGATTGCCGTTGCACGCAAGAGCCATTCTGCCCTTAACGTGGTTTACGACCATCGGCTGAACGTTTGCACGGTCGTTGTTGCCCGTTGTGCCGTAGCGAACATGACCGACAGCCATGTTGCCGTGACCGAGCTTTGTCAATACATCGTGAGTGAACACATCGTTTACAAGGCCGAGATCTTTGTAGCAGGTTATAACACCGTCGTTATTGATGGCGATGCCGCAGCCCTCCTGGCCTCTGTGCTGAAGAGCAAACAGCCCGTAATAAGCTGTGGACGCTACGTCCGAATGCTCGTTGCAGAACACACCGAAAACGCCGCATTCCTCGTGGAGCTTGCCGGTTTCATTCATCATAATAATATCATACTCCCAACAAAATATTCATTTCAAAAAAAGCTCAATCGCCGTACCCGAATACACGGGTACGGTCGTTTGGTTCAAATATAAAACTGTTCACTGCAAAAACGCTTCATGCCGTTTTTGCAAACGTCTTTTGAGCCGCTCATTATAAAGCGGTGAAAACGTTCTGTATCCGAATTCCCGTTTCTGCTGCCAAAGCCGTGAGGAATAATGAGGTGTTCTATACCGCATATATCTCCCATAAAACAAGACGAAACAAGACAGTCTGTCATACTGCCTGCAGCAAATTCACTTTTAGCGATGCTTTCGTTTATCTGAATTGCCTTTTCCATCTTGAACGATCCTCCGGTAATCTTGATAAGCTTTCAATTACAAATCAATTATACTTTTCCGCAACAGCCTTATCCTTTGCAAGAACACCCTCTGCGTTCTTCTTACGCTCTGCGTCAAGCTTCGCTGCAAGCTCTTCGTCGGAGATAGCAAGCATCTGTACCGCAAGAACTGCTGCGTTTGCTGCACCGTTTATCGCTACAGTTGCAACGGGAATGCCCGTGGGCATCTGAACTGTGGACAAAAGTGCGTCCATACCGTCAACTGCGCCGCCCTTTACGGGGATACCGATAACGGGGAGCGTTGTGTTTGCGGCGAATGCGCCTGCAAGATGAGCCGCCATACCTGCTGCGCAGATGATAGCGCCGAAACCGTTCTCTCTTGCTGCAAGTGCAAAATCTCTCGCCTCAACGGGAGTTCTGTGAGCGGAATATACATGTACCTCGCTCGGCACACCGTATTCCTTAAGCTTGTTGATCGCTTTTTCAACAACAGGCAGATCGCTGTCGCTGCCCATGATAACGGCAACCTTTTTCATTGATAAATCAACCTCCGTCTATGGCAGCAAAAAAAGCGAAGATCCGCTCGAAGCTGCTCAGAAAAAATCGAAACTTGTGACACGGCAAACTGCCGCTCACTCCGAAATAATTTTATCATTCCGCTGTTCATTTGTCAACGATTTTTGAGAACTTAGCGAATTTTCGCTTAGATATACATATTTTGGGGATAATTGTGCGAAAAATTTTCTTATCTTTTGTTTATTATCTCACATTCATTGTTTTTTAGGCATCACTGCACAAACTTTGCTTAAAGCTGCTCTCAAAGCATTATCTATACTTACCGAAACACTATATATAATCCAGCACGAAGTACTTACGCAATTGTCAAAGCAATACCGCATAAATGCAGTGCCAAAGATGCGCTGTCAGATTATTCGTCAGATTGGCAGACCCGACCGCAGGGTGCGAATCTCCGGTGGAGATCTCTGCGCAGCAGAAGCACCGACCGAGACGGCAGCCGAGACTAAATACGCAAGCAGACTTGGTGCTGAGCCGTCGGGCGGTCATTTGTACGATGTTGCCTCAAATAATAATGCTGTTTGGTTTATAGAAGCATCAGCTATATTCTTCGAGTCTGCTTTCCCGTAATATTCTACTTCTTTTTGCCCTCCATTGCCGGGCGGCAACTTACTTTTGCTGGGCGGCAAAAGTAAGCAAAAACGCCCTTAAGGGGGACGCAGAGCCTGCTTTTGTGCAATGGGCAGGGAAATTCACGCAAACGACGTCCCCCTTAAGAATCCCCACAGACTTTTGGCGATGAATATGGTTAGTCAGCTTTATCACACATAATGGTTTTATCCAACCATTCCGCCGCACGCCACCGTTGACGGCGTGCGGCTGCTTTTGTGAATTTTGGTTTACCGATACAGCAATACAAATCAAGCATAAAGTGCTTCCGCAATTGTCAATTATAAAACAGGAGCGAAACGACTCCGTAATTTTCCATTTTCCATTTTCATTTTCAATTTTCCATTTATTTGATAAGCCCCGAAAGCGTCATCATCACCGGTATCGTGATTATCGAAGAGAACGTGCCGAACAGAACAAGATTCGCTGCCGTGTCCTGTCCCTCTCCGATCATCTCGGAGTAGTTGAGCACAACGCTTGCCACAGGGCAGCAGCAGATTATGTAGAACGTGAGCTTCATATTGTGCTCAACAGGAAGAAAGTAAACGACGACAAGACCTATAAGCGGCATTATGAACTGCTTCATCAAAAGGACAAAGTAGTTGAGCTTTGACGTTACTACTTTTGAAAGCGGCACGGTAGCAAGGCGCATTCCCATTATGAGCATGCACAGCGGTGTTGTCATGCGTGCAAGCAGAAATACGGCGTCTCCGAAAACGTTGCCGCCGATGTATGTGTGCGTAAAAAACAGCGGCAGTGCAACATAAAGCGCTATCATAGACGGATTGAAAAAGAAATTGCGTGGTCTGATGTACTTTTTGTCGTTTGCGATAATTGCCGAGGCGAGCGTCCAGCCGAGCAGGTTCATCGAAATGCTGTAAACGGCGGAGAAAACAACAGCCGTCGGATAATGCGGCAGAAGGTGCTCAAGTATCGGAACACCCATGAATGCACAGTTTCCGAACACGCCTGCTATTGTCGCAATGCGCCAGCGCACATTTTTGTATCGTTTGCGGAACAAAAAGTAGTACCCTCCGAGCAGCAGCGCCTGCATTGCTACAGCCATCACAAAGAATATCAGCATGTTCTTGAAAAGCTGCGGCGTATAATCGACCTTCTGGAACGAATACACAACGAGGCATGACTGACAAACGTACATAAGCACCGTTGCAAACGCCGAAATGCTTTCGGACTTTATTTTTCCTGACTTCACCAGCGCATAACCGGGCGCACTGTACATCAGCATAACGCCTACGGTGGTTACGGTAATTAAAAACTCCATGATCATCGACCTTTTATGTAAAAAAATTGAGGAACGCTGCGATTTGCCGCAGCGCCCACATTTGCGTATCAATATTGTCTATCGTTTTTTGTGAAAATACATTACTTTACAACTATATTGACGCCGCTCTTTTTGAGCATCTCGATAT
Organism: uncultured Ruminococcus sp.; assembly: GCA_902785425.1. Taxonomy (GTDB): domain Bacteria; phylum Bacillota; class Clostridia; order Oscillospirales; family Acutalibacteraceae; genus RUG592. Next base: position 1,685 of record CACZYP010000014.1, on the reverse strand, counting down.
ACTCGTATTCAAACATTCCGATTATCTCACCGGGCGCCGCTATAGGTACTCCCGGCGGATACGCATAGATGTACTTGTGGCTTATATATCTGCCGCTTGCAGCCTGCTCCCTTGTAAGCTCCAGATCGGGGAGCATGTCTATCTCGGCATTCGTCATGCGTATTCTCATCGGCTTAGGCAGCGACGGGAACGCCTGCTTGCCTTTTGATCTTGTTACCTTTTTGTCTATTTCAAGCAGAGCGTCGGCAAGCCGCTTCATTCCGTCTGCCGTATCACAGACACTCGTCATTGCAAGCGCATAGTTCGGGTACGCCATTTCAAGCTCAAGCGAGTATTCATCCCGAAGAATTTCCGAAAGCTCCACACCCGAAAGAGTGGTGCCGTCAGTCTCTATAACTATCTTGCCTCTGTCAAACGAGTAGAAGCCGTTTTTCTCGATCGTATCATTGCCTGCGCACAGTATTTTAAGCTTTTCGAGCTTGCTCATTTTCTTTGAAAATTCCGAAAGCTCATTCTCGTAATAAGCAAACTGCTTTTTACATGATTTAGTAAAATCAAGGCACGCATCTATCGAAGCCATCAGCACATAAGACGGGCTGCTTGTCTCGAAAACAGAAAGATATTTTGCGAATCTCTCCGGGTCTGCCCTGTCGCCCATCACATGAGCAACAGATGTCTGCGTAAGCGCAGGAAGCGTTTTATGAAGGCTCGATACAACGATATCCGCACCGCTGCTTATCGGGTCGCCCTTCTTGCCGAATGTGCAGAAAGGCAGATGAGCGCCGTGAGCATTATCAACAATAAGCACTGCGTTTCTTTCGTGGCAGATACGTGCAATAGTCTCAACATCGCTGATAACGCCCTCATACGTCGGCGAGGTGATTATAACAGCCTTCGGATCGGAGCACTCTTCGAGCGCACAGCGGATGCTTTCGGGCGAAATGCTGCCGCACACACCGCTTTTTGTTACGGGCGGATATACGAAGCGAACGTCAAGCTCCGACAAAGCGCACGCATTGTATACCGACTTATGGCAGTTACGAGCCGCAATAACAGTGCTGCCTCTGTGTACGACCGATGTTATCGCAGCAAGTATACCGCATGTGCTGCCGTTGACAAGGATGAACGATCTGTCGCTGTTGTAAAGCGCCTGTGCCTTTTCGCTGACCTTTTTGAGTATGCCGTCGGCATTGTGAAGATCATCAAAGCCGTTTATCTCTGTAATGTCGATATTAAACGGCATCGCCTTTCCGAGCAAGCCGGTATTTCGCTTATGTCCGGGCATATGGAACGGATAAGCTTTCGTATTAGAATAGCTTTCCAAAGAATAATAAAGCCCGTCGTTTTTCATATATTTCACGAAGATACACCCCCGGTTATTAAATGGAAAATTGAAAATGGAAAATTGCGGAACTCGGCTGCGCCGAGTTATATCTGTATTAGTTATCACAAAGTCAGACTTTATTTGATACAGAAGAATGAGTATTATATTAAAGTAAAATATAAAATCGGGAGCGAAGCGACTCCGCAATTTTCTATTTCCAATTTTCCGTTTTCAATTTGTAAAGTAATTGTCTTAAGGAAGTACTGATTAAATCGAGTGCCCATATTGCGCCGTCAGATTTGCGGACAGTGTCCGCAGACGGATATGCGTTACACACTTTGATTTATGATAGCTTGCTCCG
>CACZYP010000013.1 GCA_902785425.1 uncultured Ruminococcus sp. | reverse complement strand
AAAAATTTTTCTTGATCTTTTTCAAAAACTTGTGATATCCCAGACACTCAAAAAGCTCGAAAAATGGCTTCAAATCTATGATTTTTGGCTTTCTTTTTCGTCGCTCTCTTGAAGAGTGCTTATATATAATATCACAGTTTTCACCCTCTGTCAATGACATTTTTCGCTTTTTTTCAAAAGTAGCAATATCACCATTTCTTACCATTATTAATAGCACGTTTTGTAACTGCTTTGTTTCTTTTGTTTTCTGCCTTCGGGGGACAAATATAACCTCTTATAAACGAACCGCCTGCGGAAATCTCCCGCAGGCGGTTCGTTTATATCATATTCTTCTTATAAAGTCTTCATAACCGAAAGTCTTTATGACTTCGATATCACCGTTCTCTCTTTTGTAGGCGATCGACGGCAGCGCCATTCCGTTAAAGGTATTAGTCTTTACCATCGTATAAAGCGCCATATCTTCAAAAGTAAGCTCCTCGCCTATTTCGAGTCTGTGGTCAAATGAATAATCGCCTATAACGTCGCCTGCAAGGCATGTAGGACCGCCAAGCCTGTGATCGTATTTTTTCTCGCCGGGCTTGCCTGCGCCCTCCAGAGGCGGCGTATACGGCATTTCTATAACATCGGGCATATGACATGCGGCAGATGTATCAAGAATAGCTATATCCATCCCGTTGTGAACGATCTCAAGCACACGGGTTTTAAGGAATCCTGCATTCAGCACTACCGCTTCGCCCGGTTCAAGATACACTTCCACACCGTATTTATCTTTAAAGTGCATAATTACTCGCTTAAGGCGGTCAATGTCATAATCGTCACGGGTGATATGGTGACCGCCGCCGAAATTTATCCACTTCATGCCCGGAAGATATTTTCCGAACTTCTCTTCAAATGCTTTTGCCGTTATTTCGAGGTCATCGGAATTTTGCTCGCAAAGAGTATGAAAATGAAGTCCGTCAAGCATAGGTATAATGCTTTCGTCAAGCTGTGACAATGTACAGCCCAGACGTGAGCCGACTGCACATGGGTCGTATATAGCATGACCTTCCTGGGTGGAGCATTCGGGATTTACTCTCAGACCTATAGACTTTTCGGCAGACTTCGCTTTTTCGGCGTACTTTTTCACCTGAGAAACAGAATTGAACACGATATGATCTGCGTATTTTAATATCTCATCAAATTCGTCCTCACGGTAAGCAGGCGAAAAAACATGCGTTTCACCGCCGAATTTCTCGCAGCCGAGACGTGCCTCATACAGACCGCTTGCCGTTGAACCGTACAGATATTCTGATATAAGCGGATACGCCGCATACATAGAAAATGCTTTCTGAGCAAGCAGTATACGGCACCCTGTACTATCCGAAACACTTTTCAGTATTTCGAGATTTCTTTTTATAAGCTTCTCGTCAATTAGAAAATAAGGTGTGCGAAGTTCTTGCATTATGCTTGTTCCTTTCACGGATTTTTATGTTGGAGCTTTAAGTTGTATAAAGAAGGACTGCGTCGGCAGTCCTTCCAAATATTATTCAACAATAACAGGATTGTCGCTGATCTGCCAGGGCAGACCGCATTTATTGAGCTCGTCCATATACGGATCGGGATCAAACTCCTCTACCGTGTGAACACCGGGCATATTCCACTTGCCTGTAACGAGCATCATTGCGCCGATCATTGCAGGAACGCCCGTTGTATAGGAAATAGCCTGTGAGCCTACCTCCTTGTAGCACTCCTGATGATCGCAGATGTTGTAAATATATGCTGTTTTCTCCTTGCCGTCTTTTTTACCGGTAAAGATACAGCCTATATTCGTCTTACCGACAGTTCTCGGGCCAAGCGTTGCAGGGTCGGGCAGGAGAGCTTTGAGGAACTGTATAGGAACGATCTGATTGCCCTCAAACTCAATAGGCTCTGTAGAGAGCATGCCGATATTTTCAAGACACTTCATGTGCGTAAGATAGCTCTGACCAAACGTCATAAAGAATCTGATGCGCTGTACACCGGGAATATTTTCCGCAAGCGATTCGATCTCTTCGTGATGAAGAAGATACATATCCTTCATGCCTACACCATCGAAATCATACTCACGCTTGATGCTCATAGCCGGTATCTCTACCCAATGACCGTTCTCCCAATAAGAACCGGGAGCGGAAACCTCACGAAGATTGATCTCGGGGTTGAAGTTCGTAGCAAAAGGATAGCCGTGGTCGCCGCCGTTGCAGTCAAGGATATCTATAGTATCTATCGTATCGAACAGATGCTTCTGAGCATAAGCGCAGTATGCCTGTGTTACGCCCGGGTCAAAGCCCGAACCGAGCAGCGCAGTAAGCCCTGCCTTTTCAAATTTCTCCTTATACTCCATCTGGTACGAATAATCGAAGTAAGCCGAAAAGCCCTTTTCCTTGCAGCGCTTCTCATATGCAGCTTTCCACTTGGGCTCGGTGATATCCTCGGGCTCGTAGTTTGCCGTATCCATATAGTTTACTCCGCACTCAAGGCAAGCGTCCATGATCGTAAGATCCTGATAAGGCAGAGCGATATTCATAACGAGATCGGGCTGTACCTTTTTGATAAGAGCAACGAGCTGCGAAACATCGTCAGCATCTACCTGCTCAGTTGTGATCTTTGTAGCCGTTTTGCCTTCAAGCTTCGCCTTTAATGCGTCGCACTTTGACTTTGTGCGGCTTGCGATGCACAGCTCCTCAAAAACATCGCTGTGCTGGCAGCACTTCTGGATAGCAACGGAAGCAACTCCGCCGCAGCCGATAACCAATACTTTACTCATGATATTTCCTCCGTTTTTTATTAAGTGTAATGTGGAGTGTGGAGTTACGAGTAAAACAGCTCCAAAACTCCGCACTAAACTTTTCGCATTACACATTGATCTCAAATTAAAGAAAAATGATTTGATCAAATCCCCAGAATGGGCATTCACACTATACAGCGTGATTTTTCCGGTGGTTCCTTAAAAATCAGAATTATTATTTGAAGCCGACTTCACAGCCGACTTTATGATCTTAACAACAGCAAAAAGTACCCACTGCACAATAACGATAAGAAAGCTTGCGCATACTATCAATCCCGACAGCACCGCTGCGCCTGCATTTCCTGCTTTTCCTGCAATGGCAGCCATATCGATCCCCTCAAAAACAAGCGTCTCTCCGCTGCCTTTGGCTATCTCCGCCGAAACGCCGGAATAGAAACCGACAGCACAAAGGATACCGAGCACGATAATAAGCACCGAGATCACCGCCATTGTGGGAATGACCTTAGATTTTTTCTGTTCCACATTAACACCTTCCATTCTATGCAGCGCAAACTGAACTTATTTAAGCGCCAGCAATATCTCTCTGATGATCTTGCAAGCCGCCGCAGTTGAAATCCCGCTGTGGTCGTAGTGCGGCGAAAGCTCGTTTACGTCGCATGCAACTATGTTAAGCCCCGAACAAACAGAAGCTGCGGCTCTTCGCAGCTCTTCAAACGAAACGCCGCCCGGTTCGGGTGTTCCCGTTCCGGGGAATACCGACGGATCAAGCACATCAAGATCGAGCGTGAAGTAAACAGGCTTTGTACGGCCTATCTCCTTGACCGTCTGTGCAACATTTTCCAGGCTGAACGGGTGCATATCGGTGTGGAGCTTTGCAAATTCAAACTCTGTTTTTTCGCCCGAGCGTATACCGAACTGATGTATCCTGTCGTCGCCGATGATATCCCAGCAGCGGCGAAGAACGCACGCATGCGAAAGCTTTACGCCGAGGTAATCCTCTCTGAGATCGGCGTGAGCGTCAAAATGCACGATATGGATATCGGGGTACTTTTCCGCAGCAGCCCTGAATGCGCCGAGCGTAACAAGATGCTCGCCGCCTATCATAAGCGGTATCTTGCCGTCATTCAAGATAACTTCCGCACGTTCCTGTATCTGTTTCAAAACAGCGTTCGTATCACCTATGCAAAGTTCGATATCGCCGCTGTCCATAACGCCGATATCCTCAAGATCCTTGTTCTGATACGGGCTGTACGTCTCTATTCCGAACGATTCGCTTCTTATCGCAGACGGACCGAAACGTGTACCGGGGCGAAAAGACGTAGTAGAATCAAACGGTGCGCCGAATATAACTATATCGGCTTCATCATATTCCTTGTCACATGCAAGGAAAGTTTCAACATTATTCTTCAACACTTTTAAGCAGCTCCTCAACATATGCAGGGATATAGAAAGCTCCCTTATGCAGCATCGTGGTGTAATATTTTGTTGTAAGGCCACGCATGTTCCAGCGTGTTTCGTCAAGGTCACGCAGAGGGTGATACTTCTTTGAAGCAAAACCGAAAAGCCAGTGACCGGAAGGATATGTCGGGATATGCGCCTGATAGACCTTAGCTATCGGGAAGCTTCCGACAATATTTTTATGCGCTCTCTGACAAGCCGCCGCATCGTCATGGTAAAACGGGCTTTCATGCTGATTTACAAGAATGCCGTCCTCTTTGAGCGCATTGCAGCAGTTGCCGTAAAACTCACGGGTAAACAGACCCTCGCCGGGGCCGAACGGATCGGTGGAATCTACGATTATCAGATCGTATTCATTCTCCTTGAAGCGCACAAAGCGCAGACCGTCCTCATAGTAAACGTTGAGCCTCGGGTCATCGAAGCAGCAAGCCGTTTTCGGCAGGTACTTCTTGCAGACCTCCACAACAAGCTCGTCGATCTCGACCATGTCGATCTGTTCGATCTCGGGGTACTGAACAAGCTCTCTGACAACGCCGCCGTCGCCTGCACCGATTATCAGCACCTTTTTCACGTTCGGGTGTACAGCCATCGGAACGTGCGTTATCATCTCATGATAAATGAACTCATCCTTTTCGGTGAGCATCATATATCCGTCGAGCGTTAAGAATCTTCCGAATTCGGGAGATTCAAAAACATCTATCCTTTGAAAATCACTTTTGCCGCTGTATATCTGCTTATCCACACGAATGGATATCTGCACATTCGGCGTGTGATTTTCGGAAAACCAAAACTCCATACTTATCCACCTCGTTTAAAACAACCGACCCGTTATCGGCTGCCGAAGAATTACATCTTCTGAAACACTAATATAAAATCAGGAGCGAAGCGACTCCGCAATTTTCCATTTTCCATTTTCAATTATACTCACGCCAGTACATTCAGCCGCTCTATTGCCTCGTCCTCGGGGCCTGTCAGCGAGCAGCCCTTTTCCTTAGCGTACTTTATATAGTCGAGAATATCCTTCGTGATAAGCTCGCCCGGTGCGAGTATCGGTATTCCCGGAGGATAGCACATAACAAATTCGCTGCAAACTCTGCCCTCGGTCGATCCTATCGGGAGCGAGACCTTGTCGGCATAGAATGCGTCCTGCGGACTTGCCTTGACTATCGGCTCGATGTACTCCTGATGCATCATGCCTGCGCCCGACCTGCCGTAGCGCCTGCGGATCTCGGCAAGCGAGCTTACAAGGCGCTCAATATCTCTGAGGCGGTCGCCTACGGAAATATATGCAAGGAAATTGCCGAGATCGCCGAACTCTATCTGTATATCGTACTCGTCACGCAGCAGGCTGTATACCTCTACTCCCGCAAGACCGATATCAAGCGTATTTACAGAAAGCTTTGTACTGTCGAAAGCAAAAACGCTGTCACCGTTTATGATCTCCTCACCGAAAGCGTAGTAGCCTCCGATGCGGTTTATCTCGTCTCTCGTATACTGCGCCATCTCACGGACTTTTTTGTAGACTTCCTTGCCACGAAGCGCAAGATTTCTTCTTGAAATATCAAGGCTCGAAAGCAGCAGGTAGCTTCCCGATGTGGTCTGCGTAAGATTTATTATCTGACGAACGTAGCCCTCGTTTACAGCTTTTCCGCAAAGCAGAAACGAGCTTTGCGTAAGGCTGCCGCCCGATTTGTGCATCGAAGCCGCCGCCATATCCGCACCTGCCGCCATAGCTGAAACGGGCATATCGTCGCCGAAATAAAAATGTGTACCGTGTGCCTCGTCAACGAGACACAGCATACCGTTTTTATGAGCGATATCAACTATCGAACGCAGATCGGAGCAAATGCCGTAATACGTCGGATTGTTTACAAAAACCGCCTTTGCGTCGGGATTTGCTTTTACAGTCCGCTCCACATCAGAAACGCTCATTCCGAGCGGTATACCGAGACGTGTATTGCACTGCGGATCGATATAGACAGGTATTGCGCCGCAAAGCACGAGCGCACCCATCACGCTTTTGTGAACATTTCTCGGCAGTATTATCTTATCGCCACGCTTTACGGTAGACAAAACCATAGCCTGCACGCTCGACGTTGTTCCGCCGACCATTAAAAAAGCATGAGCCGCTCCGAAAGCCTCTGCCGCAAGCGTTTCTGCGTCCTTGATAACGGAAACGGGATGACAGAGGAAATCGAGCGGCTTCATTGAATTAACGTCTATTCCGACGCACTTTTCACCGAGAAACTGCGTCAGCTCGGGGTTTCCCCTGCCTCTTTTGTGACCCGGCACGTCAAAAGGAACGACCCTCTTCTTGCCGAACTCCACAAGCGCCTCGTATATCGGAGCGTTATCCTGTGATAAAGGCACAACGCACCACTCCTTCTTAAATTAATATAAACCAGATTTTAAATCGTAATTGACAATTGACAGTTGACAATGGACAATTTCGGAACTCGGCTGCGCCGAGTTGATTTTATTTTGATATCTTTATCCTTTATTTATCCAAGCGGCAAAGCCGCTTCCATAATTGTCAATTGTCAATTATAAATTGTCAATTGTTAAAAGATGTTCTTCCCACTAAATATCTCTATCATTTCTCTTCTGAGATTATCCATGATCTCCAGCCGCTTTTTCGGCGGAAGCTCGTAGGCATCCGTTTTGAAGAGATAGTTCTGAAGCTCTATTTCTTTTATCATCATCTTTGTATGGAAGATGTTGCTGTCGTAAACATTGATGTCTACTGCATCATAGCGCTGCATGATGCTCGGCGAGATGTAATCCTGAATAGATCTCACCTTGTGATCGAGAAACAGCTTCTTGCCGTTTATGTCTCTTGTGAAACCACGAACACGGTAGTCCATCGTTATTATATCCGAATCGAACGAGCTTATAAGATAATCGAGCGTTGAAAGCGGTGTGATCTCGCCGCACGTTGCAACGTCGATATCCACACGAAATGTAGCCAGACATGTTTCCGGGTGATATTCCGGATACGTATGCACCGTAACGTGGCTTTTGTCAAGGTGAGCAAGCTGAACACGGCTGCCCGTTTTCGGCTTCATGCTGCCCTCGCTTATAAGCACCGCCACGCTTGCGCCCTGCGGCTCGTAATCCTGCTTTGCGATATTCAGCACGGTAGCGCCTATCATATCGGTAAGCGTCGTCAGGATATTAGTCAATCGTTCGGAGTTATACTGCTCGTCGATATAGGCAATATAATCCTGCTGCTCACGCTGCGTTTTTGCGTAGCACACATCATAAATATTAAAGCTTAAAGCTTTTGTAAGGTTATTGAAGCCGTAAAGTCTGAGCTTGTCTTCCATCAAAGATCAACTCCGTTCGATATCTTAAAATACACAAAAAAGGCGATGCACAGCATCGCCTTATAAAATCACAATCCGAAATCAGATATTAATTATTCTTAATTAAATCATGAATCCCTCAGAGTCTATATAGCAAATACTCACTTTTACTACTCTTATTGATTATTACAAGTTGATGCGTAAAACGCTTTGGTCATAAAAACCAACCTATAAATTGAGCTTCACCGCTCGATCAATAATGGCGATCTCTCGCCGCTCGGAAGCATGTCGGCTTTCCGTATGCCCACTACCCTTGCGGGCGGTCAGTAAAAATATTTGCATGGATACTCCGAAAAATCATTGATATCACATAGCAACTTTATTATAGTAAAATCGGCTTGATTTGTCAAGCGGAAACTCTTTACAATAATGTCATTTCGGACAATTTTACAGCTTATTTCGTTGATAACGAGGATATTTTAGTCATGTGTGGAACTTGCGTGCTTATTGATTCTTTATCTTATCCCAATATCCTTTAAAAGCCTGCTCGTTCTTATTGTCGCCGAACTCATAGTAGACCGTATCTTTAAGCAGATCGGGCAGATATTGCTGCGGCGTCCAGTGGTTCGGGTAATCGTGAGGATATTTGTAAAACTGCCCTTTTACGGCTTTATCGGCTCCGTCATAATGCTTGTTCTGCAATTGACGTGGTATCTCGCCGATCTTGCCCGAGCGGATATCCGCCATTGCTTTGTTGTAAGCAAGATACGCAGAGTTCGACTTCGGCGCAGTTGCAACCATAACGACTGCATCGGCAAGAGGTATTCCCGCCTCGGGAAGACCTACAGCGTTCGCCATATCGACGCATGATTTGACTATAGGCAGCAATTGAGGGTATGCCAGTCCTACATCCTCGCAGGCACACACCATAAGCCGCCTGCATGCACTCGCAAGGTCGCCCGATTCAAGCAATCGTGCAAGGTAGTACAAAGCTGCGTCCGGGTCTGAGCCACGCATGGACTTCTGATATCCCGAAAGAAGATCGTAGTGCGAGTCGCCGTCTCTGTCGTAGCGCAGCGCCGATTTCTGCGTAAGCTCGCCTGCGCTTTCCATTGTGATGTAATAACCGCCGTCTTTTTCATCTGCTACAAGCGCCGTAAGCTCGACTGCGTTGAGAGCTTTTCTTACATCGCCGCCGCAGGCTGTTGCAATATACTTCGCAACGCCCTCTTCGAGCGTATATGTGCAGCCTTTTTCTTTGCCGACCGCTTCAAATGCACGAATCACGGCACGCTCGACATCATGCGGCTCTACCGTTTTGAACTCAAACACCGTTGACCGTGAAAGAATGGCATTGTAAACGTAAAAATACGGGTTCTCCGTAGTCGAGGCGATAAGAGTAATGCTTCCGTTTTCGATAAACTCAAGCAAGGTCTGCTGCTGCTTTTTATTAAAATACTGTATCTCATCAAGATAAAGCAGTATACCGTTAAGTCCGGAAAACGTGTCAAGCTCCGATACTATCGCCTTGATGTCGGCAGTAGACGCAGTTGTGGCGTTAAGCTTGCGCAGCTTTTTATTCGTTGACGCTGCGATTATTGATGCTATAGTCGTCTTTCCTACGCCCGACGGTCCGTAAAACACAAGATTAGGTATCTCGCCCGATTCTATCATCTTGCGAAGCGGCTTGTTTTTTCCTATAAGGTGCTGCTGCCCGACAACGTCATCGAGCGAGTGCGGGCGTATTCTGTCTGCTAACGGCGGCAAATATCTTCACTCCCTTCATTCAGCTATTAAAGTAAACAAATATATTATACACCACAAATATCTCTATCAGGACTGTCACAATAATATTCCCCACACCTACAATAAACGCATCCTTTGCAAGCGTGCTGACATCATGAAGCTCGGACTCATCGCATCGGTAAGCCGCTTTGAGCCGATGTTTCCGCATCAACCGACGTGCTTTATCGATAAGCTCATTATCCGTAACTGTCTGCTCCTTCAGCCTTTTTGATATTCTTACAAGCGATATCCCCGCAGGAAGATTATATACAGCCGCAGCGATACCAATTATTATCCCAATAATAAACCTGATATTCCAGAACATATGTTTCCCTCAATTATAGTAATTGAGGAGAGGCAGAACCTCTCCTCGGGAAAAATTATTACTCGTAAAGCGGATACTTAGCAAGCAGCTCTTCAACGCCTGCCTGTACCTTCTCTTTGTTGCCCTCGAAATCTTCGATAACGAGGTGAATGAACTCTGCGATCTTGTCCATATCCTCTTCAACGAGACCTCTGCTCGTTACCGCTGCCGAACCGAGACGAACGCCGCTCGTTACGAACGGGCTTCTCTGCTCGTTGGGGATAGTGTTCTTGTTCGCTGTAATGTAAACCTCATCAAGATTATGCTCAAGCTCCTTACCTGTAAGCTCTGTGCCGGAAAGATCAAGAAGCATAACGTGGTTGTCTGTGCCGCCCGATACGAGCTTATGGCCTCTGCTTGTAAGTCCGTCTGCAAGAGCCTTAGCATTCTTAACGATCTGCTCGCCGTAAGCCTTGAACTCGGGAGTAAGAGCCTCGCCGAGACATACAGCCTTAGCAGCGATGATGTGCATGAGAGGACCGCCCTGTGAACCGGGGAATACAGCCTTGTCGATCGCCTTTGCATACTCTTCCTTGCAAAGGATAAGACCGCCTCTCGGACCTCTGAGTGTTTTGTGAGTTGTTGTTGTAACGATGTCTGCATAAGGAACCGGGTTCGGATGAACGCCTGCTGCAACAAGACCTGCGATATGAGCCATATCGACCATCAGAAGAGCGCCGCATGCGTCTGCGATCTCTCTGAACTTAGCGAAGTCGATAACTCTCGGATATGCGCTTGCACCTGCTACGATGAGCTTCGGCTTGCACTCCATAGCGATCTCCTTTACCTTATCGTAGTCGATACGATGTGTAACGGGGTCTACGCCGTAGCTTACGAAGTTGTAGTACTTACCGGACATATTAACGGGCGAGCCGTGAGAAAGATGTCCGCCCTCTGCAAGGTTCATGCCCATAACGGTGTCGCCCGTGTTGAGCAGTGCAAAGTAAACTGCCATGTTAGCCTGTGCGCCGGAGTGAGGCTGAACGTTAGCATGCTCTGCGCCGAAAAGCTCGCAGGCTCTCTTTCTTGCGATATCCTCAACGATATCTACGCACTGACATCCGCCGTAGTATCTCTTTCCCGGGTAGCCCTCTGCGTACTTGTTTGTAAGCACAGAACCCATTGCAGCCATAACTGCGGGAGAAACGAGGTTTTCGGAAGCGATAAGCTCAAGATTTCTTCTCTGTCTGCCGAGCTCCTGCTGCATTCCGTCGGCAACTTCCTTATCGAACTTTGCTACAAAGCTTATTGTATCCAAGTATTCACTGTACATTGTAATTACACCCTTTCACAAAAATTACGGTCATTTTTATTGTATCACAGTTCGACTTTATTTGCAAGGAGTTTTTGGAAGCAATGAGCCGCTTACGAAAGATTTTTGCCTTTTTGATCCGTTGTCTGTTCCGATAATTCCGTTATCTTTGCTTTTGCCTTCTCTGTATCTCCGCACGTAAGTATCGGGATCAGAGAGTTTATCTCTTCTATGTCACGATCCCACCATTTGAATTTTTCGAGCAGCGTGATAAACTCATCATCAAAGCGCTTGCGTATCACTCTTGCAGGATTTCCGACAGCGACGGAATACGGCTCGATATCTCTGCCGACAACGCTGTTTGCTCCGATTATTGCACCGTCTCCGATATGCACACCGGGGAGAATAACGGCATTCTGTCCTATCCAGACATCATTTCCGATGACCGTATCTCCTTTGAGCGGCAGATCGGATATTGCAGGCGGCGTCATATCCCAGCCTTCAAGCGTATAGAAAGGAAAAGTCGAAACTGCGTTCATCTGATGGTTTGCGCCGTTCATGACAAATTCAACGCCCGAAGCTATCTGACAGAATTTTCCTATTATGAGCTTATCCCCGTTCCATTCATACAGATGCGTAACGTGGCTTTCAAAATCAGAGTCGGCTATATAAGAGAAATCACCGACAATAATGTTCGGGTTTTTGATCGTCGGCTTTATGTATATCTCCTTATCGTATCCGCTGACAGGATGTATCGTATTCGGGTCGGGCTTCTTTCCATTTTTCATAATACTCGCTCCTTATTTGCAGTTTTGCAGCAGCCACTTTGCAACGCCGTCTTCGTCGTTAGATAAAATGATCTCATCGGCATGCTTTTTCAGCGCATCGTTTGCATTTGCAACGGCGCAGCTTTTGTCCGCTATACGAAACAGGTCGATATCATTTTCGCCGTCACCGAATACTGTAAGACTTCCGCAGTCAAACATACATTTAAGCTGCCGTGCCGCATTGGCTTTTGTTGCACCTATCGGCATTATTTCAAGCCACTGTTCGTTACTGTAAATATCTCTTTGGAACAGACAGCGGTAATGATCTTTATATTTCTCATAAAGCGGTTTAAGCTTTTCTTCTTCATCGATACAAGTAACATAGAATATCTCGCCCTCATGCAGAAGTTCGGGTGAATCAACTTCTTTTCTGCGTGGGTCTCCGTGACGTGTATCAAGAAATTTTTTCATACCTCTTGTGTTGAAGCTTGGTGCAAAGGAAAATGTCTCTTTGCCGCTTATAAAAGAATAAACGATCGGGTAAATGCCGTTACCGAACAGATCGTTTAACAGGCTGTGTACAGAATCGTCAAAAAAGTTGGAGAGCAGTAATTCCTCTGTAACATTATCTATTACCATAGCTCCGTTATACACGATGAGCGGTATTTTTGCGTTGAGCCCTTTTGTCACTTTCTTTGCGGTAACAGCGGAACGGGCCGTCGCATAAGTAAAGAGCATACCTTTTTCAACAAGCGAGTTTATCACGGAATTTGTAAATTCGCTCGTTGATTCATTGCTGCGAAGCAGCGTACCGTCAAGATCGGAAACATACAATGTTTTCATGATTATTTCTCCTTTGCGAGTCTGTTTTTATTATACCTTTTTATTTCCGTAAAAACAAGGCTGCATACTGTTTAGTCATAAAAAACGCCTTACAGTATAGCAACACGAAACCTTATGTGATATAATAGCAGTTATCAACATACCGGGAGGAAAACAATGAAAAACCTTATCAGACTGACCGACTATACAAAAGAAGAGATCACAGAGATATTCACAATAGCCGACGAGATAGGCTGTGAACAATATAAAGATATATTAAAGGGAAAAACAGCCGTAATGTTTTTCCCGAACTCAAGCATACGTACACGAGTAACATTTGAAAAGGGCATATATCTTCTCGGAGGACAAACTATTCTTTTTCCGCAGGAAACACTCGATAAAAAGGAAGAACTGCGTGATGTGATAGGATATCTCAACAACTGGGCTGACATTATAATCGTTCGCCACAAGGATATTGAAGTTATCGAAGAGATCGCACGATATTCCGATGTTCCGGTTATCAATGCGCTTACAAGCATCAACCATCCGTGCGAAATGATCTCCGATCTTTATGCGCTGTCAAAGATACGTCAAGACTTTACAAAGGATAGGTTCCTTTTCTGCGGCACAAACGGAAATATAGGATATGCCTGGAAGGAAGCGTCACAGGTGTTCGGTTTTGAGCTTGAACAATGCTGCGGCAAGGGTTATGAGATCGACGGGATCCCCGTCCATTACGATATAAACGAAGCAGCAACAGGCAAAGACATAATATGCACCGACTCTTTGCCGTCGAGTGCCGTTGAATCTTTCAAAAGCTGTCGGGTAACAAAAGCCGCAATGGAAAAGGCGAACAAAGGAGCAGTTCTGAATCCCTGTCCGCCGTTTTATCGTGGAGAAGAAGTCTCGGAAGATGCGATAAGCTCCGATTTTTTTGTGGGCTACGAATTCAAAAAATGCCTGCTGAATGTCCAGCAGGCGATCATTGCATATTGTATGAAAAAGTAAAAAAACGCACAGCCGGAAGTTTTTGTCCCGCTTTTTTCAAAAAGCGGGCGGTTTCCAAAAGCAGAGCCTTTGGCCGCCGGAGGCATGCTCAAGCCCTTTTAAGGGTGAATTTTCAAAACAGTCCGGCACATTGGCTTCGCCTCATGCCTGCTCTATCTGTAACGGCAGTTAACTTTTGGTGCTTCGCACGCTGTTGTTTTTGTTCCGAACATGCTTTTTGATTATTCACTGCTCTTTTTATGAGGCTGCTCGCCCCACGCCCTCGGCAGCTTTTTTTGAAAAAAAGCTGCGCAAAAAACTTTCGGCTGTACATTTTTTACTTTTTCGACAAACTTATATCCGCAAGCAGCACCGGTGTTTCCGTTTCGTCTTCGCTGCCTTTCCATGCGACTATAAACCGAACGTTTGCCGATGTCGGTTCGTATCCTTTCCGCCTTAGTTCGGTAAGTCTTCCGTAAAACGCTTTTGACAGCTTTGCTGCTTTGATACGTTTTCCATGTACATCGGCATAAAGATACATTTCGTCCGGATCAAGCGCCTGACCGCTTCTAAGCTCGAACAACATGCGCTTTTTATCCTTGAAGAAATCGAGGAACACATCTTTATGCGTCATCTGAAGCGAGATGGTCTCAGGCTCGCTGTAACAGCTTTCGTCTGTTTTATGTATTATCCCGGGAAGATCATACTTTTTGAATATATCCGTATTTGTGTGGATATAAAGACCGCACTTTGCTCTCGTCATGCCGACATAAAGCTTACGGCGCTCTTCATCGGTTTTCGCACTATTGCCGTTGAGCAGCATATATACGCAGTCAAATTCACGCCCTTTTGATTTATGTATAGTGGAAACGTAAACGTCTTCAAGCTTGTCGCTGTAAAAATCATCGTAATTCGATTCCTTGATAAACTGAATAAGATCGGAGAAATACTTCGTCTTGTTGACCGCTTCAAAATCCGTCATAAGGTTCATGCAGTTTTCAAGGCACGAGCTTTGCGCATATTCCTCTTTCAGCCTTTGACGGGCATTTTCCCATGCTTCATCGGAGATAACGGGAGAATTCACCGCTTTACCGATGATCTTTATCAGAAAGCGCACCTCGGCAAGATCGTACAAACGGAAGCGTTCCGTCGATTGGATAAGCTTTGCACGAACACCCTTTTTACCGAGCCTTCCGACTATCTGCAGCGCCTCGTCGTTTGTGTTCGTCAGCACGCAGGCAGTACCGCTGCGTGTTTTTATAAGCTCGTTTACAAGCGGTTCCGACATATCGGCGCTTATATGCCGTGTGATAACTACAGTTCCTGTTTTGTCCGTTACCGCCCTGATCGGCTCGCTCTTCATACGGCTGCCGATCGTCTTTGCAAACTCGTTTGACAAAGCGGCTATCTCTTTTGTGCTGCGGTAATTATCGGTCATTTCGTATTTAACGGCGCCGTACTCTTCTATAAGCTTTCTCATATACCGTGAATCGGAGCCTCGGAATTCATAGATATTCTGATCGTCGTCGCCTACTGCGATTATCCGCATATCGTCGTTCTGACTCATCAAAGCACGCACAAGCTCAAATTCGTTTTTATCCATATCCTGAGCTTCATCGATAACAAGTACGCTTTTTGTGATACGCCCCTGTTCCACCTCGCCGTTTCGGATCATTGCTGCGGCGTCCGCAACAACATTTTTCGAGCCTTCGATGCTGCCTATCTTTCCGAGAAGATCGAAGCAGTATGAGTGGAACGTTTTTATCTCCACAAAACCTGCGGCATTGCCTATCAGCGCAATAAGCCGCTTTTTAAACTCCGTAGCGGCAGCACGAGAAAACGTCAGCATCAGAAGCTGTTCGTGCTTGATGTCCTCCATAGTCAGAAGCGCCGCAAGCTTGTGGACAAGAACTTTCGTTTTGCCGCTTCCGGGACCTGCCGCCGCAACGATATACTTTGACTCTCCGTCGTTTATTATCTGCGCCTGCTTTTGCGAAAGCGAATTGAAAAGCTCGTTGTATTTTCCGGGCGTGATATTTCTTGTGATCTCATTTGCACGTTCGCCCTTGAAATACTGCGAGATAAATTTCTTGAAGTCCATTTGGAAATAATCCTGAACGAACTGCAGTGCGGCGTTATAGTCACGCACCATAAGATTTGCATATTCCCCGACAATATGTATCTGCTGTATACGCTGCTTGTAAAACTCGTCAAGTGCTCTGTAATCGTCTACCTTGTAGCGTATCTTGTTATCCGTGACCATGCGCTTTATCTCCATACCGCTGTATGAAACGAGAAAGCCGCCTTCAAGCTCAAGCGCACCTATCTTTGAAAGGTACAGCAAGGCGTCCTCAACATCTGCAAGAGTTGTCTTTTCTTTGCTGTCATCAAGTCTTACGTCGCCTCTGTATTCATTGAAAAGACCTACAAGAGAGAATTCCACAGGCGCTTTTCCGCTTTCATCTTTATTGCTTCCTGCAAGCTCATACATTCGCTTGAGCGCAAAGCGGCAGATATCTATCCTGCGCTCAAATTTTTCGATAAGCCGATCGTGTTCGAGCGCAGGTACTACTGTAAGTACGCTGCTGCCGCTCGGTTCGGGCTTTAATATATAGTTCTTGATAGTCAGATAATACAAAAGTGTGCGTAAATTTTTGACGCTTGCTCCTGCACAGCCGTTATTATGAGCACTTTCATTCAGCTCTTTGAGATTGAAGGTGCAGCCCTCATCGGGGATAGACGACAGCAAAAACGTTTCAAGCTTTACAAAGCGATTGAACAGCAGCGTTGATCTGTTTTCGGTGTCGCCTGCGTAAATGTACGCCGACATATCCATAGCGTCTTCAAGGATCTTTTCACGCCGCATAATGTTTACCGAGTTTATAACGTCCTCTTTGGAAAGCCCCAGGATATCGGCAAGGTAATCCACTCTCGATTCGGCGTCGGCATTTCCTGCCGCCGAAATGCTTCTCTTTGAAATGAGCGAGCTGATTATGCGCTTGGCCGTCTCTCTTTCCTTTTTCGTGGTAAACAGAATGGAATTATCAATGGCTGTCACAGCTTCACTCATGCTTTTGACAAGGATACTCGTCGCATAAACGTGCGGCACGTTCTGCCCACGCTTGATGTATCCCGCCGTTTCAAGCGCCGATACTGCTGTTTTTACACGAGTTTCTATATCGCTTACCTGTTCGTCCCAGCCTGCCGTGCGTGCTATTTCAAGCGCAGAACAGCATACGGTCGGCCGTCTTTTTGTCAGCTGCTTCACAGCACGCCATACCTGCTGTATCTCGCTCATGCTGAGCTTTGTCTGGTTGAGCAGGATAAAGTGCTTGTCAAGGTCGTTGTCGTTATATAAGACGTAGCACTCCGCCTGCATGTTCGGGTCACGCCCTGCACGGCCTGCCTCCTGAACGTAATTTTCAAGAGAATCGGAAATATCGAAGTGAACAACAAGCTTTACGTCCTTTTTGTCAACGCCCATTCCGAAAGCCGAGGTCGCAACTATCACCTTGACTTCGTTTCTGATAAACGCCTCCTGATTGGCTATCTTGTCGGCTGCGTCCATTCTGCCGTTGAACGGTATTGCGGGAAAGCCGTCGCTTGTAAGCTTTTCGGCAAGCTGGACCGTTCTTCTTGTTCTTGATACATAAACGATAGTCGGGCAGTTCTTAGCCTCGATAAGCCGCCGCAGTTCGTTGTACTTTTCTTCATCGTTCTCTTTGAACAGAACGGTATAATGAAGGTTTTCTCTTTCTGCAGTTGAAGCGTACAGTTCGAGGTCAAGATCAAGCTTTCTCTTGAAATAATCGCATATATCGGTGATGACCTTCTGCTTCGCCGTTGCCGTAAAGCAAGATACCGGCACGAATTTTCTGAGCATCTTTTTCGCTGCGAGCCGTTTAATAAAATCGCCGATGTAGAGATAATCCACTCTGAAATCCTGTCCCCATGATGAAAAGCAGTGTGCCTCGTCGATTACGAACCGTGCTATATTGCGTGAGAGAAGCAGCTTTTCTATCGTTTTTGAGCGCAGCTGTTCGGGCGATATATACAAAAGCATCGCCGAACCGTTGGCGACCTGTTCGATAGAATTTGCACGCTCGATAGGATCAAGCAGACCGTTTATCGTTACGGCTTCCGTTATGCCTTTTTCGTGCAGGTTGTCAACCTGATCTTTCATAAGCGACTGCAAAGGTGAGATAACGACCGTAAGCGCATGCGACGTTCGGCCTGCCATAAGTGCAGGCAGCTGGAACGTGATCGACTTTCCGCCGCCTGTGGGAAATACCGCAAGCAGCGATCTTCCATCGACCGCAGCTTTTGCCGCCTTTTCCTGAAGCGCTTCACCCTTATACGTTCTGAATTCATCGTAGCCGAAAAACGCTTTGAGCGCTCTGTGAACATCAAGCCTTGTGCGGCAGTACGCACAGCCGCTTTCACACGGCATGCTGCACAATAAAACTATTATGTTTTCTATCTCGGGAAATGTTTTTGAAAGCCATGCAGGAGTTACCGAACCGCTGTCGTTTGTGTTTATCAGCGAAAGCGAATAAGCAAGCTCTATCGGCGCAGTTTTTGCTAATGCGGCAATATCTGCGTTTGAGCAGATGCGGTCTTTGAAATACCGTAAAACGAGGCTCTTTATATCTGTGTTTTCTGAGGTATAGCCCATATAATCAAAAAAGCCCGAAAATTCCGAAAAACGTGACAGCAGGCAGTAATAAATCGCCTTTAGGTCATCGTCGAGCGCTAAAAACTCATTGCACTCGTCATAAAACAGTTCTCTTGCTTTAAGACTGTCGTTTACCGGGTTATTGAGCTGATCGATCTGAAGCTTGTCGTCCTTTAAAAGCGAATGATACGGGCGCTTCGGAAACAGAAGCGGCGACAGATACAGCGTATCGACAGCCTTGTATTTTATATTGAAACCGGGCGCTTTGCGAATAACCCTGACATCGTGATGCACTATATTATGGCCGCACAGATATTCTGCACCGCCGAAAAAGGCGCAGAAAGCTTTGACCGACGCACCGTGAAACACTGCGCCGTCCTTTACTGCGCCTATATCATTTATTCTTTCATCATCAACATCTATCTCGGTGTCAAAAAATACGACGGAATTATTCATAACAAAGCACTCCGTTATTGCCGTTTATTATATTCAGTGTATCATAAAGTCCAAGATAATTCAATAATATCCAAAAATATAATCTTTTTCGTTACTAAATATATTGCAATATTCACCAAACAACGGTGTAATGCAGCTTTAGGAAACTCCTTTTGATTCTTTTTAACATATTCTACATATAATTTTATTATACATCTTGATTTTTGTGTAGATAACATGTATAATATATATTGATTATGATGCTATTAATTGGCATTTATCTTATTATGATCTTGTGAATAGCTTTCAAGGGGTTGGATCATTAATGAAGAACAAAGATAAATTATATTCGATCAAATCAAAAATGCACATTTTCGTTATGCTTACAGTGCTTATCGTAGCATTGGGTACAGCTGCGGTTGCGTTTTACACAAGTGTGGACCAGATCGATACATATTACAAACGCTGCGCCAACGACAATGCAAAAAACTTTGCCTCAATGGTTGACGGAGACTTTCTCGAACAACTGCGTATTGCTGCGGAAACCGAAGAGTTCCAGCAAATTCGTATACAAGCAGAAGAAGAAGAAAATGAAGCACCCGTGCGTGAGTATCTCATCCGTCAGGGCTTATGGGATCAGTATGCACAGACACGGAGTGACATAGACCGATATCTTGAGAACATGAAGGATATCAGATATCTGTATATAATCGCAAACGGCGATCGTTACGCAGCGCAGGACATGTATCTCTTGGATTCCTCGGAAGAACCGATATATGAAACAGGCTACTATGAAGACCGTGAAGCGGAACTTCTCGGCATGGATATAGCCAATCTGAAAGAACCGACTATCTCAAACGGTGACTGGGGCTGGCTTTGCTCGGCTTTCAGCCCTGTTTACAATTCCAAAGGTGAATGCGTCTGTGTAGTCGGCTGTGATTTCGGCATGGAAGAGGTTATGAAGGAACGCCGCCAGTTTCAGATATATCTTTTGGTAGGCGCACTTTTGCTGACCGTTATAGTCCAGTTCATCGCAACACATTTCATGGATAAGGCAGTAGTAAAGCCGCTGGACACCATAACCTCCGAAATGAAAAAGTTCAAGCCCGCAAAAAATCTTACTTACCGGGAAGCGGGAGTAATGAATCTTCCTATAAAAAGCAAAGACGAGATCGGAGCGCTGTACCTTGGGATACGCACAATGCAGATAGACACTATCGACCATCTGAACAGTCTTGTTGCTTTGCAGGAGGACAAGATGAAAGCCGAGCAGGATATCAAGGACAAAGAAAAACAGATAGATCAGCTCAGCGAAGAAAACAATAAAGATACGCTGACAGGCGTAGGCAGCAAATCTGCGTATGCAAAGAAGGTCGAGGAGCTCAACAAAGAGATCGCCAAAGGCACGGCTGAATTTGCTATCGTAATGATCGATATGAACAACCTTAAAAAGGTCAACGATGAATGCGGCCATAAAGCAGGAGATCAGTACATAATCGGCTGCTGCCACATGATATGCAGCGCATTCAAGCATTCGCCCGTATACAGGATAGGCGGCGATGAATTTATAGTTATCGTGCAAGGCACCGATTATCCTGCCCGTTACGGTATCTTTAATGATCTCAAAAGAAAATTCGAACAAAGCTATTCACAGATAAATAAAGAAATGTGGCTCAGATATTCCGCTTCGATGGGCATTGCCGAAAACGGTTCGGAAGATACAACTGTCGATCTTGTATTCCGCAACGCAGATAAAGCGATGTATGAACACAAGAAAGAATTCAAGGATACGTTTGGAAGCTACAGATAGATCAAGACCGCCGTCCGGAATGATCGGACGGCGGTTTTGCATGCCGAAAATTCTGCTTGCAAATCCCGTATAAGATATTGACATTATCTCTTTTCTTTGGTATCGTTAGTATGTAAAGTGTGATTTGTTCAACCCTATGAAAGGAAGATGATAAACTATGAAAAGTCCTGACGGAAGATACGCATGGACAGTAACTGTCGGCACAAAGGGGCAGATAGTTCTCCCGAAAGAAGCACGGGAGCTTTACGACATCAAACCCGGCGATACGCTGATAATTCTGGGCGACAAGAAAAAAGGAATGGCTATACCGCCAAAGAGTCAGTTTTTAGCGATATTCAGCAAAATATTCGATATGGAATGATGATAGAAAATGGACAATAAGTCGGCTTTCAATGTAAATCAATACGATGATAACGTCCGCAAGGTCATACCGTTCTATGACGAGATCTACGATCAGATATTCGATCTGATACGGACATATTTCAAAGACAAACCGCTCTCCGTTCTCGATACGGGCTGCGGCACCGGTAATTTCGGCATAAGAGCATGCAGAGAGCTGAATCTTTCCGAGCTTATTCTGTGCGACCCGTCGGAGAAAATGCTCTCAGATGCAAAAAGAAAGCTTGACGGAAAAGACTGCACATTTATCTGCACAGGCTCGGAGACTCTTGACATTACAGACAGATTCGACCTTGTAACAGCGATCCAGTCGCACCACTATTTTGACAAAGCGACAAGAGAAACAGCTGTAAAGAACTGCTTCAATGCGCTCAAACCGGGCGGAATGTTTATTTACTTTGAAAACACTGCGCCGAACACAGAAACAGGAACAGATATTCTTATCAGACGTATTGAAAACTTCGGCGTCACAGCCGGCAGAACGGCCGATGAAGCAAAAGCACACTCCGCAAGATACAACAGCGAGTATTTTCCGATAACCGTAAAGGAGCATTTTGATCTTATGGAAAAAACAGGCTTCAAGGTATCGGAAATATTCTGGCATTCGTATATGCAGAGCGGATTTTATGCGATAAAGTAAAAAGGAGAAAACCATGAGTACGATATGCGGAGCAAAATGCGACAACTGCCAAATGAAAGCAACGTGCATGGGCTGCGAGGCTACATGCGGAAAACCTTTCGGCGGCACCTGTATTGCGGCAGAGTACATAAAAGCAGGCGGCAAAGAACAATACCATGAATTTAAAAAGCTTCTTCTCGGCGAGGTAAACGAGCTTCTGAAAGCGAACGGTATCCCCGAAGTAACGGAGCTTTGCGAGCTTGCAGGATCGTTTATCAATCTTGCTTATCCTCTGCCGAGCGGAGAAAAAGTAAAGATGCTTGACGACACAAAGGTTTATCTCGGCGCACAGATCGAGATGGAAGTCGGCAGATTCTGCTACGGCGTTGCTGCCGATACGGGATTTATACTAATATGCAGCTACAGCGCATACGGCAGCGAACCCGAGCTTATCGCTTACAAGAAACGATAAGGAGAAGCCCCATGCGACTTGAACATGAATTTTCACCGATATATGCTGCCGATTCAAAAATTTTGATCCTCGGCAGCTTTCCTTCTGTCAAATCACGGGAGCAGGGCTTTTACTACGGACATCCGCAGAATCGTTTCTGGAAGCTGCTTGCACGGATATGCAGATCGGAAGTGCCCGAAACTATAGCTGATAAAAAAGAACTGTGCCTGTCTCACGGTATCGCTTTATGGGACGTTATCGGGTCGTGCGAGATCGAAGGATCAAGCGACAGCAGCATAAAAAATGCCGAAGTCAACGATCTTAACGTAATACTGAACAAATGCAGCATCAAAGAGATTTTCGTAAACGGCATCACGGCGTATAAGCTGTTCGTAAAATATCAGCAAAAAGAGATCGGGCGTTCAGCCGTAAAGCTGCCCTCCACAAGCCCTGCAAATGCTGCATGGAGCATAGATAAACTGTACAGCGAATGGAAAACAATAGAGAGGTACATATGAGCATAGGAATGAAAAGAGGTACGGTCTACCTTGAAGAACATCAGACGCAGTGGGAATCGGCAGCATCAGACTGCGTATCGGCTATAAAGCGTATTCTTTGTGATACGGCAGTTGACGTTCAGCATATAGGCAGCACATCAATAAAGACCATACCTGCAAAGCCGATAATAGATATAGCCGTAGGTGTAAGAGATTATGACGCTGTTCTTGCGAAAAAAGATGAGCTTGAAGCGGAAGATATAATTTTCAGATTCGATGAAAGACCGTCGCAGTTTTTATTTGTTATGGGCGATTTTGAAAAAGACACACGCACTCATCATATTCATGTCGTGCTGTACGATTCAAAAGAATGGAACGACTACATAAATTTCCGTGATTATCTGAATTCGCATGAAGACAAAGCAAACGAGTATGCAGAGATGAAAAAATACTTGTCGGAAAAATATCCGAACGACAGAAATACATACTGCAATGAAAAAGGCGAATTGGTGACAAAGCTTTTAGCTGAAGCGGCAGAGTGGAGAAAAACTGAACGGGACGCATAAGCGCCCCGTTAATTATATCCGTTATATTTTTATATCCATTACCGCCTTGCCGCAGCTTTCACACAGATAACCGCCTATCTCAAACATCGTGCCTGTTTTTTTAACACTGCGCACGACTGTTCCCGAACCGAAAAGCGAACGCTTGCCGCCCTCACTCTCCCATTTTGGTGTGGTGTGGGAATCGCCTTTGAGCACTCCCTTTTTCATTTCTTTACCGCAGAAAGGACACTGCATAAAACTCACCTCAGGCAAATTGATACGTATCTTTAAAGTTTTCTTTGAAAACGGCAAACACGTTTTTCAGAAGCTCGGCGTCTGCTATTGTGGAGTAGCTGTCCGTTTCGTCGTCGGCTTCTTCCATCAGCAGAATCACAACATCGGCAGCCTCATCGTCGGTGTCGTCAAGCGGCAGCATAACGGCATAGTCGCTGCCCTTGTAATGTACGATCTCCAGAAACTCCAGCTCAATAGCCTTGCCGGTGTTGTCGGTCAGTATAATAATGTCGTCACGAGTGTTGTTTCCGGTATTCATTTTCGTACTGTCTCTCCTCAAATATGTACTGTTTTATAAAACGCTGACAAAGCCTGCAAACGTCCCCACTGATATTATACACACAATTAGTGACAATTGCAATTAAAAAAGAGTTAAAGTTCTTTAATATTTGCGTAATTTGTATAAAAAAGTCGAACCAAGTCTGTTTTTCAAGGATTTTCAAAATTAATAAAAATTTAGCAATATTACGGCAATTACATTGTATAATATAAAAAGCAATCCGATCAGGTACGGAATTTCAAAGATCGGAATCGCAGGCCTTGTTTTAGTGCAAAGCGGTTTCACTTTTTCAAGGCAAGCATAAATCAAAAGGAGTGTTCCTATGAAGGTACTTATCCTATCGGCAAAAACCGGCGGCGGACATATGCGTGCCGCTCAGGCGCTCGAACAGGTGATAAAAGAGCGCAACCCCGAAAACGAGGTCAAAACGGTAGACGGGCTTGAGTACGTTAATCACTATTTCAATAAAATGATCGTCAAGGGATATAAGTTCTCCGCAACAAAGCTTCCTGCAATGTACGGCATGCTTTACCGTGCGTCAAATAAGGATAAAGGAACGTATAAGATCGTACAGCGGTCGAACTCTCATTTTGCATATAAGTTTATCCCTCTGCTTGCAGAGTTCAAGCCGGATGTCATAGTTTCTACCCATCCGTTCATGACTATCATGTGTTCAAGGCTTCGTGAAAAGGGAATTACAAACATACCGCTTATATCGATACTCACCGACTTTGCGCCTCACGCATCTTACATTAATCCGTGCGTGAGCAGGTATATCGTTTCGAGCGAGCAGATGGTAGACCAGCTTGAAAAACTCGGCGTTGACAGAAGCATCGTTCACCCCGTAGGGATCCCGATACCGCCCGTGTTTTTTGAAAAGGACGAGCAGAAAGAGGAGCATCTTAAAAAGCTCGGATTCGACCCGAAGCTTCAGACGGTGCTCGTTATGGCAGGCAGCTTCGGCGTTACCGATATCCTAAAGATCTATGAGAGCCTGAATAATATAGAGCACGACTTCCAGGTCATCGTCATCACGGGCAGAAACCAGAAGCTTTTCAATGCGTTCAATACGATAATCAACAGTAACCCCGATATGCGTGTCGGCAACATACAGGTCAACTTTGAGGTACATGACGACTCCCTCAGACGTGACACTAAGATCCAGCTCACGAAAAAGACGAAGCTCATCTACTTTACCGATGAAGTTCATAAATACATGCACATAGCAGACCTTATCATAACGAAGCCCGGCGGACTTACGGTGACTGAGTCTCTCGCTTCATGTCTGCCGATGGTACTTTTCAGAGGTATCCCGGGTCAGGAGACCGACAACACAGAGTATCTTACAAGAAATAATCTTGCAGTCAGTGTTCAGAAGACCTCGACCGAAGATAAGATACATAATATGCTGCACGAAAAGAAGCGCTCCAATATCGGCGATACGGTGTACAGCCTTCTGAAATATCCCGAAAGACTGCGCTCAATGAAAGACAGCTGTTCAAGGCTCAACAATCGTGATTCGGCGTATAAGGTCTATGACATCGTGAAAGATTGTGTTGACGAAATGACCGACAAGGTGATCCTTCCCACAAACGAAGACGCCGCTCTGCTTGCCGATGAAGCGGAAGCAGAACGCCTTATCAAAGATTTCCAGGAGGTCATATCCAAATACAGCTCTGACGACGATGATTTTGATATAGATCTTCCCGATGACAGCGACGGCGACTACGATTACGAAGACAAATTTTACCGATTCATAGACATGATGTATTGGAATTTCAAAAAATTGTTTTAAAAAAAACGGTTATGTTCCTCATTGGGAACATAACCGTATTTTTATATCTTTTCAACCACCGTGTTCTTCACAGCCTCGGCTTATATATCCTGTTGGTAAGTCCGAACGGAGTTTTTTCCGTTGTTTCGCCCGGCATAAGTGTTTCGTAGTAATTCTCACAGGTGCCTATCTTAGCGTCGATATTGTCAATGTAGTGCAGAACGTAAGCCTCGGCAAATGCAGGAGTTTTCACAGCGCCGTATTCCTGTGTTCCGTGGTGCGACAGTATCATATGAGTAAGAAGCATCACTTTCTCCGGGTTGTAGTTTGACTTTGCGGAATACTGCTTTATCAGCGATGCGCCGAGGTACAGATGGCCGAACAGCACGCCTGCCGATGTAAATTCCGCCTCGCCGTAGAGATTCGTAGCATATTCCCACACCTTGCCGATATCATGAAGCGCCGCCGAACAGAGAAGAAGCTCTCTGTCAAGATCGGGGTAAACGGTGCAGATAACATCAGCCAGCTTCATCATTCGATAGCTGTGATAGATAAGTCCGCTCTTCATGTTGTGGTGCATGCTTATCGCCGCAGACGATGTTTTGAAGCGGTCTTCGATCTTTTCGCTCGTAAGAATGCTTATTGCAAGCTTTGAAAGCGGCTCGTATTTTCCGTTATAGTCATTTGAAGCGCTTTCCAGAAGTGCGATCATCTCGTCAAACATCACGCTGCTCGGTATCGGCGGAGTCTTTATAAAGTCGTCTATCGTAACATCGGATTCTTTTGTGGGGGCGATCTTCTTTACAATATAGCTTTTTCCGTTGAATTCCTGAACATCTATCAGAACATCGGCGATACAGCCCTCCGTTATGCCTTTCTGCTCAAGCTCGGCTGTGCTTGTTTTCCACATGTTTGCTTGTATTACGGAGCTGCCGTCCATAAGCGTGAGCTTTACGTAAGTTCCGCCCTTGCCTTCGGCGTCCTTTACCGTTGACACTACAACGGGGCGTTCTATCGAAGTTCCGACAGCGGCTTCGGAGAATTTAGTGTAACTGTTCTTCTTTTCAACATTGTTTTCATTCATTGTGGAAAACTCCCTTCGTATATTTTGAAAACACCGCACAAAGAGCTTCGTCTCTGTGCGGTATCTTTGATTTTATGTATCAGTCGTCCGAACCGAATGTCGGCAGCGGGAATACTGCTCCCGATGATGCGGCTGACGATGATGTTTCTTCGGAAGAAGCTGCCGCACTTGAAGCAGGCTCTTCTTCGTGAGAAGTCGAGCTTTCGCTTTGCGAAGGTGCAGCGGAGCTTTCAGGCTTGCTGCTTTCGCTCCTTCTCTTCTGAGCGCTAACCTCATACTGCTCTTCAAGGTTTACTGTGCTGTTTTCAAAATCGAACGAATACTGCCTGTAAAGCTCGTCGTCGATATAGACCTCAACGGTCTTTGTTCCCTCGTTGATATTTCTTGTGATGCTGAACGTTTCGGAATCCTCAAAAACAAGAGAGTAGCGCTTGCGCTCATATTCCGTCGTTCCGTCGCATACGACCTTTACGGAGAACGGTGTTCCGAGACCCGAAAGCTCTACAGTAGCTTCGAGCGTTACGGGAACAGGCTTGCCCGTGCTTATCATAACGGTGACAGCCGTGCCTTTGACGACCTTTGTTTCAGGCTCTATGCCCTGCGACATAATGCAGCCCGTGTCGTATTCATCGCTGTAGTCGTATGTAACATCGCCTATAGTAAGACCCTTTGCCGTAAGTTCGTCTGTTGCCTGCTGCAAGGTCTTGCCCAGGAGGCTCGGAACGGCAACACTGTTCTGAGCTACATAAAGCGTAACTACAGTGCCTACCTTTACCTTTGTTCCGTTTGCAGGCTCGGAGCTTACTACCATACCGTCGGAAAACTCATCATTGTTAACTATAACGATATTGCTCTCAAGATAAAGCGATTTAAGCGTGTTTACCGCAACCGTCTCGGACAGTTTTGAAAGCACCGGAATGCTTACCTCGGCTTCCTTGCTGTTAACGGTAAGCTTAACGGGCGAATCCTTCTTGACATGACGCACGCTTGCAACGGGATTCTGCGCTATGATAACGTCAAGATCAGTATCGGGCGTATATGTATAGACGGTATCGAAATCAAATTGATACTCTCTGTTCCCAAGCACTTCATTTATGTTCTGCCCGATGAAATTGGGGACCTGAACATTGTTTGCCCTGTCGTGGAACCCGAATCCTATCAGAACGCCGAGCACCACAACGAGTGCAGCTGCAGCACCGATCAGCGGACCGGAAACTTTTCGCTTCGGCTTTTCGGGAACTTCCTCCGGCTCCGGTATAAGATCTCCGGAACGTGATATCGTTATTATCTTTGACTTCCTTTTCTCTGTGGGAGGAAGCTCTTCAGAAGGACGTGCCGAACCGCCTGCATACGTTTTCCACTGAGGCTTCGAGCTTGTAACAGGCTTCGGATTCTTTTTGAAGCCTATCGGAGTCGGCGGAATGTTCACCGTAGTAGCCTTATCGGGGCTTTTTTTCGGTTTCGGTCTTCTTGTCGTATTATCGGCATTGCGAAGCGTGAGTATCTGTTCAAGCAGCTCGCCTGCCGTCTGAGTACGCTCATTGGGGCGAACGGCAAGAGCATTTTTTATGATATCGTCAAGCTTGTCGGGCAGACCGGGATGAAGCTCCGAAACGGGAGCGAGCGTATCCGAAACAAGACGGGAGTTCGCCGAATCGGGTGTTATGCCCGTGAGCATATAATACATCGTTGCCGCTACGGCGTAAACATCGGTCCATGTGCCCTGAGTGAGCTTCGTATCGTACTGCTCGATAGGCGCATAGCCCTGAGTAAGAACTACCGAAGCAGTTCGTGACATTAGCAGTGTGTTCGGCTTTGCTGCGCCAAAATCTATAAGGACGATCTTGCCCTCTTTTGTTTTTATAATATTCTTCGGAGAGATATCACGGTGGATAACTCCTGCGTTGTGAACGTTTTTAAGGCTTTTCAGCACGGAAACAATAATATTCATCGTTCTGCCGAAGCCTAAGAATCTGTTTGCTTCAACCATCTGGGCGACAGTCTCGCCGCTGAGGTATTCCATCACGATATACGCCGTGCCGTTTTCGGCAAAAACGTCGTAAACGTTGACAACGCCCTCGATAGAGCCGAGCTTTGCAAGACGCTGAGCCTCTGTCTGGAAATTTTTAAGGCCTCTTTCGTAGCGTTCGCCTCTTTCGCCGCCGAACGGGCTTACCTGCGCTTCGCCTTTCTGACGTGTGACGCACTCGTTAGGGAAATATTCTTTAACGGCTACCTTGCGCTTGAGCGCCTTGTCGTAACCGATATATGTAATGCCGAAGCCGCCGTCGCCCAGCACTCTGCCGAGAACGTAGCGCTTCGCAAGTATCGTACCGGCAGGCAGACAATAGCTGTCGGCATCGGGAGCCACAACATCGTTGCCGCAGTACGGGCAGATAACGTCAAGATCTTCATCATACTCTTCCATGCAGTAAAAACATCTCACAGCCGCTTTCCCCCTCTCAAAATATAATCAACCACTTTGAATTATATCATAGAATGTATTTTCATACAATAGGAAAATTGTAAATAAAATTACATTTATTTCACATCTTGTTATACTCGCTTTTGCATAAAAAATCGCCCACGTAATGTGGGCGACCCAGTCTGTCAAAAAGCCTTTTCTAAAAGGGGCTATTAAGAATAAATAATTGCAGAACGCTATGCGTTGATTCTGATTATTATTAAAGTGCGCAGCACTTCCGACATTTTTCATTTTTCAGTCTTCAGCAAAAGCCTTAAGGAACCACTGATTAAATCACGTCCTGCGGACTGAGTACCCATCTTGCTTGCATCTTTTTGTCATATTGCACTCAACTCCCTTGAAATACGTCAGTATTACTGCGGTCGTTTCATGCAATCTGACTTAAAATCTGACGGCGCAATATGGGCACTCGATTTAATCAGTGCTTCCTTAATAAGTTGATCGCATTGCCCCCACACCCTCACCCGCTTTTTGAAAAAAGCGGGGCAAAAAACTTCCTGCTATGCTTATTCTGTAATATTTTCGCCTCTGTAGCGTGCAATAGCCGCACAATCCTTGTCACCACGGCCGGAAATATTTACGACGATGATCTTGTCTTTATCCATTGTCGGAGCAAGCTTCATAACGTGAGCCACTGCGTGAGCGCTCTCGATAGCGGGGATTATTCCCTCTGTCTTTGAAAGATACTCAAATGCTTCAACTGCCTCTTCATCTGTTACGGGAACATACTTCGCTCTGCCCGTGTCGTGAAGATTTGCGTGCTCCGGTCCGATGCCGGGATAGTCAAGACCTGCCGAGATAGAATAAACAGGTGCTATCTGACCGTATTCGTCCTGGCAGAAATAGCTCTTCATGCCGTGGAAGATGCCGAGTTTGCCCGTAGCGATCGTTGCAGCAGTCTCGAAAGTATCAACACCTCTGCCTGCCGCCTCGCAGCCGATAAGTTCAACGGACTCATCTTCGATGAAGTTATAGAACGCACCGATAGCGTTGGAGCCGCCGCCTACGCATGCAACAACAGCGTCGGGAAGTCTGCCTTCTTTTTCAAGCATCTGCTCCTTGATCTCCTTGGAAATAACAGCCTGGAAGTCACGCACGATAGTCGGGAACGGATGAGGACCCATAACGGAACCGAGTACGTAATGCGTATCGGAGATACGGTTAGTCCACTCTCTCATAGCCTCGTTTACGGCATCCTTAAGCGTAGCCGTACCCGATTCGACCTCGTTCACCTTTGCGCCGAGAAGTCTCATCTTGTATACGTTGAGAGCCTGACGAACGGTATCCTCCTTGCCCATAAATATCTCGCACTCCATGCCGAAAAGAGCCGCAGCCGTAGCCGTTGCAACACCGTGCTGACCT
The DNA here is from genome assembly GCA_902785425.1 of uncultured Ruminococcus sp. Lineage (GTDB taxonomy): Bacteria > Bacillota > Clostridia > Oscillospirales > Acutalibacteraceae > RUG592. The sequence continues at coordinate 8,164 of CACZYP010000013.1, read as the reverse complement.
GCGCCTGTTTCGGCGATAACTCTTGTTTTGCCCATCTTCTTTGCAAGAAGCACCTGACCGAGAACGTTGTTTATCTTGTGCGCTCCCGTATGGTTGAGATCTTCTCTTTTGAGATAGATCTTTGCGCCGCCGAGATCCTTTGTCATTTTCTCCGCATAGTACAGTCTTGACGGTCTGCCTGCGTATTCGTTAAAAAGCTCCGTAAGCTCTCTGTTGAACTCGGGATCGTTTTTGTAATGGTTATAAGCCTCTTCAAGCTCGTTTACTGCGTTCATAAGCGTTTCGGGAATGTACTGACCGCCGTGAACTCCGAATCTTCCTACTGACATAAATTTTCCGCCTTTCTCTGATTTCATTTTTCGGGTGGATATCGTCTGTTCCGGGCAACAAAAAAGCCCTTGACAGACCTTCTTACGATCTGTCAAGGACGGATAAGCTATGACCCGTGGTGCCACCTTGATTCGCAGCGATGAAGCTGCGCACTCTGCGAGATACCTGCATATCTCCGGCTACTGACGTAAGCCCTCACGTTGCGGAATAATAAGCAAAAATGCCGTTCACCGCACCCTCGGCGACCCATTATAATAAGCAGTTGCTGCCCGGCTTTCAGCGCCCCGGACTCTCTGTGAGCTCTTTTCTTATTTTTACTCTCGCCTCAACGGTTTGATTGATTTAATTTGGATATATATTACCACTTTGAAGAGCGAAAGTCAAGAGGAAGAACGAAAATTTTCTCAAAAAAAATTGCAGAATAATTTTTAAAAATACACTTGACAAATCATTATCACGGGTGTATAATACGGACATGACAAAAACGGCGATGATGTCGGAGCACTAAAAGCTCACATTATCGCCGTTTTTCTTTTACATTGATTTTCCCTCTATTGTTATACTCATTTGTTCAGACGGCAACGGCGCTGTCGATTATCCTTAACGGGATAACCACAGAGCCGCTGCCGTTAGCCATTTTTATGAGGCATTTTCAATGGATATTCCACACTTGGTTTTGATATACCGATCAGATCATGAATTTCAAAAGCTCAAACAGAAGCTTGAAAAAAAGCTGTCGTACTTACCGCACTGTTCGATAACTTGTATTCCGGCTTTTGGAAAGGCTGAGAACTTCAAGATTTAGTTGGTGGATCAACAAGCGTGTTTATATACAGAAAATCTAAAAGAAAAGAAGTGTATCACCATGACAGACACAAACGTAACTGTGCTGTTCTCGGACATGAATACCATGTGGACGCTCATCGGAGCGGCGCTTGTATTCTTCATGCAGGCAGGCTTTGCAGCAGTTGAAGCAGGTTTCACACGTTCGAAAAACAGCGGAAACATCATCATGAAAAACCTGATGGACTTTTCGATCGGCACACCGCTCTACTGGCTCGTAGGTTTCGGAATCATGTTCGGAACACACTCTGCGATCTTCGGCGGCATCGACCTCTTCACAAGAGGCGACTACACAGCCATCCTTCCGGCAGGCGTTGATTTCTCCGCTTACTTTATTTTCCAGACAGTATTCTGCGCAACAGCTGCTACGATCGTTTCCGGCGCTATGGCAGAAAGAACAAAGTTCTCTTCGTACTGCATCTACTCTGCTGTGATCAGCCTTATCATTTATCCCGTTTCCGGCCACTGGGTATGGGGCGGCGGCTGGCTCGCACAGCTTGGTTTCCATGATTTTGCAGGTTCCACGGCAGTTCATATGCTCGGCGGTGTCTGCGCACTCATCGGTGCTGCAATGCTCGGCGCTCGTATCGGCAAGTATGACAAAAACGGCAAGCCTAAGGCTATCCCCGGTCACAACATCCCGCTCGGCGCACTCGGCGTATTTATCCTTTGGTTCTGCTGGTTCGGATTCAACGGCGGCTCTACAGTTTCCATGACAGACGGCGGCGCAGAGCTTGCTTCCGTAGTTTTCGTAAACACAAACCTTGCAGCAGCTATGGCTACACTCGCTACTATGATCATCACATGGATCAGATACAAGAAGCCTGATGTTTCGATGACACTCAACGGTTCTCTTGCAGGTCTTGTTGCTATCACAGCAGGCTGTGACTGCGTAAACACATGGGCTGCAGCTGTTATCGGTATCATCTCCGCATTCGCAGTTGTATTCGGTATCGAATTTGTAGATAAGATCCTCAAAGTCGATGACCCGGTCGGCGCAGTAGGCGTTCACTTCATCAATGGTCTTCTCGGTACACTTCTCACAGGTGTATTTGCATCAAATGACTGGCTCTCAGCCAACGGCATGACAAGAGGTTATTTCTTCGGCATTCAGTGCCTCGGCGCTGTCTCCGTTATCGCATGGGGCGGCGTTATGATCTTCATCACATTCTTTATCATCAAAAAGACGATCGGTCTTCGTGTTACAAGAGAAGAAGAGCTTTCGGGTCTTGATTTCCCCGAGCATGGCCTTGTAAGCGCATATGCAGACTTCCAGCCGATCTTTGCTACAATGTCTGCTCCGACAAGACCCGGCACAAAGGGCGCTCCGGAGAAGAAGGTAGACATCGACGACGCAGTTCCCGTTGTTGTAAAGACACCGAAAACTCCCGTTGCTTCCGACGTCAAGCTCACAAAGATCGAGATCTTCGTTCGTCAGGAATGCTTCGAGTCGCTCAAGCAGGCTATGCTTGATATCGGCATCACCGGCATGACAGTAACCAACATTCTCGGCTGCGGCGTACAGAAAGGTAAGCCGTCCTACTACAGAGGTGCTGTTCAGGAGATCACACTTCATCCGAGAGTACAGGTTGAGATCGTTGTCAGCAAGATCCCCGTTAAGACTGTTATCGACGCCGCTAAGAGCGTAATGTACACAGGTCACACGGGCGACGGCAAGATCTTCGTTTACGATGTTGAAAACGTCATCAAGGTTCGTACAGGCGAAGAAGGCGTTGATGCACTTCAGGACGAGGAACAGTATTGATAAACATTTATAAGTGTTCATAAATGATCCCTCCACTCGTGTCTATACATCTTACAGGAAAGCCGCCCGGCATTTGTCGGGCGGCTTCATTCTGTCGATAAAGTATAATGCAGCCTGTAGCTCAGGGGTGCGTGGCTCCGGCAGAGACCTCTGCAAAGCAGAAGTACCGACCGAGCCGGCAAGCGAGACCTACATTCCTAAGACCCCTGCCTGCCTTTTGAAAAAGGCTTGGCGAAAACTTTCGGATATGTACTTTTTTCAATTTGCGGCCGCTTATACAGTTATCTCAATAAGATTACCCTCAAGCGCTGCAACACAGCTTTCATAATATCCGTCTCCCGTAGTGCGTGGACCGCTTGTGACTTTATAGCCGTCTGAGCGAAGCTTATCGGTCAGACTATCTACCCTCTCCTTGCTGCCGACACTGAATGCAATATGAGCATAACCCGTATCGTACTCACCTTTTGCGGCATCTCTTACGTCTGGTCTTGTCATGATCTCCAGCCTTGCACCGTCATCAAATGAAAGAAAGTACGAACTAAAGCCCGTTTTTTTATTATGATACATCTCATTTGAAACAGCGCCGAAATATCTGATAAAGAACTCCCTCGCTGCTTCAAGATCTTTTACATACAATGCTATATGTTCTATTTTCATTTTGACCTACCTTAAAGCTTATACTGCATAAAATTTCCGTTTTTAACGAACCCGAAAGCAGAATACAGATGAACTCCCATATCCGATGCCGTTATCTGAACAGCGCCGCAGCCACGTTCCTTAGCTTCATTGACGACCCGTGTGAGAAGTTCCTTGGCTATCCCCTGTCTTCTGTACGCTTTATCGGTAAACATGCTTGAAAGCAAGCCGAGTTTTCCGCTCGGGCAGCCGAAATACGGAGGCTTCTCGACTATCGACATCCCGCTCGTGCCTATTATCCTGCCGTTATCTTCATCGACCGCCAGCCACGAAAAGAATGTTCCGTCTGCCATATGGCGCACGTAATAGTCTTTAAGTGCAGGCCTGAGATCAAAGTCTTCCTTTGCACCCTCTTCACGAAGCTGATCTATACGCATTTTTATAAAGATCTCAAGCTCTTTTTCGGTCAGCTTTTGATATATAATTTTACTCATTCATCAACACCCCGCATGTTTGCAAAAGATCATCTGTAATATGATCCGGCTTTTCATTTTCACACTTCGGCTCGCACATACCGCCGAACCCCTGCCGTATCCATACCGTTTTCATTCCTATCTCCTTCGCAGGAATTATATCGTTGTCAATCCTATCGCCGATCATCACCGCTTCTTCGGCTTTGCATCCAGCACGTTCAAGTGCGATCCGAAATATCCCGAGATCGGGCTTTGCGACGCCTTCCTCTGCGGAAGCAACAACGATATCTATATATTTAAGCAGTCCTAACTTCTTAAGACGTTCCCTGCTTCCGGGATTCTGATTTGCAATTATACCGATACGATACCGTTTGCTCAAACGCTTTAAACACTCTTCCGCTTCCGGGTACACGAACTCATCTTCGCTGCGCCACGGCGAAGAGTCCAGGCCGTAATACTCCCGTGCTTTCAGATAACAATTCTGATCACACCTTGCTGTTTCAGCCATTTTACCGTAAAACTCTTCAAAGCTTATATCGGTGTTTTCTATTGTCTTTTCGATCCTGTTTTTGTAAGCGATACTTTCATCAACAAGCGTTGAACCTATATCAAAAAACAGCCACTTTATGTTGTTCATTTATTTTATCCTCTCAGTATTAATAAGAATAATTCTACATGCGCTGTAAAGAGATGTCAAGAAAAATTTCGCAGTATGGATTATAATAAAAACGGCACACCGTTTATAGCCTCGGTGTGCCGTTCGTTTTGTAAAATACTATTTAAGACATTCTTACTCCAAGAATGATCTTCTCGCCGTCTTCCTCCTCTATCAGTGCAGCTTTCAGATTGCACGGCTTTGGCTCTCCGTTTATTATCATTCGATAATGGTGAACAAAATAGCCTTTCTTTCGTATCTCACTCATCATATTCTCTTTTGTGAGAACTTTCAGGTGTTCTTCAATATCTTCGGAATAAATGGCCTTGGGAGCGTCTATCTTTACCTGCTCGAAGAAGTTTTCTCCCTGCTTTGCTAGTCCGAAGCTCTCGATCTCCTTTGAAGGATTGTACTGAACATAATGCTCTGTAACTGGATCTATCGTATAAAGCACTATGTATTTTCCCGAAAGTGCGGCTATCCTGCCGAGTGCCTCTCTTTCACGGCGCAGCTTGTCAGCTGTTTCCTTCTGCTTCATCTGCGAATCGATAATGCTTATACCGATTATGATATGGTGTGCGTCCAGCTCCATGCGTGTTATTTTCATACGTGCATACACAGGCTCACCCGTATCGATAAGACGGTACGTTATCATAAATACTCCCTGCTCGTCAAGCTCACGGATTATATTTTCTTTTGTGAATCTGTTAAGGAAATCTTCTCTGTCCTTTTCATAGATACGTGTCATTGTATCTGTCTTCGCAGAATTGAAAAAGTCCTTTCCGTGACGTTCAACAGCAAGCTCATCGCCGCCGATAGTAGATGTGTACTCTATATAATCTCCGTTTGCAAGATCAACATAATAGATATTGTAGTAATCCGCCGCAAGCGCTCTTGCAATGCTTGCATATGTCGTGCCGTCATTAGGCTCTGTAACAGAAAGTACAACCACCGCAAATGCGATTTTATTGGTTACAGGATTTACTCCGATACGCCTTGCGAATGTGTGGACTATATTTCCGTTTGTCAGTCTTTCTTCAATAAAAACTCTGTCTCCGTCATGCCGTGTCTGCTTGAGCTTTCTTACAAACACAGAACCTGTTCCGTGGCTTATAATGGGATATTCCACATTCGGGTCATCAATATCAAAACCGAATGATCTTTTCATAAAATCACGGTAAGAGTCGTTGCTGCGGACGATCTGCATATTTTTCAAATCGTATGAAACTTCGAGCACACTCATAGGAAGCGTGTTGAACGTATTGCGCAAAGCGTTTTCGTCTTTATTTGCAAGGAAGGAAAGATCATACAGGTTGATGCGTCCCATTGAATCGTAATAAACAGATTCCTTCGGATTTTCAAGACCTATACATGTTCCCTTTTCATATCTTTCAAGGATATGCTCCAGCGAGACGGGTTTAAGATAATAATATCCCTGAAGCTTCGAGCAGCCTATCGCCTGGAGGAAGTGTATCTGTTCTATAGTTTCAACGCCCTCGCATACCGTATCGACGCCGAGCGATGTAGCCATTCTCATAAGATCGGTTAGTATGATCTTGCCTGCATTACCCTCGTCAAGACGCTTCATGAAGATCATATCGAACTTTATAAGATCGAAATTGATGCTCTGCAAAACATCGAGCGATGAGTAACCGCTTCCGAAGTCATCCATCCATACCGAGAAACCGAGCTTCTGAAAACGTTCTATCTGTGTTTTAAGAAATTCAAAATCGGCGCCGATAATGCTTTCAGTTATTTCTATCGTAATAAGATTATGGCTCACACCTGCTTTATCTACTCTTTTTCGTATTTCTTCAACTATATCGCAGGAGTCGAAATCTGATCTTGAAAGGTTTATTGACTGGGGAACTGTATGCAGACCCTTTTCTTTCATAATATGTATTTTTTCAAGCACACGATCCAGAACGTAAAGATCAAGCTTGTATATCTTACCTGCATCCTCAAGGTAAGGGATAAAATCAGCAGGCGACATAAAGCCTTTTTCGGGGTCGATCCAGCGAGCCAGCGCCTCTTCATCAGACACTCTGCCGTTTACCGCACGCACGATAGGCTGATAGTAGACCTGGATATGCTTTTCCTTTATGGCACGGTCAATATTTGAAACGATATACTGCCGCTTTGCAAGATCATCTCCGAGATCCTTGCTGTAGTAACTGAAGCCCGACGCATAGCTGTTTCTGAGCGAATCGCAGGCAAGCTTTGCACGGTCGCACGCCGTGCTTGCATTGACGTCTTCCATACTGTTTAAATAAATGCCCACACGTATCGGAAGCTCATTGCTGTCGTGCATTTCGCTCCATTTATCAAACAGTTTGTTCAGAGTGTCTTCAAGACCTTTTTGTTGTGTGTAAACAGCAAAGTGATCGCCTCCGAAATGAGAGCAGTTCTCGTTGCTGAATGTACTTATGAGCAGTTTTGAAAACTCTTTTATAAGATTATCGCCCTCGGCAAATCCGTATTTTTTGTTATAGAACTTCATTCCGCTCATGTCGAAGTATAAAAGAGCCGGTTCTTCACCCTCATTGATGAGAGTTTCCTTGCCTTCTTCCGCAAGCTCGAAAAAGTAGGTCATGCTCGGAAGTCCTGTAAGATGGTCATAAGAAGTGACTTTCATAAGGCTTTGCTCATGAAGCAGCTGATTGAGCGCTCTGTTCAGTTCGGAAACATCGGCATTCGGGTCTTCCGTATATGTTCCCTCATCGGTATACCACACATGAGCAAGACGTATGCCTTCCTCAGTATAGATATGACGTCCCACAGCGTGGATGACCTTATACTCATTCCCTTTATTTATACGGGTACGGTAAATAACTTCATAATCACCCTTGCCAATTGCAAAACGATATGCTGCGTCAGCAATCCTGGATACATCATCGGGATGAGTATCCTTGTACATATTGCTGTCCATATCGTAATAAGCCTGCGAACGCTCCTTATAGCCGAAAAGCTCGCAGAAACCATCCGAAAGAACGAGAGTGACCACTCTTTTATTTACAAACTGATAGATCGCAAGAGGCTGTTTTAATTCTTCATAAGCATTCTGAACTTGATCCGTAAAACGATATCTTTCCATAAGATCACCATTTTCTTACTTAATGTCCGGCTGATCCTGATCTCAGCCTGCTAAGGAAGCTTTTTCCATATTGCGCCGTCGGATAAAACAGGTGATAGGTCCACAAAAACGGGAATTCATAAGTTTTCCTTAAGGAAGCACTGATTAAATCGAGTGCCCATATTGCGCAGTCAGATTTGCGGACAGTGTCCGCAGACAGATATGCGTTACACACTTTGATTTATGGTGGCTTGCTCCGCACGCAAAAAAGCTTTCAATTATGATTCTTTAGTGCGTTCTGCAAGCGGGTGCATACCCGCCTGACGTATTTCAAGGTTTTTGAGTTCAATTTGACCAAAAGATGCGCTCGTAACACACCGAGAGGGCAA
>CACZYP010000012.1 GCA_902785425.1 uncultured Ruminococcus sp. | reverse complement strand
CTATCATAAATCAAAGTGTGTAACGCATATCTGTCTGCGGACACTGTCCGCAAATCTGACTGCGCAATATGGGCACTCGATTTAATCAGTGCTTCCTTAGATATAATAAACAACAGTAAACGGCAGCGATCATTCATCGCTGCCGTTTGTTTCGTCGTAATTATCAAGGAAGCTATGGTATACTCCCTTTGTTTTATAGTTGATAAAAGTATCAAGGTGTACAGCGTGAAGGCTGTTGAAGATGCTTTTTTCAATGTTCGGATTTGTTTTTTTGAGCTGACGGATCAGGACTTTTATCTCCTGGCGCTTGCTGTCGCCGATACCGTCGCTGCTGTGAGCATTGTTCTCGGTAAAACGGCACGCACACTGCAGGAATTCGAGTTTATTGTAGTTTTTCCATGAGATGATCGAATCCTCATGAATGCAGTAAAGCGGCCTTATAAGCTCCATGCCCTCGTAATTCGTGCTGTGCAGCTTCGGCATCATGCCTTGAAGCTGAGAGCCGTAGAACATCGCCATAACAGTCGTTTCGATAACATCGGAAAAATGATGGCCAAGCGCAATCTTGTTGCAGCCGAGTTTTTTGGCGGCGCTGTAAAGGTGACCTCTGCGCATTTTGGCGCACAGGTAGCACGGGTAGCGTCCGGCATTGTCAGCCGCTTCAAAAATATCTGTATGAAAAATGGTAACAGGCAGCTCCAGAAGCTCTGCGTTGCGCTTTATCCGCTCTAAGTTAGGTGCATTGTAACCGGGATCCATTACAAGATAGACAAGCTCAAAAGGCACCTCGCTGTATCGCTGCAGCATACGCATAAGCACCGCTAAAAGCATAGAGTCTTTTCCGCCGGAGATACACACGGCGATCTTGTCGTTCTCTTTTATAAGCTCGTATTTTTTCACAGCTTCAATAAACGGATTCCAAAGAACTTTTCTGTACTTTTTGTTGATACTGCGTTCGATAAGCTGTATCGGTCTTAATTCTCTGCTCACTGCAAAAACTCCCGCTTTTTAAACTGATGAATCATCAAACAATGCTATAGCTGCATCAAGGTCGATGGAAGACAGATCTTCATCATCTTCTTCCTCTACTTCGGACTGCTCGTTCGGAGCCGTATCGTCTGTTTGATCCGATACTTCCGACGGCTTTTCGGCAGGCTCTTCCCGTTTTGAAGCCTTCTGAGCGTTTTCGGCTTTTTCCGCAAGCTTTTCTTTTTCTGCTTTGGCTTTTTCTTTAAGTGCGGAAGATGTTTTTAAAGTAAATGCCTTACACTTTTCTGCTATCGGAAGAATTACCGCATTCACCTTTTCGTCGTGGCGTCTGTACAGTACAATAAGTATAAAAGCGGCTGTAAGGAATATAAACGCATAGAAAACGCTTTTACCCGGGAGCGCTTTTAAGCTCAATCTGCGTTTTACAGGCAGCCTGATCGAATCGGTAACAGTTTTCAGCACCGAAAGCTCTTCCTGCGTGATATTGTCGTTCTCCGAAATAAGGCGTACCATTATATCGTTTCCGTCATAAACGGTGTAATAATCGCTGTAAAAGAACCTTCCTTCGGGACCGTTAGATGTCCTTGACGCAAACAAAAAAGTAAGATAACCGTTTTTGTATATGCTTGATTCAACGATATCTTCCTGCTTTGAATAGTTATCAAGAAGCTTGTTCAGTTTCTTTTCTTTAAGCTTTGAAAGATCCTTGAGCTTGTCTTCGTTTTTCATCGACATAACTTCGATCTCGTAGCCGTCTGCAACGTTTTTGCCGTACAGATATGCGTTGTCCTCACGCATTTTTGACATAGCGGTGAGGTAATCAAACGTGCCGTCTCTGAAAGACTTGTCGTTCTTTTTGACGGCAGATGTTATTACAGAAGTCTGTGAAGGTACATCTATCGTCATATTTATCTCTGTAAGCTCATATGTAGTAATGCTGCTGTCTGCCTCTGCACAAAAACAGGGGAGAGCAGATACTATTGCAAATGCCGCCAATACTAACGTCAGGATCTTTAGTTTACTGTTGTTCATTAGAACATCCTCCGTGGATAATTGCATAAAATGTGACCTTTCCTATTATATAACCTTTTGCGTCAAATTACAATAAGATGATTAAATAAAATTTATCTACAAATCGATCCTGTTGTTGTATTTGAAATAAACTGATTATTTACGATATTTATTTCTTTCGATGGTATTCATTATTTTTATTTATTTTATACAAAAAAGTAAAAATCAATTTTGTTTTCTCGATACTTGCTTTTTTCTTTATTAGATATTATAATAAGTATAAGAGATAAAGAGGGTAGATTTGCAACGCAGTGAAATGATTAAAGATAAGGAGATGTGCGTATGCGTTTACGGAAGCAATCACTTGGAGACCGTAATCTGGTCGGCGCAAGGGTGGAAGCAGCAAGGAAAAAGAAGGGTATGAAGCAAAAGGAATTACTGGCTCAGTTGCAGGTTCGTGGTGTCGATATGAACGCATCGGGTCTCTCTAAACTGGAGGGACAGATCAGATATGTAACGGACGTTGAGCTTGTTGCACTGTCAGATATCCTTGAAGTTTCGGTAAACTTTCTTTTAGGCCGTGAAGAACGATAACATCAGCGTTCTTCTTTCAGACACAGTTTTTGTAAGCAATATCCAAAAAAAGGGCACTTCAAAAACTCATCAGCCAAAGCAGGATAAAGTCTTTGAAAATGCCCTTGAACATTTATTATGATGTGAATGTAAAGCAGACCTTGTGTCTGCTTTTTATTTGTCACGGCGGCGGAATTTCCAGTCGGAAACACGATCGCCCTTGACCATAAAGCTGCGTTCTGCCATAAGTGCAAGCGGTGTGTCGCAGTAAGCGTCGGAATAAAACTCATCAATATGTGCGCTGCCGAATTTCTCTTCAAAGCGGCGCACTTTTTCTTTTCCGTGACAGTTGATACCCGTATATTTGCCTGTTTTCGGATCTACCTTTGACGCCATCATATGATTGATGCCGACCTCTTTGCATATCGGCGCCAGCAAAAACTCCGGTGAAGCCGAGATAATAACGTCATCGCTCTTTTTATGTTCAAGATAAAACGGCTTTATTTTGTTCTTATGAGTTTCCCAGAAATCGGGAAGATCTTTTTCTATATCGACCTCATGAAGAAATTCATACATTATTTCCTTGAACTGAGTTTTTGTTTTGATTCTCAGAAGATACAGGATAAATGCGCCCATAGTTTTCGGAAAATGCGCCGCAATTTTCGGGTGGCGTTTCAGGCAGAACATATAAAAATCCGATGTGCTGTCGTTATAATAGATCGTTTTATCAAAATCGTATACGTTCAAAAAAAATCAGCTCCTTTGTTGACATTATGTATTGTAACAAATTTCTTTGAAATCGTCAACCCGACAAAATAAAACAGCGGCAAATGCCGCTGTTTTACAAACCGTATCTCAATATTTCATCAATCACCTGTTCAAGATGTATGATCTCAAGCTGTTCACTGTTGAAAAGTCTGACACATTCAAGCGCTTCCTGCTTGTCAAGAAAAACATCGTGTATCTTAAAACGGCGTTCTCCGTCGCTTACATCTATTCCGTAAGAAGTATATTCACCGCATTTACTGCCGTTATTCTGTTCCGTAATGATAGAATATGTGATCAAAGCATTCACCTCCATAATTCCGATAAGATATTATAGCATATATGAAGTGAAAAAACTGACAAAAAATGTAAACGGCAGCTTATAAAGATAAAAAGCAACAAATTGTAATATTTATTTGTAATAATTGTAATATTTTGACGGAGCGACGGGGGAGTTAAGCTTTAATCGTGATCGTTCTTTTTCTTCTGCGCAACAGAGGAAAGGGGGTTGGACATAACTGCCTGCTTCATCTGTTCGGTTGACAGATGAGTATATATCTCGGTCGTTCCGAGATTCTCATGACCGAGTATTTCTTTGAGGATCCTTATATCAACGCCGCCGTGCTGATACATCAGTGTAGCTGCGGTGTGGCGAAGTTTATGTACGGAGTAGCCCTGACCGCCGAGACCGATCTTTTCGAGATATTTGTTGACAAGCGCCTGAACGGTCTTTGGACTCATTCTGTTGAGCTGACGGCTGATAAACAGTGCATTTTTGTCACGAACGCCGTCTACGGGGCGAACTTTTTTATACTCGTTGACAGCGTCAAGACAAGCCTTGTTAAGATAAACGCTTCGTTCTTTGTTGCCTTTACCGACGATCCTGAGAGTTCCGTCCGATGAAATACTGTTGTAGTTGATCGAGCAAAGCTCCGACAAACGCATTCCGCAATTAAGGAACAGCACGAGAATACAGTAATCACGTTCCTTGAATTGTCCTTCAACGGCGTTCAGAAGATCGTAGCACTGTTCGAGTGTAAGATACTTCGGCAGTCGTTTTCCGACCTTTGGGTTTTCAAGTCCTTCGAGCGGATCGATAGCAAGAAGCATTTTCTTGTTTGTAAGATACTTGAAGAAAGTTGAAAGCGACGACGCTTTGCGGCACCTTGTTGACGCATTGTTGTTTCGTTCACGCTGCAAAAAAAGCATGAAGTTATATCCGTCGTCGAGTGTGACCGTTTTTATAAGATCAAGATCGACATCGCTGATATCGATATCGGTAAACTCCGTGTCGGGCTTAACAAGACCTCGTGAGCGTTTTATAAACCGGAAAAACGTGCGCAGATCAAGATAATACTCTCTGACAGTGTTTTCGGATTTTCCTTTAACGGTACTCATGTAAACAAGAAATCCCTTTATAATTTCGGGTGATTCTGAATATATATCCATTTACTGTACAAGCCCCTTCCTCGACTTATACAAAATATCCATTTTGTATAAGTGTATCGAATAGTTTTCCCGACCTTATCTTCCGATAAGGTCGGTGTTGTCTTTGTTTTATTTATGCGGCGCCGCCTTAATGATGAGTCTGTCATCGTTACTGTAAAGATGAACGCTCTGTACTATACCGATACAAAGCATCGCTCCGAGAACCGATGTACCGCCTGCGCTCAGAAACGGCAGCGTTACGCCGACTACAGGCAAGAATCCGAGAACCATGCCAAGATTGATAGCGACCTGCGAAAGCAGCAGCGCAAAAACACCGATGCAAAGATTCTGACCGAACTCATCACGAGCGCTTGCGGATTTGTAGAAAATACGGAACAGCAGCGCTATGAACAATATAAGAATAATACAGCAGCCGATAAATCCGAGTTCCTCACCGGCAACGGTAAAAATAAAGTCGTTTTCCTGCTCGGGAACTATCGCATAGCCTACTCTCTGACCGTTGAAAAGTCCTGCACCCGTATAGCCGCCCGAAGAGATTGAAAGCTTTGCCTGATACTGCTGCCAGCCGTAAACAGACTTTGCGTTCTCATCAAGGTCAAATATTACGAGTATACGGTTTCGCTGATCTTCATTAAGGATCTTTGTCCATACAAACGGCGCTGCAAGACCTGCTGCAAGCAGTGTACCTGCGTAATACCTCAGCTGTACGCCTGCTGCAAATGTCATGATAATAAAAATAAGAGCAAATATCAGCGCCGAACCGTCGTCCCCCTGAAAATGTATGAGCACAACGGGTATAGCGCCGTGGACTGCAAGCAGACATACGTGAGGAAACGATCGTATAAGGTCATCTTTCATGAGTATGCTCAGGTGCATTGAAAGAGTGATGATAAAGCAGATCTTAACGAACTCCGACGGCTGAAGCGAGAAGCCGCCGACGTTGATCCACGCTGTATCATCGGTACCCTCTACCCTTTGTCCGAATGCAAAAACGATGCCGATAAGCCCGAATCCCGCAGCAGCTGCAAGCCACCAGAATTTTTGTATATATTTATAGTCGATGCACGACAAAGCCACAGCGCCGACAGCGCCGATCGTGAGTGCGATAGACTGAGTTCTCAGATAATTATAGTCGCCTGCACGCTGCATGCTTGAAATTATAAGCAAGCTCGTTGTGTTGAGTGCAATAACGATCAGCCACAGGAATTTATCTGTATATCGGAAGTATTCCGAAACCTTGTCCAATATTGATCTCATTCGCTTTCCCCCTTACTATTCTATTATATAAAACAATTTTGTAATAATCAAGACTAAATTGTAAAAATTAGGGTCGAAAAAAGCCACCCGGTTCAGAGTGGCTTAAACTAATATTATTCATCTCTCAGACTGAAAAAGAATCTGCGCTGCTGTTCATTTGTAATAACGTGAACAGGCTTTACCTGGCTCGGAGACGCACCTTTCATTATCATCAGTTCACGATAAAGAAATGTCGTTTCGGGCTGCAGCCAGAACGATTCGGAGTGAGTCATTCGTGTGCCGTCTTTTACTCCGAAGCAGTATTCTTCATTCATTTTAAAAAGGTATTTTTCTATCGTCTCATTAAGAACGTCAAGGCTTATGCGTTCCTTTACCTGCTCGTTTTCGGGCTGTATCAAAAATATGTAGCGAGGCGGAGAGGCTTCACGGTCGGGATACAGAACATAATCCGAAAGCGCAAACCGAAGCTCTTCGGCTGCACTTTCAACAGCAAGCTGCAAAGCCTTTTCAGTCGTCTTTTCCCCTACCATATCTACCGTTCTGTTTGCTCTGTACATAAAGCGCACAAGCGGCGTTTTGTTATAAAAGCCCGTAACAAGCACGGAGTCGCTCATACGGTAGCGGTAAAAACCGCACAGATTCGTGATTATCAGCTCGTATGTTCTGCCCTTTTCGAGCTTATCTATAGTAACGCATTTTGAAAGATCATCGCCTGCTTCAACGGGAAGGAACTCCATAAAAGCCGAGCCGGGCGCAAGTACGCTGTCTTCATTGTCCAACTCGACGGGGACAGACCATAATCCCTCGGAAGCTGTTATTCCGGAGTAAAGGTTTCTCACCTTTCCGCCTGTATATTTTTCTTTGATAGTTTTATCGTAGATAGAGTAGCCGTCGCCGCCTATCCCGATAAAGTACGCAAGCTTCGGCCATATCTTCGGAACAAATGCGAACGAGCTGCCGTTTTTGAAAACTTCACGAAGCTCTGCGGCACGTTCGGGCATCGGTTCTATCTTTTTAAGAAGCGACTCCCTTACACTTTCGGGCAGAGTTATGCTTTTGTTTATAGTACCGTTTTCAATGTCATTTATAAGGATCTCATAGTTTTCGGCAATATAATGGAACAGCTGCACGAGCTGAGCGTAAACTACGCAGATTATGCTTGTCAGATTTCTATCCGCCATTGCAAATCGAACGTGGATATAGTTGGTCTGCGTGCCGGGAGACGGTATGGAAGCTTCTACAGGTGAAGTATACTGTCTACGCATGATATCATCAACTGCCTGCCTCCCCCCTATATTTGCTGCCATTACGGAAGATGCGCTGCCTATCGTTATTCCGGAAGGCGCCGTTCGGTGAGTTCCTTCCGTCGTTGAAAAAGAGCGGCCTTTCATCCACTCTTCTCCGAGCTTGTCGGCAAGCAATGCCTGATTATACCGCAGATTATATTTGATAAAAACGCCCTTTTGCATATCGGTAAGCGGGATAAGCTTTTGCTTACCAACTGTTCCCGATGTCTCGTTCATATGCGAAAAAGAATATGAAGTCAGTATATCTTTCTCGCCTTTAACCATTCTTTGAATATACGGCTCGATATCTTCATACGTTACAACGGGAACCTTCTTCCGGTATTCCTCTACGGAGGTTATATCGGAAAAACCGTATTTTCTGCCGTACTCGGTGTCGGCGTTGTCGGCAAGTATTTTCATCAGCAAAGCCGTATTGGTTCTGAGTGGAGATATGGTTTCTTTCTGTACAGCGTCATAATCGGGCTTTGCGGCAAATACATTCGATCTGTTAATTGTCAGAATAGCTTCGGAAGACGGTATAGTTTTCATATTTTACCTCAAGTAGTTATTTCCTCTTGTGAACTGTCGGCAATATGCGCTTTAATGATCTCGTTTACACAGCGGTAAAGGTGCGGCTTCAATTCGTCAAGCGGAACAGGTTCGGCGTGAAGTATAGACGAATAGCATGTGGAGTTTACAAGCTCCACTATCATATAAAGCATTATCTCGGGATTATTAAGCTCGCCGGGAGCGTCGTTGATCATTGCCTGATATATTTCAAGAAAATTAAACTCGTCGCTGCGTTTCGTCATTGTTGATATAGAATTTTTGAATACGCCCCAGCTCAGATTTTTTGATATAAAAACTAAAAGCGGCTTGTTATCTTCAAGCTGTGAAAGGATACTGTCAATAAGAAAGATTATTTTCTCATTAAAAGAAAGAGAATCCTTGCAGCTTTCAAGCTCCTGCATGGCAGTTTCAAAAAGTCGTGACGAGTGACGAGATATCAATCGGTTTTTCAGATCATACTTATCTTTAAAATATAAGTAGAATGTCCCCTTTGCTACGCCTGCGCTTTTTGTGATATCTGAAACGGAAGTCTTGCTGACTCCGTTTTCTATAAAAAGATGATACGCCGTCTGAAGAAGCGAATCTTCTTTCACCTTTTTGTTGTTATCAAGTTTTCCCACATTTACACCTCCGTTACATAAATTTTCTTCTTATTACATTTTAAAGTATCGTATATCGTATGTCAATAGTGAATATTACACATTGCCGGAATCTGACCAATAGTCATTTTTATTACATTCTACAAATATGACCAAAAGTCATTTTTACTATTGACCAACGGTCATTTTAGTGTTATACTGTAGACAAATATAAAAGGAGATGATATGTATGGAGAAAATGGGTAAGCTGATAGTTAAACTCAGGATCCCGATCCTTATTCTTGCAATTGTGCTCGTTATCCCATCGGCGCTCGGATTTTTACACACACGAGTGAATTACGATATACTTTCGTATCTTCCGAAAGATATAGACACAATGCAGGGGCAGGACATCATGCTCGATGAGTTCGGCAAAGGCGGCTTTGCTTTCGTCGTACTTGAAGGCATGGACGACAACGACGTTATGAAGCTGAAATCTCAGATAGAAGAGATAGACTCGGTAGAAAACGTTCTGTGGTACGATTCTCTTGCAAACGCTTCGATACCTAAAGAAGTTCTTCCGAAAAACATCTATGAGATATTCAACTCCGATTCGTCAACGCTTATGGCGGTGTTCTTCAACACCACATCTTCCGACGATGCAGCGCTTGACGCAGTTGTAAAGATCAGAGAGCTTGCAGGAAAGCAGTGCTTTGTAAGCGGTATGTCGGCAGTTGTCGAGGATATCAAGGAGCTTACGATGAGCGAGATGGCAATGTACGTTGTAATTGCAGCGATTCTCAACATCATCGTGCTTTCACTTACTATGGATTCCTTCCTGATCCCGCTATTCTTCCTTTCAAGCGTAGGACTTGCGATAATCTACAATCTCGGCACGAACTTTATGCAGGGTCAGATATCGTTCATAACGCTGGCACTTGCGGCGGTTCTGCAGCTCGCCGTAACGATGGACTACTCGGTTTTCCTTCGTGAAAGCTACAACGAGCAGAAGCGTATCTATCCCGACGACAACAAACATGCTATGGCAGTTGCGATAGGAAAGACTTTCACATCGGTAGTATCAAGCTCCGTTACTACGGTCGCAGGATTTCTTGCGCTTTGCTTCATGACGTTCACGCTCGGTCTTGACCTCGGAATCGTAATGGCAAAGGGCGTTATCATCGGCGTTATCTGTTGTGTAACAGTCCTGCCGTCAATGATACTTGTATTTGACAAGCCGATCACAAAAACAGTTCACAAAGAACTTATACCTTCATTTGACGGTATCTCAAACTTCATTCTGAAATACCACGAAGTTTTCGCCGTGCTCTTCATTGCTCTGCTTATCCCGGCAGTTTACGGCGAAACTCACACAAACGTTTATTACAATCTGACCTCTACCCTGCCTGCTGATCTTAATAGTGTTGCGGCAAGCGCAAAGCTTGAAGAGGAGTATGGCATGTCTACTCAGCATATACTTCTGTTCGATTCAAAAATGCCGAGCATGGAAGTCAGAAAAATGGCTGATGAGATAGAATCGGTCGAGGGCGTTACAAAAACTATCGGCTTCGATACTCTCATCGGTTCGGCAATTCCCGAAGAGGCTGTTCCGGATTCACTCAAAGAGCTTATGAAAAGCGACAAATGGCAGATGATGCTTATCGGCTCGGAATATGAAGTCGCCTCGCCCGAGGTTAACGAGCAGATAGCTGAAATATCCGACATCATAAAGGAGTACGACAAAACAGGCATGGTCATCGGTGAATCAGCGGCAACGAAAGACCTTATCGAGATCACCGACCGTGACTTCAAGATAGTAAACATCATGTCGATAGCGTTCGTATTTGTTATAATCCTAATTGCACTCAGGTCGATCACCCTTCCGATCATACTCGTTTCGGTCATCGAATTTGCGGTGCTTATCAATGTCGGTCTTTCGTGCTACACTCACACAACGATACCTTTTATCGCTTCCGTTGTTATCGGAACGATACAGCTCGGAGCTACGGTCGACTATGCGATCCTTATGACGACACGCTATAAAGCAGAGCGTATCTCCGGCAAGGATAAACACGAAGCAGTAGCAATAGCATTAAGAACTTCGATAAAATCGATATTTGTAAGTGCGCTCGGTTTCTTTGCGGCAACGTTCGGCGTAGGCATCTATTCAAGCGTTGACATGATCTCGCAGCTTTGCACGCTTCTTTCAAGAGGTGCTATCGTGAGCATGTTTACGGTAAATCTTATACTGCCCGCTATGCTCCTGTTGTTCGACAGAGTGATCGCAGCTACAACACTTGATATGAGACATCTTTCCAAAGCCGGAAAGAAGAGATCCGCAAAACGCCCGAAAAAAGCGTCGGCGGCAGTTTGAAAGGAGTAATCACTATGAAAACATACGGTAAAGTAATTGCGGCAATGCTGGCTGTGCTGATCTCGGCAGGAAGCACGGGCATTTATGCCGTTGCAAATAAAAACAACGAAACGACCGATACAAAACCCGTAAAGGAAGACGGCAAAAAAGAAGAAAAAACAGTTCTTTGCGATTCGGCAGATGAGCCTGTTGAGAAGAACGAAACCGTTTACGTTATGACCGACGCAAACGGCAACAAAACGAAAACGATCGTAAGCGACTGGCTCAAAAACGCTTCCGGCAGCGGCAGCATAAGCGATTTCTCCAACCTGTCCGATATCAGCAGCTTAAAGCTTGGCGGCGGTTACACAGCCGACGGCTCCGATATCACATGGTCTGCAAACGGCGGCGATATCTACTATAAGGGCTACAGCGAGGCTGATCTGCCTGTTGATATCAGGATCACATATACGCTTGACGGAAAAAGCATCTCCCCCGAAGAACTGGCAGGCAAGAGCGGCAGAGTGACCGTGCGCTACGATTACATCAACAATTCAAAAAAGACCGTTGAGATCAACGGCGAAAAGACAACTATGTACACTCCGTTCATGATGGCAACAGGCGTGCTTCTTGACGGCACTAAGTTCAGAAACGTTACAACGGAAAACGGTAAGGTCATCTCCGACGTCGACAGACTTGTTATTTTAGGCTACGCTCTCCCCGGACTTACGGAAAGCCTCGGGATCTCCGACAAATACGATGTTGATATTCCCGAACACTTCTCATTCACAGCAGATGTTTCCGATTTTGAGATGAACACAACTATCACTTCGGGAACAAGCAGTTTCTTCGCAGACACCGACCTCGGCGATATTGCGGATCTTGACGAGATCGACAAGAAGATCGACGAGCTTAAAGACGCCTGCGATAAGCTCTGCAACGGAACGGGCGACCTTTGCAAAGGTATTGAGAAGCTTCAGACAGGTGCAGGCGACCTTTCAAACGGCGTTGACAGACTTGCTGACGGCGGCGTTCAGCTTGACGACGGTATCGGCGAACTCAAAGACGGTACGGGCAAGCTTTCAGACGGAACAAAGAAGCTCGACGATGCAACGGGAACACTCACTTCGGGTATCGACTCCGCAAAGAGCGGCTCCGATAAGCTTGTTGCAGGCTTCGACAGTGCAGAGGAAGGCATGAAGTCTCTCAAAAACGGAACCTCTTCCCTTTCGGCAGGTCTTACGGCAGCTGCAGACGGTGCAGCACAGGTAAACGGCGGCGCACAGCAGCTTTACGACGGTTCAAATAAGCTTTCCGACGGAGCGCAGACTCTTTCGGCAGGCGCACAGAGCGTTGCAGACGGTACATCAAGTCTTTCCGAGAGTGCTCAGGCTCTTGATCAGGGCGCAGACGCACTTGCACAGGGTGCTTCCAATGCCAAAGCAGGCGCAGACGCTGTTTCCGACGGCATAGCAAGAACGAATGCAGGAGCAATCGCTCTTTCGCAGGGAATCGACAAAGCAGGTCAAGGAGCGGCAGCGCTCGCAAGCGGTATAGAGCAGACAGGCGCAGGCGTTGACCGTCTTGCTCAGGGTGCTGCGGCAGGCGCACAAAAGCTTAATGAAACGACAGAAAAGATCGGTGAGGCAGCCGATTCTCTCGAAACTACAATCGAGTATAACCGCCAGGTGATCGCAGGACTTCGTGCGATGCAGGCAGCTTATCCGACTGATTCGCAGCAGTATGCTCAGCTTGAAGTCATGATAAACACTCTTGAACAGACTACAGCAGGTCAGACACAGATAGCACAAGGCCTCGCAGACGGCGCTGCAAGCTCGCAGGACGATATGACGGCACTTATAGGCGGTATATCACAGCTGCAAACAGCATTCAACGGTGACGGCACAGCAGAGAATCCCGGACTTGTTGCAGGTGCGAACGCACTCAATAATGCATTCACAGGCACGGAAGAAAGCGCAGGTCTTTCCGACGGAGCAAAGGCTCTTGCCGATGGTCTCGGCTCACTTGACGGCGGCGCTTCACAGCTGACGAGCGGCCTTGAACAGCTTGAAAACGGAACGGGTACTTTTGCCGACAACACAAAGAAGCTTGTCAGCGGAACGGCAGCTCTTGATGACGGTGCACAGAAAGTCGCAGCAGGTGCGGACACATTGAGCGGCTCAACAAAGCAGCTTGCAGGCGGCGCAGGCGCTCTTGCACAGGGCACGCAGTCGCTTGCTGACGGTATAACGGCAGCAACAACGGGAGCGGCAGCTCTTGACAACGGTGCAGCAGCCCTTACAGACGGACTTACAAAGCTTTCAAACGGCGAAAAAGAACTCAACGGCGGACTTTCAAAGCTTTCCGACGGCGGCAAGCAGCTCAAAGACGGCACGGCAACACTTTCGTCTTCGGCTGTACTTCTCGATGACGGCGCTTTGAAGCTCAAAGACGGCAGCAGCACACTTGTTAACGGACTCTTTACGCTGAAAGATGGTACAGTGTCGCTCGTTGACGGCATCAACAAACTTGCCGACGGTTCAAAAACACTCGACGATGGTTTCAAGAAGTTCAAGAAGCAGGGCGTTGACAAGATCATCAAAGCATACAATGGTGATATCAAGCCGCTTTGCGACAGACTTACAAAGCTTTCCGAACTTGCAGGCGACTACACGAATTTCTCCGGCGCTGCAAACGGTGCAAAGACTGACGTTAAGTTTATTTACGAAACAGACGCAATAAAACCGAATGAGGAATAAGTTTTAAGCCATAGTGTTTCTGATCTCAAGTCAGAAATGCTATGGCGGTTCTATTGTTTCTATTGACAATACAGGAATGTCGTGTTATAGTTCTTAATATAATAAATCGAAAGTCAGAGGAGACAGCTTATGAGATTGGACGGCTTTGGATTGTTGGTTGAGGATATGGCTAAAATGATCCGGTTTTACAGAGATGTACTCGGCTTTGAGATCAAAGAAACAGAGGATACATCAAATGTATATCTCGTGAAAGACGGCACTTTGTTTCTGTTATATGGAAGAAACGACTTTGAAAAGATGACAAACCGCAAATACGACTATATTAAAGGATTGAACGGTCATTTTGAATTGGCTCTTTATGTTGATACATTTGATGAGGTTGATGCTGCGTTCAAAAAAGCTGTGCAAAACGGAGCTACGCCTGTACTGGAACCTGAGCTTGAACCCTGGGGACAAAGAACCTGTTATATTGCTGATCCCGAAGGTAATCTGATTGAGATCGGTTCATGGGATAAGCCTTACGAAAAAAAAGATTCATAAATTCTGATTAATCTTATCAGCCGTATAAAACACAATGCCCCGAGGCGTTTTTGAACGCTTCGGGGCAAAACTTCTTTAAATGTGAGGCATATTACTTTATTATATACCTGCTACTTTATCAGATCGTAAACAAACTTAGTCTCTCTCGCTGTGAGTTCTGCCCATGCAGGGCGAAAACCGCTTTTTACAGCGTTTCGCACCGAGCGTATGTTTGACCATGCAGCGCAGTAGAACGGCACCTTTCCGAGCTTCAGCACCTCGATTGCCAGTTTGCTCGTTACAGCCGAGCCGATACCTTTTCTCCTGTATTCGGGCAGCACGTCAACGCCTATCTGATACATCGTTTCGCAGTCGGCAGAACAGCCTGCAAGACCTACAAGTCTGCCGTTATCGTAAGCACCGACAGCTAAAACATCTCTGTCTTTATCATGAAACGTAAGGCAGTTTCCCCACTGACTTGTATACAGATCGGCAAAGCCGTCCTTGTGCAGAACACGAAGCTCTGCGCCGCAGTCCGGTTCTGTGAGTTTTGTAACATCCGGCAGAAAATACTCAGCCATAAAGCAGACTCTGAGGTCAAACTCAGCGAGCAGATCGTTAAGCTTATTGATGTACGGCGCTTCAAAGCACTTGTATGCAGGGGCATATTTGCTGATATACTCGCTTACAGCTTCTCTCGTTCTTTCGCTTGTCTGAGCCACAACGTTGCTGCCGTATGAAACAAGATCGCACTCGAACGGCAGAGGGAGATATTTTCGTGCTTTCGGGTGGGGTTTTGAAACTGTTACTACATTTTGCTCCGCTAAAAAATCATTTATACCGCAGTTACAGTCATAAGACGACTGCAAAAGCGCTGTTTCCAGTATTTCTTTATTTGTCATTCTATTCTTAGATCTCCTTATAATATGCAGCTATCGGGCTGTCTTAAGTAAGCTGCTGTCTCTTCACAAGATCGGCAAAAAAGCCGTCTTTTTCCATCAGCTCTTCGTAGCTGCCCGTTTCAACAACTTCGCCCTTATCAAGAACGATTATCTTGCTGCAGTTCTTGATCGTTGAAAGTCTGTGCGCTATTACTATTCTTGTACAGGAAAGGCTGTCGAGCGTTTGTGAAACCTTCTTTTGTGTGATGTTGTCAAGAGCGCTCGTTGCCTCGTCAAGCAGCAGTACCTTCGGCTTTGAAATCAAAGCTCTTGCAATAACGATGCGCTGTCTCTGACCTCCCGAAATACCTTTTCCGTCAGCCGAAACTATCGTGTGCATACCCATCGGCATTGCACGGATATCGTCTGCTATACCTGCAAGTTCGGCAGCCTTCCAGACCTCTTTATGCGAAGCTGTCGGGTTTGATATCGTAATATTAGAGTAAATATCGCCCTGGAAAAGTCGTGCATTTTGCTGGACTATCCCGATCTGACGGCGCAAAGCACGGTGATCAAGAGTTTCGGCGTCAATGCCGTTATAGTAGATCGTTCCTCTGTTCGGTTTTTCAAAGCCCGTCATCAGCCTGAGCAGCGTAGATTTGCCGCTTCCCGTTTTTCCGACTATGGCGATATAGTCTCCGTTGTTTATTTTCAGATCAAAGTTATTGAGTACATAAGGCGAATTATCGTCATATCTGAAAGATACATTGGAAAACTCGATCCCGCCCGCAAAGCTTGTGAGCTTTGTTTTGCCCGTTTCGTTTTCGGGTTCGCAGTCGAAGATCGGCGCTATCAGCCTTAGTCCGGGAAGCACGGCAGAGGTCAATTCTATCGTTCCGAAAAGATCAAGCACGCTGCCCAGGAACAAGCCTATCCACAGATTCATTGCATAGTATGCCGACGGAGTTATGTCAAATGCGTGCGAAAAGCAGTACAAAAGAAGTGTTCCCGTAAGCGATATTATGATCGGAAGTATCTTTACAAAGATTATCTTTTTCGGCGGCGAATACTTTATCTGAGCAGCTTCGGAATATATCCTGCTCCAGCGTGAAAAGAAACGCTTCTCCGAGCCTGTAAGGCGTATCTTCTGAATGCCTGTTATTATCTCATATGTAATGCTGTTTGCTTTCGTTTCGCTTTTTAGCCTTTTTACGTTTTGCTTTGTCTGAGTGTTCAGAGCGAACAGATAAGAGCATACGATCACAACAATGAACAAAAGGTTTACCGCTGTAAACACCTCACCGTACCATGACCACTGTGCCGTGTTCAGCAAAGCATAGATCAAAACAAATATCAGGTTTGATAAAGTGATGATTATGATCTCACAGAACATTTTCAGCAGATTGAGCCTTGAAGCGAGATCGCCTGCGCTGTACTCTTTGAAAAAGCTTGTAGGCAGCGACATTATCCGCATCATTGCGGCTGTCTGAACGCCGATGCTCATTTTGACCGTAACCCGCCGTGAGATCAGCTCTTTGATCTGTTTCAGGATGTAAGTGCTTACGGTCGCCGCCGTTATCATAATAAAAAGCGGTATCATAAGCTCTATCTCACCGTAATATGTTAAAGTGCCGAGCAGGCTTAACGCAATATCGGGTATAAGAAGCGTCAGAACGAGCGCTGCAAAAACAAAGAGCAGCCACAGCAAAAACTCCGGGATCGTTATAAAAGAAAACAGATACTTCATGAACTTGCGTAATCCGAATTTTCCTTCCGGAAACGGCTTGAAAAACAGATAAGCGTCTTCCTTGAAAATATGGCAGTTTCTTTTAGTTACTCTTATGTAATTTCTCTGTGTGCTGTCGTAGTAGCGATAACCGGATAATGCGCTCGGAATAAGAGCAACGGGAGTATCCGATTTTTCAATTATACCGATCATAACGCCGCTTGCGTCCTTATACCATTTGTCGCTCAGCTTTACGGTACGGTGCAGAAAACCGTACTGCTGCGAGGTCTGATCGATGATCTCCGAAAAAGAGGCCGCTTTATATGTGTCCGCCTGACTTTCTACATTGAAATATGCAAGCACCTTTTCCACGGCTATCTTTGCAAGACGGTTTTTTCCTTTGTATTCAAGCTGCTTCGATGGTGTTACAGACTGCGCAAGTTCAACGTAGGAATCGGACATCTCGTTATTATCATTGTCAAGACGCTGTTTTATCTGTGAGCCAACCCAATTCAAGATATCCACCTCCTATTCGTTCGCAACAAGCTGTTTGTAATAGCCGTCAAGAGCGATAAGCTCGTCATGCGTTCCACGCTCGGCTATTTTTCCATTATTTAAAACGATTATCTCATCGCAGTCACGTATCGTTGAAAGGCGGTGAGCTATTATTATACATGTAACACCTCTTCTTTTAACGGCGCTTACTACGTGATGTTCTGTTTTGGCGTCAAGAGCGCTCGTAGCTTCGTCGAGTATTATCATAGTCGGATCTTGTGCAAGCGCACGGGCGATCTCGATACATTGCCGCTGACCGCCCGAAAGGTTTTCGCCTCTTACCGAAACATTGCCGTCAAAACCGCCCTCACGGCTGAGGATAACATCATGTATCGATGCGTCCTTTGCTGCAAGAAGCATCTCGAAATCTTCGATGGTGTTGTCCCAGAGCTTTATGTTTTCCGATATCGTACCCTCAAAAAGCGTGATATCCTGATCTACTACCGCTACAGAACCCGTAAAGATGCTCCTCGGTATTTCGGATATCGATTTCCCATCGATCAGTATCTCTCCGCTCCAGGGCTTATAAAGCCCTGCAATAAGCTTTGCTACCGACGATTTTCCGCAGCCCGACGCACCTACTATCGCAAGCGTCTGCCCCTGTTTTACCTCAAAATCGATATCACTGATGACGGGAGGTTTCATTCTCGCATAGCCGAACGTAAGCCCTCTGACAGTAATGTTGCCTTTGAGCTTATTGATGTTTCCGCAGTATTCATCGCTTTTCTTATCGTCACCGAAGCTCATTGCCTGATCGTCCTCGTACTCCATAACGTCATCGATGCGCTCCATCTGCGTGCGCATTTCCTGGATCGTCTGAGCTGTTGATACGAGTTGATTCACAGGCGAGAAAAACTGCGAAAGAAAGCCCTGAAACGCCATGAGCATGCCCATTGTAATGGCGCCGTTCATTATCAGAACAGAACCTAAACAAATGACGAAAGCATTCGTCAGCGATGTCACCAGCATGGGTATCGAACCGAAATAGATGTTCAGCCTTTTCAGCTTCATCTCGCTGTTATTGACAGCTATAAGACTGTTTGACCACTTATCGACCCATGCATGCTCCGCACTGCTTGCTTTCAGCGTTTCTATCATATCGATGCCTGTTGCGGCAGTGCTGTACATTTTCCCCTGCTCCATGATCTGAACACGGGAGTAGTTTATTCTTGCTCTTGAAACTGCTAAGGTTATCGCACCGTTTATCAGAACAGAAACGATGCCGATACAGGAAAGCAGAATGCTGTATTTGAGCATCAGGATCAGATAGAACAGCATAACGATCGTATTCAGAATAACCGGGGCGACCGTCTGGATAAGCATAGACGATACTTTTCCGTTCTCGGACTGACGAAGCTGAATATCACCTGCCAGGCGCTGCGAAAAGAAACTCATCGGCAGATGAAGCACTTTCCATATGTAGCTTGAATTACCTACGACCGCCATTTTGCCGTCTATCTTCAGCAAAAAATAAGCTTTCATCCATTCGGATATTACAGTAACTGCGCTCATGATGAAAAACGCAAAAAGGAACATTATAAAATTGGCCTGAAGCGAAAAATCAAGACACCAGTCTATAAAGTTTTCCGAAAGCTGAGGCGCCAGTATTCCCGCAAGCAGCAGAACCACCGATATGCCGATTATAGCAGCGATCTCGCTGTTCGATCTTTTAAGGCGTTTTCTTGAAAAACCGATAATGCTTTTTTTGTGTCCGTCTGCGGCAAAGCCCTCGTCAGGCTCCATGAAGATACATATCCCAGTGAAGCTCTTGTCAAATTCTTTCATTGAAACGGAATAATCTCCGTATGCAGGATCGTTAAGATACGCCTTGCCGCCCTTGAAGCCTCTGAAAACTACGAAATGGTTGAGATTCCAGTGAATGATACAAGGCACCTTGTGTACTGCTTTGAGTTCCTCAGGTTCAAGTTTGTAAGCTTCTGCCTTAAGACCGTAGCTTCGTGCAGCCTTCATGATATTTTTTGCGTTTGACCCGTCTCTTGATACGCCGCAGTCCTCTCGTATTTTTTCTATCGGCAGCCATTTACCGTAGTATGCAAGTATCATCGCAAGACTTACGGCACCGCATTCAAGCGCTTCCATCTGCATCAACACAGGTACTTTCACTACGGGAGCGCTTTTTTTATTCTTGTTCACTCAAAACACTCCCCTATTGATCTTTGCTGTATCTGCTGTTGTTGCCGTGAATAAGTATGGGGTAGATCCCGTCGGGAAGATCAGTCTTCCACTCCACGGCGTAGACCCAATCGGAAGTATGCAGGTCAAGCAGATGAAAAAGATAAGGATCGTAATCTTCGTTGAGCTGGATAGGCAGATCGTTTATACCGATAAGTTCGCCGTAATCTTCGCCTTTTTCGTTTCTTATAAATGTACAGGCGCTGATATAATCCTTTGCTTTGACTATATCATCGTAATCCTCTTCAACTATATAACAGGTAAGCATACCGTCCTTACTCTCGCCTGCCGTTACAAGATACAGCGTCTGATTTTTTATCTCGATCCACGACAGCAAGCTTATCAGCATAATAACGAACACAATGATAACAGCCCATATATGCAAAGGAATGACCTTGATATATGTATTAAGCTCATCGGGTGAAGATATTTTTTCAACGCTTTTTTCTCTGAATAGTTTTGTACTCATAACACTGCTCCTTTTGCTTCGTGATCATTGGCAGTAATTACAGGTCAAGCTGTTTTGTGATCGTAAGGACATTGCAGCCATTCTCCCTTTTGTAAAAGACAGAATCCATCGTTTTCTTTACCATGAGGATCCCGAGTCCGCCTATGGGGCGCTCTGCAGCCGACAGCATAAGATCGGGGTCGGGCTTTGCAGTCGGATCGTAGGGCACGCCCGTGTCGATAAACGTTATCGAAACAAGACCGCTTTCATCGCAGGAAAAGTCTATAGTCACACTGCCCTTATCGGGAGCGTATGCATAGCTTGCCACATTGATAAAAAGCTCCTCCGCTGCTACTTGTATCTGCATCTGCTGCTTCATTGAGCAGCCCGCCGACTCAAGCTGTTCCTCCAAAAAGCCGAGAGCGGCTTCGAGGTTTTCTTTTTGTGCTGTGATCTCAAGTGTTGCTTTCAAAACAGTCCCTCCTTATGTACGCTTCACGCAAAGCATCGTCAGATCGTCAAATTGTTCTGCTCCCGAAACAAATTTATCAGCTTCGCTCTTGACAGTCTCAATAAGCTTTTTCGGATCGCTGTCCGGTTCGATATTAAGCGCTTCAACAAGGCGCTCGCTGCCGAAAAGCTCTTTGTTTTTATTTGTTGCTTCGGGAACACCGTCGGTATACAGGAAAAGTATATCACCGTGACCCATTTCAAATTCATACTGCTTGTATTTTACGCCCTCCATACCGCCTAAAACGAAGGAGTGCTTATCCTTAAACAGCTCAAATCTGCCGTCTTTTCCTTTCAGAACGGGGTATTCATGACCTGCGTTTGCAGCTTTTACCTTACCTGTCGATATTTCAAGCACGCCGTACCATACTGTTACGAACATATCTGCTTTGTTATCCTTGCATATCTGATCGTTAGCCTTTGCAAGAAGCTGCGAAGGCTCCAGACCGCCGAGCGCAAGATTTTCAAGAAGGATCTTTGAAGCCATCATAAACAGCGCCGCAGGAACTCCCTTGCCCGAAACGTCTGCTATTATGAGGCCGAGATGATCGTCGTCAATGAGGAAGAAATCGTAAAAATCTCCGCCGACTTCCTTTGCGGGAGTCATGGAAGCGTAAAGCGAAAAATCATCTCTTTGAGGATACGGCGGAAATACGCTCGGAAGCATATTGGCCTGTATCTGAGTGGAAAGCGCAAGCTCGGTGCTTATGCGTTCTTTTTCGGCTGTTACCTCTGTAAGATGAACGATATAATTTGAAAGATCTCTTTCCATGTCTGACATCATAAGCGCAAGCGCTTCTATCTCGTCGCCTGTTGATATGTCAAGCTCTGCGAAATGATCGTTTCTTGTGTCCGTTTTGTCCTCTCTGTCACGGGTGTAGCAGTGAGCGGCCTCGGTGAGCTTGTTCAAAGGAAGAACAAGAGTCCTTTTGATGTGCTTTGAAGCCGAGAACGCTACGATCAGTGTAATGACGGTCATTGATATGAGATACTGCACCAGAAAAGAAATGACGCCATGCTTTACATTATCAAGCGAAACATCGGTAAGAACGAATGCAACAATCTCGCCGCTTTTGTTCTTTATCGGCACACCGCTCGTGCAAAGCCAGCCGTATATCTCGGTTTTGTCGATATCGTAAAGAACGCCGCTTCCGTCCCAGCCTAAAAACTTATCGATACCCTCGGGCGACACTGTTTCCCATTCACCCGGCATAAGAGCGTCAGCAGGATCATCGGGATCGGCCATATATACCATCGCAGAAGTATCCTTGTCATACATGACCATATAGATATAGTCCATATCGGTCGAGCCTTTGAAATTTGACAATACCGACAGCACTGTTTTGTAATCGTCACGTTCTGTCAATGCCGAAAAACGTGAGCGGTATTCTTCCGTACCGACCTGATCAAGCTGTTCCTGCGTCTGACTGCGGTATATCTCCATTACAGCATCGGAAAACGGCTCGACGTCCTCTATCTGCTCGATAACAGCCGCTGCGTATTTTGAAAGGTTGAATGCCTCATAAATGTAATGGCTCGCAAGCTCGTAGGTATACAGTCCCAGACCCACGAGCAAAGCTACAAACCCTAATATAAACGAAGATATGAGCGTTGCATTGAACGTTCTCACTCCGATGGATTTTCTCATCCTCTCAAAAGAGTTCATTTCTCTTACGGTCTTTGTCGGCATGATCTCACCTCTTTTTGCTGTGAAACCGCAAAGGTGCAGTTTCAGTCAAACGTTTTCTTTATCGTCAGAATGTTGCTTCCGTTTTCTCTCCTGTATGAAAATTCATCTGTCATCTTCTTGACCATAAATACACCGAGGCCTCCGATACTGCGGTCTTTTGCACTGAGCGTCACATCGGGATCGCTGCGAATAAAAGGATCGTATGCTGTGCCCTGATCCGTAAAAGTAAGCACTGCCGCTTTGCTGCTGCACTCTATACCGACAGACATACTGCCCGTTTCGGGTGCGTAAGCGTAATTTGCAATATTAACGAAGATCTCTTCCGCTACGGTATCTATCTGACAGATCACTCTCGGCGGGCAGCCGTTTTCTTCGAGCTTTTTGTCGATAAACGAAAGCACCGACGGAAGGTTATTGACCAAAGCCTTGATCTGTAGGGTATCGCTCATGAAAGGACCTCCTTTATGTTCGCTTTATGCACAGCATCGTAAGATCATCGAACTGCTCCGCATCGCCGACAAACTCATTAACGTCCGCCCTGACGATCTCGGTAAGCTCCTTCGGCGTTTCGTTCGGTTTTTTGTTGAGTGAAGCAAGAAGCCTGTCCATACCGAACATTTCCTCCTGTGCGTCGGTCGCCTCCGGTGCGCCGTCGGTATACAGGAAGAGCGTATCACCGTGTTCCATCTCAAATTCGTACTGACGGTATTTCATGCCCTCCATAACGCCGAGAACAAAGCCGTGCTTATCCTTGAAGATCTCGAACTTGCCGTCCTTGCCTTTGAGTATCGGGTATTCATGGCCTGCGTTTGCAGCCTTGACCTTTCCCGTTGATATCTCAAGAACGCCGTACCATACAGTAACAAAAGTATCGGTCACGTTATTCTTGCATATCTGAGCGTTTGCTCTTTCAAGCACCTGCGCAGGCTCAGGACCCATAAGGGCGATGTTTTCGATCAATATCTTTGACGACATCATAAACAAAGCGGCAGGAACTCCCTTGCCCGAAACATCTGCGATCATCATTCCGAGGTGATCGTGATCTATCAGGAAAAAGTCGTAAAAGTCACCGCCTACCTCTTTCGCAGGCGTCATCGAAGCAAAGATATCTATATCGTCACGCTCGGGATACGGCGGGAAAATGTTCGGCAGAGTGTTTGCCTGGATCTGCGTGGCAAGTGCAAGCTCGGTGTTTGCACGTTCTTTTTCGGCTGTGATCTTTTCAATACTTTTAACGTGTTCGTCTATTTCTTTAGCAAGTGAGATAACGTCCTCCGAAAGAACGCCTATCTCGTTGTTCGGGTGCACCTTTGAAAGCTCTTTTTCAACCGTCGCACTGTCCTTGTTCTCGGTATACAGTCTTATGTGATACTGTATCTCTTTCATCGGGCGAAGCACGGCAATAAACAAAAGCAGAAGGCACAGTACCATCTGAAACAGATGAAAACACATCGAAACGCCTGAAACACGGATAGTTTGCAGCCTGATGTTCTCGGTAAGACTTGAAAGATTATAGGTCATACCTATCAGTACGCCGTGATCGTCGATCTTATCAAGATATGCGTAATAATCGACATATTTGCCTGCGTCTGCAAGGTGGCTCGAATAGCGCATGGCATTGCTCATAGCCTCCTGCTGACTTTCATTCACCGCCGAAATCGTTCCGAGCGGATAAACCTCTTCGTAATTTGTACCCCTGACAGCGCCCTTTTCTGCGGCACTGAAAAGGAAGAACTGCGAATCATAAGGCTCCTCCGTAATAACGCAGAAAAGGAACGACACAGCGTGGTTGCGCTTGATCTGATTCACACGGGTGATGAGCCATGAATACGTTATTTCCGCATACAGCTTCTGATCTTCGGGCGAAAGCGCTTCTACCTCTTCTGTCGTCATGTACTTCAGCAAAGCTTGCGGATGACGCTCGGTAAAAAGTCTGCATTTTTCTTCTGTTTTTGTATTCTCGGAAAAATCAACGTCGTATTCAATATCAAGCTCTGCACTGTGCTCGTACCAGTAGCGCATAAGCCATTTGCTTGCAGGATATTCGTTTACTGCTGCTGCGACCTCATCCGAGACACGGCTTGCAAGCAGTTCGGTTTCGTGATTTATGCTTTTGCGTGAAAGTATCCTTTGCGTATTGTACGTCAGCTGCCCTGCAACTATAACGCCTATCATCATCAGGATAGCGACTTCAAGTATTATACTTCCTTTGTTTTTCAGCACTAATTTCATACTGTTTTTACAGCTCCTTTATGAAGTTGACATATTTTCTGAAGTATGGTAACATCAAATAAACATACTATCGGGAGTTTTGCTTATGAAAAAGCTTTTCAAAGAAAAACCAATGCTTCTTCTTATATCTATTCTGCTGATGATCGCACTGACCACCTGCGTTTATATACTGATCGCAGGTGACACGTATCATCTTAAATACGAACTTCCCAACGTTGATACAAAACAAACAAGCATTTCATATGAGATCAAAAACGGCAATATAAAGGTCGATGAACTGTATTGCTCTGATCACACGCTCCATATGACCGTAAGCTCTGCAATGCCGGGAAAGGACGCTGTGACTGTGAAGATCCAAGGAAATACGGGTGATGATACCGTCGTTTACTGTATTTTCACCGTTACAAAGCTTGGGATAGTTGTATACCGCAATATACTCGATATGAACGGTTCAAAGCTTATAGAGATCAGCATGCTCATAGGAATGCTGCTTATCTGTGTTGCTATGCTCAGCTCATACAACCGTCACCGCAGACAGGCACATTACTCATATAATATGATCGTAAGGGGCGGTCTTGGGCAGTTTTTCGGAATGCAGGCTGTCGTTCTTATAATGTATTTGCATGGTTCGCACACGTTAGCAGACTTGTTTTTGTGTATATCAAGCACGGGCACTCTGCTTTCACTGCTAATGGTGCCGCTGATGCTGATACTTGCAGCTTCCGTTTCGATAAGCAATCTTTCACTTATACGCCACGAAGGCTTTCATGTTCTTAACATGCTCGGCATAATATCCAGCTTATTGTGGATGATCGGCACGATACTGACAGTTAAGTTCGGTCTGAATGCTTCGGGTTCGGCGCATGAGGTCGCATTCATAACATCAGTCAACACAGTTATATCTTTCATTGTGCTGTATTTTGAATGCATGCTGTTTGCAACGATCCTTTCGTCAATACTTGCTTCAAAGCACAAGCCACCTTTTGACCGTGATTACATCATAATCCTCGGCTGCGCAATTCTTCCCGATGGAAGACTTACACCCATTCTTAAAGCAAGAGCAGACGCAGCGCTTGCTTTTGAGCGTGAACAGTTTGAAGCTGTGGGCAGGCACGCCGTGTTCGTTCCGTCGGGCGGTCAGGGAGACGACGAGATCATATCCGAAAGTGAAGCAATAAGCCGCTACTTGCAGAAAAAAGGCACACCGCCCGAGCGTATCCTGATCGAAAACAATTCTGTAAACACATTTGAAAACATGAAGTTTTCAAAACAGAAGATAGAAGAACACTGCAAAAGCGAAAGTTATAACGCTGCTTTTGCCACAACCAATTATCACGTTTTCAGAGGCTACACTTTAGCCCGCAAGAACAAACTTACAGCGCAGGGTATCGCTTCAAAAACAAAGTGGTATTTCTTCCCGAACGCATTTCTGCGTGAATTTGTAGGATTGATCGCCGAGGAACTCCCCCACCATATCGTAATGCTGGTGATAATGCTTGTATCTGCCGTAGTTATGAACGTTCTTGCATTTTTTTGATATTATTCACAGGAGCATTTCCATGCCTATCTTCTGCGGAACAAGCCCCAGCGATTCGTAAAATCTCAGCGCACCCTCGTTGCATGTCCATACATTGAGAGTCACGTTGTAAAAGCCCTCTTTTTTGGCATGAGCAGCAACATGTTCAAAAAGCGCTCTGCCGATATGGCGCCCTCTTGCAGCTTCGTCAACGCAGATATCATCAATATACAGCGTTCTGATATCGGTAAGCACGGGATCGTCCTTTACCTGCTTTGCAGCACAGAATGCGTGGCCGAGTGCCTTATCATTTTCATCAACGCAAACAAAAACGGGAGTGCTTTCATCCGAAATGATCTCTGCAAGCTGCTGTTCGTTATATTTTGTTGCAGGGCCTTTGAAAATATCGGGCCGTCCGTTATGGTGTACCATATCGACCTGAACAAGAAGCTCAAGCAGCCTTTCGATATCCTTTTCGCAGGCTTTTCTTACGTGCATACTCATATTTTTACCTCTTATAAGAATAACTGATTTAAGGAGCCACTGAATAAATCATGTCCTGCGGACTGAGCGCCCATCTTGCTTGCATTATTTTGAAATACGTCAGTATTTTGGCGGTCGTTTCGTGCAGCCTGACTGAAAATCCGACGGCGCAATATGGACACTCGATTTGATCAGTGCCTTCTTAATTATATCATAAAAGTTAGAATTTGTCAGCATTTTTGTGAAAAAAACATAAAAACTATCATGAGGATTATATTCCGGAATGATGATTTTAAAAATGCCCTGCATTTTTGATGCAGGGCATTCAGTCTGTCGATAAAGTTTTTTGTTGCCAAAAGCTAACGTAGCCGGTGGCTTAGGGGCATTTTCTGCCAAAATGCCTCTCTTTCCAAAACAGTCCACCGGACTGTTTTGGAAATTCACCCTAAAAGGAACGGAGCATGCCTCCGGCGGCCAAGGGCGCTGCCCTTGGAACCTGCAAGCCTTTTGAAAAAGGCTTGGCGAAAACTTTCGGATAAGGCTTTTTCGTCAAGCTTAAACGCCCTGCAATTTTGCTGCAGGGCATTCAGTGATCTTTATCAGCGATACAAAGCAACATATGCTACCGTGCCGTCACCAAGCAGCATTGATCCGACAGCATATTCGTAACCGCCCTCTTTCCAGAAGCTTGACAGAATGAGGCTTGTGTTTGTTTCCGTGTTTGAAACGCTCACTCCGCCGTTTAAAGACGAGCCGTTATAAACGATATCTTTCATATCCTCTTCGTTTTCAGGCTCGGCGTAAACATCATTTGAGATCATGTACCAATCTATCACAAGATCGACAAGACCGTTCTGAACGTACATATGAACGTTGTTCAGCTCACGGATATACGTTCCCGAACTGTTTGTCGGATTGTAGATTATCATGCACTTCCAACCGCCGTTAAAGCCGAGATCGTTCGTAAGCTTATACGCTGTAGGCGGCATGTCGTAAACAAGACCGTACTGACCGTAGCACCATTCAAATTCTTCAAACTTCGGGCGCTGTTCCGTCGAGTAAACAAGCGACTCGTTGTACGCCTGCTCATCTTCGTTGGTTTCAGGTTCGGAAGCAATGGGAGTATCAGGCTTTGATTCGGGCTGCGGTTCCGGCTCTGACGGCGCAGGAACAGATTCGGGCTTCGGCGCAGCGGACGATGCGGCTTTCGATGATGTCACTTTCGATGAAGAAGCCTTTGATGAAGTGACCTTAGAAGAAACTGGTTTTGAAGAAGCTGCCTTTGAGGACGCCGCCTTTGAAGATGCAGCTTTCTTGGATGACGTTACCTTCGATGAAGCCGCTTTTGACGACGCAGCCTTTTTAGACGACGTAACTTTTGACGAAGTCACTTTTGAAGAAACGGCCTTAGACGATCCCGATTTTTTCGATGATGCTGCCTTTGAGGAGCTTTTGGAAGAAAAAACAGATGAACTCTCTTCGTCGGACTCGTCGTCTTCGTTCTCCGTTGCCGTAGACTCATACGGCTTTGAGCTTCTTTCTTCATCTTTTGAATAAACAAAGCTCGTATCGGTGTCGTGCAAAGGCTCAACCTCTGCCTGTCTGAGATATCCGGGCTTGATAAAAAGCAGAACACACGCCGCAGCAAGCAGGATACTCACCGCCGTGAGAGCGCCTGCAAGCACACCGTTTACAGATCTTTGCGGCTGCGTGTACTGCACCTCTTGTATCGGGAACGAATTGACTTCGCCCGAATGAGGCAGCTCTACAGCTGTTCTCTGATACGGCGAAGAAACAGGCTCGCTGTAAGCGGCAGTCGGCGTTTGTGTATAAGGAGACGCCGGTTCAGAGCGTATCGGCTCAACGGGCGTGATCCTGTTTCCGCATTGCGGACAAAACGCACTGCCTTCGGGTATCGGAGATCCACAGTTTGGACAGAACATATAATCACCTCATTTTATAATATGATAAACCGGATCATTTACAGAATTTTCTGTAAAGCTCCAGTGTAAGATCAAATCGGTCGGTATCGGAATAACAGCCTGTTACTACCGATATGTAGGTTTTTCCGTCTTTTTCAAACGCCGCTATAAGGCACGCCCCTGCGCTGCCCGTGGTGCCTGTTTTCATTCCTATACAGTCTGCGCAGTAATATGCGCTGTACGGGTTGAGAAGATAGTTCGTATTCGTCCAGTATAAGCTTTCGCCGGAATCAAATATAACAGACTTCTCAAACGTTCCTGCAATCGATCTTATCTCGGGAATATCGAGCGTGTATTTTGCAAGCTTCAGAAGATCTGAGGCTGTTGTGTGCTGTGCGCCGTCGTCCCAGCCGTCGGGTGTGGTAAAATAACTGTCAGTCATTCCTATCTCGCCGGCAAGCTCGTTCATAAGGCCGCAGAATCGCTCTACCGCTTCCTGATCGCTCAGTTCTTCGTCACCGTAAACAGAACGAGCCGTAGTAACAGCCGCCGTGTATGCAGCGTCATTGCCCGATGACATAAGCATTCCCGTAAGCAGATCATACACTGTCAGTCTGTTGCCTATAGCTATATTGCATACGCTCGAACCTGCGTTTACAAGATACTGCTCCGTTCCTACCGTGACGATCTCGTTCGGATCAACGTATTTCAGCACAGCAGCAGCAGTAAGCAGCTTTGTAAGACTCGCAGGAGCGCATGTACCGTCTATTGTGTCGGAGTAAAGCAGCTCATCGTCGTCCAAACTGTAAAACAGAGAAGAATAGCAGACCGTGTTCATCGTCTCACCGGAGCTTTCCTCTTCGGGTGCGCTCTCGGTAATGTCAGTGCTTGTGTTTTCCTCCTGCTGAGAGCTTGTGCTTTCGGAAGCTGTACTTGATGAAGCTTTAGAGCTTACCGCCGCTTTGCTCGCAGAAGCTTTTGAAGCAGCGCTTGACGCAGCTTTCTTTTCCTTATTACTTGATGTTGTTTTCTTTTCCGTCTTGCTTGACTCGGCTTTTTTCTCCGCTTTGCTCGATGCGGCTTTCTTTTCGTCTTTGCTCTGAACTGCTGTATCCGTATCGCTTTCGGGCTTTTCGGACGGTATGTCCTTTGTCGCCTTTTCCTGCGAAGATATAAGATCTGTATCGTAGCCGTAGTAATCAGCTGTCTTTACGATCGCACAGCCCGATAGCAAAAAGGCAGCACAAACGATAGCCGCCAATGGTTTTATATTCATTGAAACAATGCTCCTTGTAATACTCTTACTGATATTATACACATAAATATACATTTTGGCAAGTGTTTTTGATAGATCATAACCAACAATACAGATCAAAAAATCCTGCGTTCATATCCGCAGGACTCTTTTTTATCTATTCAATTATCCCGACAACAACGCCTCTTGCGTCGTCGTACTCGAACGTGCATGTAGAAAGCAGAAGCAAATGTGCGTCTGCACCGATATCTTCACGGGAAACGCCTTGTGTGTACAATGCCTCCGAAAAGATGTAGTCAAGATAATCATCACGCTCCGAATCCGTGATAAAAACGGCATGATACAGCGGTGATGTGCTCGGAACGTTCAGATAGGCAAAGAATCTGATGTTGTGTATACTGTCATGTGTAGTAAGCTCGCCGCACGGAACTTCACTCATAAATCCGCTGTCCTTAAAAAGCGAAACATCGGCAAACATACGCCGATCGATCATATTATGAGCGTAAACGATAGAATTGAATCCGCTGAGATCACCGTCACAGCGATAATCAAGAAACGGGCAGCCTACATCATAGTTGTACTTCCCGTCAAATCCGTTGTGAAGGTAGAAGTCGTTGTCGTCGCCCTGAACTATAGGATAGTCGATATTAGTTTCGGGGATCGTTATCCAGCCTACTATCGAGGAATTGATCTCCTGCGCTTTTGCTAAGTTTTTTGAAGCTTTATCCGAAGCCTTTGTTTTCGGATCATCATCACTGCTTTCGGGCTTTATTCTTTCAAACAGTTCGAGCTGCCCGATATAGGCGTCGTCAACATTTTTTTCGGGAAGCCACGTCACCTTGTAATATCTGTAAAAGCAGATACATGCGATATTCAGCAGTACGACCGCAGCAGCGGCTAATGCACCACGCTTCATTTTGCTTTTTTCTCCTTTTTCTTCTTTACAGCAACCAAAAGGAACATTGCTGCCGTCAGAATAAGCAGTGCGGCTATACAAACAAGCCAGAACGTATCGCTTGCCGCAAGAAGTCCCGTGTTAGGCGGTGTAAAATCTTCGTCAACGGCAGCATAAAAGATCCATTTAAACTCGATCTCGCCCTCAATATGATCTTGTCCGCTTTTAAAGCGAACAATAGTTGTACCGTTTTTATCTACTATCCTATGACCTTCATCAATATAGTATTCTCCCGGTTCGTTTACCCATGCGATCGAGCACGAAAGATGATGAGAATCACCCGGCTTGTAGAAACCGAGATCTTTGACCTCGTTCTGAAGATCAATGCTGCCCTCGCCGTTTATAGCACCCGTATAGAACTCTTTTCCGTCAAGGTAAAAACTGCACACACAGCCTTTTTCAAGATCGATATCACCTTTTTTAGATTCGGGCTTCGGTTCAACGTAAAAATAAATATGATAAGCCTTATCGTCACGCAGATTCATAAGCTGAATGTCTTTTGTATAGACCTCGCCGAATTCCATATTCTCTACGTGAAAAAAATATTCGCCCGTAGCGCTGTTTACGGCGTTACCGCTTGAATCCATAGCAGTAAGCTTTTCGGGAAGCCCCTTGACCGCACCATCGGGCAATTGAACTTCGGCAAAGGCGGTTAAACAATTGCCGAAAAGAAGCAGGAGGCAGCTTATCAGCACTGCAAATATATTTTTTGCACGCATCAAGCCGCCTCCTTTCTTTACATTATGATAATATAAAATTAATTACGATCAAAAACTATTATGTTGCCGATGCCCATGTAACAGTAGCGATCTCCTTGCCATCGTTTGCAGCAGTTGCCTTAGCTCCAAGAACACTTGTTTCTGCACCAGGAGCAACCGCACCCGGAACAAGCTCAGTACCGTCAGAAGACTTAACGATCTGAACACTGTCAAGAGCAATATTAAGATCAAAGTCAAAATTCTTGTATGCTGCATTTGTTGTATTGGGAGACATAACAACGCTGTCTACAAGCTGCGCAGATGTATGACCTGCTTCGAGGTCGTTTGTGTAATAGAATACAGCTTGATTATTAGCAACAGTGGTCGGCAGTATCTGCCACTTATCGGCTGTTACGCTACCTGCTTCAACAATGTTATTGAGATTGATATAAATAACTATATCATCTGCCGCTGCATCGGTACCTGTTGTAACAGTTCCGCCGTAAGTAGCAACAAGTCTTGCAGGATGCTGAGCATCTCCGCTTGTTACTGCTGCTTCATATGTAAGAGCAGGTGTAGCAACAACAGTAGACTCTACGACCCATTTTGCAGCTGCTTTAACAGTACTTACAGAATCAGCTTTAACTGCATATACCTCAGTCGTCTGGCTATTTGTATCTGTAGTTGTTGTCTTTGTAAGAGCCTGTGTAAGAACACCGTTGTAACCCTGGTCTGACAATGCGGTAAGTGCAGTGTCATCAAGGGAAACCTTGTAATAATTTGTTTCGTCATAGTAGTAGCCGGAATATGTGTAAGTCTCCGTCGAATCAGCGGAAGCGTTATCAGTCTTTGTGATCGATCTGCGGAAAATGTAAAGACCGGCGCCTGCAGGAGTAAACAGCGTACCCTCGGCACTTACACCGGGATCAGTTGCTGTTCCGGAACCCGGTACCTGTGTCAAAGACGGTGTATTATCAGTTTTTGTTGTACCATCAACATTGATAGTAAGTCTGCCTACCTTTGCAACATCTGTTGTATTGTTTGTATAGGCAAGAACCGAACCTGCCATGATCGAAGTTACTTCGTCGGCACTGTATGTAACGGCACCTGTTGTACTGTCTGTAGAAGAAGTATACTGAGTGCCCAACTTAACAGCAGCAGTAGGAACAGCGGCTGTTGTTTTCAGATCATCTCCGTCTGCTTCGTTTGTTACAGTGATCTTGCTTGTGATAGCCTGCTTAACGAGAGCATCAACATTACCTGTATTCACAGCGAATACGTCCTTGTTGACTTCCTGTCCCGGAACCCATTCCTCGGGCGGAGTGAAGGTCTCGGCGATGCTCACACCGTAATCAGCACTTGCACTGAGTCTGTTCGTAACCTCGTCCTGGCTGCTGAACCACGCAAACGTACTTCCAGCAACCGTCACAGCCGCTACGAGCAGTGCAGCGACCAGAATCCGACGTTCTTTTTTTGCTTTCTTCTTGTCTTTTTTCATTATCGCTCCTCCTTAAATTAGTATAGGATAGATGTCAGCTGCTCACAGCTGCTGCGGATCCGTTTTCCGAGCCTTCCTCTTCGTCGCCCTCAAAGTAACGGCGCATAAGTGCGAAGAACAGGATCACGAGAAGTATAAGCGGAACAACAAAGTACCATCTCAGCTGAATGAATCTTACGACCACTCCAAGCTTCGGAACAAAGAACTCTACCGTTCCGATCACACGGCTCTCGTCTATCAGAAACGTATCCTCCGAGTCGTTTGCGTCACCCTTTGTTTTGAAGCAGGTAACGCCGGTGCCCTCATAATCCGTTAATTTTTGCGTAACACGGTGAGTAAGGTATGCGTCCGAGCTTGACGAGGGGTTGAATGTTATGATATCACCCTCGTTTATGCTGTCCGCATTTCTCAGCTTGACAAAAACCATATCACCGCTTGCAAACTCGGGCACCATTGAGTCTGTAAGAACGATATAGTATCTGTAGCCGAAAAGTGATTTATCGGGAGTCCTGTCTGAGGCAAACAATACCGCCGCCACAATTATGAATGCCGCCAGAAGATACACAAACACCGTGCGGATCACCGAAAAAACACGATAGCCGGCGCTTGGCTTCTTAGCTTCATTCACTGTACTCTCATTACTCAACTGCGTGTCACTCCCTTCATGTATATATGGAGATTTACACATAATAAATTCCTCCATATAGCCGTAATTTATTGTATCACACAAAAAACGCATTGTCAACTGCGATTTTAACACAAACGATAACAGATGTGTAACACAAAGTAATACTTAACAAAATGCCACTCATAATTTTATACATGAGTAGCATTTTTTGCAAAATATCGTCGTTATATACAAAAGAAATTGTGTTTTCGCCTTGCTATTTCTATTATATGATGTGACGAATATTTAATAATATCTTTTGTATTATACCTGATATTAAAAGTATATGACAAAAACCATAAAACAGCTGACGTTATTATACCTAACTCAGCGGCGTTTTGCTGATAATATACCCCGGAATTACAACGAACGCAAAAAACAGAAGACTTATAAGCGTAAACACTTTGATGAATTTGCCGCCGTTTTTCGGGTATTCCCTGACATACAATCTGTAATTGATAACAGATGCAAGCGAGCCTATCAATGTGCAAAGGCCTGCGCTGTCAAGACCGTACAGCAATGCGCCCTTATTGCCTGCAAACGGATAAAGCACTATAGCAGCAGGCACGTTCGAGATAACCTGACTGAGCAGAATGCTCCATGCGTATTCATGCGAGGCAACGCTTTTGCCGAGAAATGTCGATATCGCCTCGTTGCCTGCGATCGACGACGAGAAAATAAAGAAACAGAAAAACGTCAGAAGCAGAACGTAATCTGTCTTGACAAGAATGCTCTTATCAATGAAGAATACCGCTGCGGCAACGATCACGGCGGCAATATACCAGTAATCGGTCCTGCTGACGATCGTTGCTATAACGAGCACGAACACCGCAAGGTATGCAGCCCTGTGATATTTGCGCTTTTCATCGAAGCTGCCGAGAAAATCAAAGCTTTTGATCTGCGTTTCCTGCTTTACATCCTTTCCGTAAAGCGCAAGCACAAAGATCACGAGCAGCACGCCGGAAATGAGCCAGATCGGCATCATGTAGCGGATGAAGCGCCACGCCGAAACGCCCGACTTACCGTAGATAAAAAGATTCTGCGGACTTCCGAACGGCGTCAGAAGCGAGCCACGGACAGCCGCAATATTTTCCATTGTGATAACTGGCAGTATGTACTTTTCCTTGTCGCCCGCACGGAAAAGGATTATCGTGAGCGGCACGAAGATTATCAGCGATACGTCGTTCGTTACGAACATTGACGTAAAGAACACCGAAAAAACGAGGAAAAGCGACAATCCTGCCATCGTTTTTATGCTTCCTGCAAGCTTTAATATCGGGCGGAAAATGTTTTCCTTTTTGAAGCCTTCAAGCACGGTAAGCATCATAAAAAGCGTGCCGAGCGTTCTGAAATCTATATCGGAAAGGAGCTTGGCAGACGGCGGCGTGATAAACAATGCAGCAACAGCCGCTATTGCCGACACGGTCAGCATCGGTTCTTTTTTCAAAAATCCAAGTACCTTTTTCTTATTCATATCTCAAACCACGGTCTTATCTCGGAAAAATAATCTGCAAGAGGAAGCGTGAAAGCAGAGTGCTTTCCGCCTGTGATAATGCGAAAACGCTCGTTTTCAAGAAGCTTTTTGGTAAAAGCATGAGTAGAGATCAACTCGTCCTCCGAGCCGATAATACAGCTCACCTTATCGGTATCGATACCCGAAAGCTCCCCGAAAAGCGCCATAAACGGCTTTACATCGCCATTATACCCAAGCTCGGGCAAATGATAAAACGGCATCAGGCACGGATTGAGAAGAATCACCGGAAGCCCTGTTCTTACAGAAAGAACTGCCGAAAAGAATCCGCCCAGGCTTGTGCCGACTATCAGCTTTACGCCGTTGCTGTCTATAATACTTTTAAGCTCCGAAAGAATTTCTTCGGGGCTTCTGTTATCGTAATCAAGCGCCGGTGAGATCACCTCATAGCCCATATTTGTAAACGTGTTATAAGCACTGTTCTGAGTTGATCCGCCGTAGCCGTGAATGTTAAGTATTTTCATCATAAAGTCTCCTTAGTACGACAGCATGAAACCGAACCTCCGCTGTCGGGAAAGTTTTCTTTTCATCAAAGCAAAAAGAATAATGCTAAAAGCTCGCAAACAATAAACAATAACACAAACTGATAACAAACATCGGGAAATATGCCGATAATAATATGATGATGATAGCTTTGCAGAAAACGGAAAGAGATCACAGGTTTATTTCAAGCTCTTCCGTATTGTTTATCAGATCAAGCGCCGTCTGCGCCCTTGCAAGCTTGCTGCTGAGCGTGATGTAGTCCTGCTCAACTCTTTTAGGGTCATAGTTTGCATAGCGGTAGTCTATCATCTGGCTGTTCTGATACTGCGATGGCTCTCGCTGTTTCGGCAGTGTGTCTTTCATAGACGAAAGCTTTGAGCACTGTTTTGAAAGCTGAGGAAGATAGATAAGCATCTCGTCTATCGTCATATCAAATTCGGGTATGATATGAGTAACATTGAACACATTCAATGCATGCTTTACAACACGGATCTTGCGTTCGATCTCACGCTGCTGCTTCTGCATTGCCGCATAGTAGTATTTGGGTCTGACTGCACGAGGGTCTTCACCAACCGAGGCGAGATACGTCTTCGTGTTGTCCTCCCTTACACGCAGTGTTCTCATCTCATCGTTCAATTGACGAAGCAGCTTTGCGGCTTGCGCCGATGTCATTTTCATGTTAGATCCTCTCTTTTGACTATAATTTGTCCATTAATTTTATTCTATCATATCGGAACGCTTTATTCAAGAGAATTTTCTATGTATATTTTAAAGATGCAGCTTTTTCGACAAAAAGTAATATAAGGAAAAGCACCGATATTCTATCAAAACATATATGCCCTGTACAAATCCACGAAATAATGGTATAATAAATGCTATAAAAACAAATAACGCTTCCGACATACCGCCTTTGAGAGCGGCTTATGAACGAGCGCACGATAAGGAGAATGATAATGTATTACAACGATCTTTCATCACTGCTGTTTATGCTGCCTGCGATACTGCTCACCTTATGGGCGCAGTACAAAGTAAAATCGACGTACAGCAAGTATTCAAAAATCGCAAACTCACGTGGCATGACAGGCGAAGACGCCGCACGGGCTGTGCTTTCCGCAAACGATGTAACAAGCGTAAAGATAGAGCATATTGCCGGCACGATGACAGACCATTTCTCCCCTGCCGAAAACATCATAAGGCTGTCCGACGGAGTACACAGACAAAGCTCCATAGCCGCAGTATGCATCGCCGCACACGAAGCAGGCCACGCAGTTCAGCACGCCGAGAACTATCTGCCG
The DNA here is from genome assembly GCA_902785425.1 of uncultured Ruminococcus sp. Taxonomy (GTDB): domain Bacteria; phylum Bacillota; class Clostridia; order Oscillospirales; family Acutalibacteraceae; genus RUG592. The sequence goes on along the minus strand of CACZYP010000012.1, from coordinate 3,884 downwards.
AACAAGATACGTTCAAGCGTGATACCCGTTGCAAACATCACATCAAAGCTTTCGTGGCCGCTTATAATCGCAGGCTTTCTTCTGTCGGATACACTAATATGGGCAGGCATAATCGCATATTCTCTTGCTGTACTTGTGTACATTGTAACGCTCCCCGTTGAGTTTGACGCAAGCCGCAGAGCGCTTGCAGCGATCAAGCGCACGGGAATGCTTTCCGAAAGCGAATACAGGGGTGCAAAAAGCGTTCTTACAGCAGCGGCAATGACATACGTAGCTTCTGCACTGACTTCGATACTCCAGTTCCTGAGACTTCTTTTGATTGTAAACAACAGACAGAGAAGAGATTGAACCATGTCGCATATTCAAGCTGTCTTTTGCGGATCTGCAAGGGCAGCTGTTTTTATCGTTAAATTTACCGATATACTCTCTGCAAATTTGCCGTTTTGGCGTGCACCGCAGTTACACAAAGCACACTCTAAGAAATGTTTTTGACGGTAGTTCCGCTTTTTTATCTCACCGTTATCATCGGGTGTTTGTTTCCATGTTTCAATTATCTTTTCAGATTCTGTAAGATACGGACAAAGCAACTGTTTCACCTCTTTCCGGGCATAGAAAAACCGCCGAGCCTTGCGGCAGGGCGGTTAATAAAACGGTTGTTTGGCAGGCGTACACTTCTCCTGCGTCTCTCGGGTTTCCCCTGTCGTTACCATCAGCGTGTGGATTGTACGAATTCCTCCACCTCAAACAACCTAATTTTATTCTATACTTATTATACCACAATTATTCAGATTTGTAAAGAATCTTTTTATTTTTTAGCAACCGATTCCATTCTTTGTCATCAATTTTCATAAAAGTAATAATTGAATTCTTGTAATTCGGGTCATCGGACGACGTAACCAGACGTAGTACTGTTTTGAATTTTTCTCCATCATCAACAATTTCTTTTAAAATCAAAGCGGTATTAGGTTTGTTAGTCTCTATGATATAATCCGGAGACTCAACGATAACCTTAAAATGTTTGCCAAATCTTTCGTAATCGTTTGGATGTCTTTCTTTTATGTGTTCAATTTGGCGCTCTGTAACAATAACTTCGTCTGTTTGAATATCGTTTGTTACACAACCATAGATTGCTCTATTGATTCTGCCGATAACATGCACAACATTTCCCACCGTTTCGCCTTTGTCTACCTTTATTATACCACTTCCCCCCGAAATTGCAACACTTTCCGCAAGCTCGGCAGCGGTATTTTTAGCTTCATTCAGTTTATGCTTCCACTGCACAAGACGAACTTTGTACGCCGTCTTGTTCCCCTCATCAAGCGAAAACTCCTCCAGCCTCTCAAACCTGCGTACCTGCCGTTCGCAGTGGTTCAGTCTTTGTTCGGCGTTGTACAGCTCGATGTTCTGTTCCCTCTCCTCAGGTGTAAATTGCTACAAGAGAGTCTCTGCGCTGTCGGTGTCTGGAAATATTTCGTGTGATAATTTTATGTAAATCACGCATTATTTTCGTTTTTTAAGCTGTATTTCCGTTTTTACAAACATAACAAAAGCCGAATGAACACTGGCTTATCAGTATTCATGCGGCTTTTGTTTGGCGGAGGACAAGGGATTTGAACCCTCGCGCCTGTATCCTCTTCTCCCCTCTCCACCTGCTTCTTTGCTACCTTAAGCCTCTCCGCTATCCACCGAGGGAAGCTGTCCGGGTTCGCAAGGTAGAGATTCTCCGCAACCGAGATCGCTTCGTTGATAATTATATATGCGCAGATAATAAGCGCAAACGGTGTGTCACCGGTCAATGAAACGCCTGCGTGCACCAGAACAACGGCTGAGGCATAGTCAAGGAACATACCGAAAAACAGCGCCGCAAACAGCGACATTTTGCGCCAGAAGCCACGGTTTGCTTTTTCGGATGACAAGCCTTCGCCCGTCGCTTTCGCCTTTATAAGCCCCGTTATGACGTCGAGGACAACGCCGACCGCCACAAGGACAAAGAACAACCCGTACTGTCCGAAGAACGCAGCAGTTGCGCCGGATATGGCGGCTATGAGCCACTTTCCTATAGTAAAATGTGTGTCCATTAAAATCACTCCTTTATGCCAGCCATTTTTAGCACTCCGTATTTATAATCAAAATACTTTTTAAGGCTCTCAGTTATACCGCTTGCAGCGGAGATCACGACTTTAGACGGCTGCACGGTCGTTCCGATACTCAACGTGTTGTTTCCGTCCACTGTGGGAATTGCTACTTTCGTCTCGCTGCCCGTGACCGTCTGTCCTGTACCTAACGGCGTGTCACCAATGTAAATGTTTGTAGTTTCGCCGCCACAAGTTACGGGGATTTTATAGCCGTAGGGGACATATTCGGTTGGAGCAGTAGCCCCGCTTATTATTGCAAGATTAAAATTGTCGAAAAACGAGTCAATCAACTGCTGCTCGTTTGCGTTGGTGATCGAAGGTCCATATCCTATGCACAAATATATTTTTGCCCACTCCGAAATATCAACAGTTAAATCCAGAACTGTGCCATCGTTTTGCAATATCCTATATTGATTGTCGACTGTCCCTGTTAAGAGGGGGGTGATAGCAAAGACTAAGCCACTATAATACGTACCATCAGGTTTTAAAAATACTTTTGCAGATATAATCCCACTATCTTTTATTGTTTGCGCAAACACATCAGGGATCTCAACGAAAGTAAAGTATGACTTGTTTGATCCGGGATATAACGCTCTTTCCCAATTTGCGGCGTCCAAATATTGAGGTAGGATTTCAAACAAATTCTCTGTCCTCTCGCCGACCGCCCCAAAAGGCTCGTAAGGCAGAGCATCTGTACCCTGATTTATCATGACGTCGGAAAAGCCATCATCAAAAAACTGCACACGGAAAAATGCAGCCGAATCGGGGATCATTGTAACCTCATAAGAGTGTTGTCCGGGCGAAAACGCTACCCCTACCCAATCTATATAGTTTTTTTCTGAGTCATAAAAAGCGAAAATTACAGAAGTTGCAGCGGCAATTGTTCGACTTGCGGATATAAATAAATCTTGGGAAGAATCATATGCAATCCAATCTGAAACCATAGAACCGCTGCTCTCGACGGTCTCGCCTGTGTCTCTGTCTATTCCTGAGTCAGCAGAGACTGCGGAAACATCAAACAAGTTCGGGCTTGTATATCCATAAATAGTCCAATTAGTTAAAGCATCACCATTTGACTTAAACGATACAGGAGGGATTCCATCAGCGAATTTTCCTCGATTCGCCCTGTACCATAATTCAAGGTTATCCATTATCTCGTCTCCTCATCAACATCGTCTGTTTTCTGAACATCACCTAAATCCTCAATATCATCTTTTTCCTTAATATCAATTTTATCATCAATGTCGTTTATCTCTTCTGTTTCAATAATATCCTCCAAGCCTCTTGATGATTTATCAAGATTCAAAGGAGTGGACGATAAAGATGTGTCACTCGCATCAACGGAACGAGTAGACTGTGAGCCTGCCCCGAACATCACCCAGCCTGTTTTTGTCAAGCGGTAGATATCAGCCGTATCATCACACAAAGCGGTAGAACCGGGCGCTGCATTTGTAATTATATCCAGCTTATCGACATCTTCGGAATTGAGCCCATACTCGTGTACTCCCGAAACACCCTCATGAACTCTGTAGATACTTCCGAAATCAGGCTCACTTCCCGATTCAAAAATCATTCCCATGATTATTACTTTACTCATGTTCTCACCTCAATAACCTGTTCACTTCGGTCTGCACCGCAGCGTAGTCGTAGCCTGCCGCAGTCAGACGATTTTTTCTGTCCGAACCGTTGCCCCATTTTCCGGCGATCACTTCGTTTGCGATTTCGGTAACGGTCTTTTTGACTGTAGTT
>CACZYP010000011.1 GCA_902785425.1 uncultured Ruminococcus sp. | reverse complement strand
ACTGACGTATTTCAAGGTTTTTGAGTTCAATTTGACCAAAAGATGCAAGCAAGATGGGTGCTCAGCCCGTAGGGCGTGATTTATTCAGTGGTTCCTTAAAACATCAAAACAGATTGTAAACGTCTATTTTCTCGGCTTCTTTGAAGGATTCAAGGCGGTTTTTCAGTTCGGCAATGTATATTTTGACGTTCGTCCCGTCGCCCGAATGTGCATATATGATGACCTTATCGACAAGAAGCGCCGCTGAGTCAAGGTCGTTGTGAGGAAGAAACAATTCAAGAGCGGTGCGGTTTTCGCTCCATATTTTTCCTGCTTGCTTACAGTACAGTTCCGTCATGTCAAGCTTGCTGTGTTCTGCGAATAATTCCGCTTTTTCGACTGCTTCAAGAGTTTTGTCGGCGGCTTCAAATGCGCAGCGCCGCTCAATGTATCCGCAAAAAAGAAGCACGGCGATTATCGCAAGCGCCGCATAGATCCTTTTCATGAACTGCCGCTCTCCTTTTTCATTACGCTTAATTTGCCGTTCGTTTCGACTATCGCAAGCTTTACGTCGTTTAAAGAGAATACTTCAAGCTGTCTGAGCTGTTCGTTCAGGTCTTCCTCGCTCATGCGAAGTCGTCTCAGTTCAAACTTGTCGGCTTTGCCGTTTGAAACAACTACTATCGGCTGACCGCACACAAGGCGGCGGATCTTCACGCTTGAAAACATCGCAGCCGAAAGCAGCACCTCGCTTGCAACGAGCACGGTCATAGGTACAACTCCGTACAGAAGCGGCTGAGATGTATTCTGCGCCGCCATAGACGCTATATCAGACAGCAGCATAGTAACGACAAGCTCGCTGTTTTGCAGGTCGCTCACCTGCCGCTTGCCCATAAACCGCACTGCCGCTATTATCGCAAAATAGAGCACCGCCGTGCGGATAATTATAATCATCATGGTATCACCGATGATATTATTTGCAAAACAGAAAGAAAATATTCATAAAAAAGACGATCAAAGAAAGATCTCCTTGATCGTCTGCTATCATTCGCTATGTAATTATAGAAAATACCGCATAAATGCAGTGTCAAATATGCAAGCAGCTTTGGTGCCGAGCCGCCGGGCGGTCATTTGTGCGGTGCTGCCTATAGTATCATCACCATACCGCAAGCAACGGCATAAAGCACACCTGCTATGACGTCTTTCGGGAAATGTACTCCTCCAAAGATACGTGAGGCGGCTATCAGTATCGCTGCGGCTGCAAATGCTGCGCCCAGCACGGGCGAAAAGCTCAGAAACGCCATTGCTATCACCATTGCGCTTGCTGTGTGACGGCTCGGAAAAGACTTTCCTTGCGTGTCTTTCGGGTACAGCGGCGTAAAATCATAGACCTCATACGGGCGTGGGGCGTTAATATAACGGCGTGCCAATGAAAGCGTCAGGAACATAAAAAGCGGCACCGCAAAGCATTTCAAAAAACGCTCGTCCTGCGTTAAGAGCATGTACAAAAGCATGAGCGGATACGAAATGAACATCACTATCGGCAGACCTTTATACACTGCGCCGAACGCCGCTTTTTTCGCTTTTGACGAACTGATCGCAGCTATCGAAGCCTCGTAAAACTCTTTTGTCATCGCAAAATCAGCCAAGCTCGATCATGCGGTCGATGCACACTCTTGCTTTTTTGATCGTTTCGTCGTCAAGGATGATCTCCTCGCCGCCGTTTCCTTTGAGAGTATTGTAAACATCAACAAGCGTGGTAGCCTTCATATTCGGGCAGATAAGCTCCTTTGAAAGCGGATAGAACTTCTTGCCGGGACATTCGTAAGCAAGGTGCGAAGCTATCGCTATTTCCGTGCCTATAATGAACTCGCTGCCCTCACAGTTTTTTGCAAACTTGATGATACCGGCAGTAGAGCCTACATAATCCGCCTGCTCCGTAACTGCCGGAACGCACTCGGGATGAACGAGAAGAAGAGCGTTCGGGTGCAGCGCCTTTGCCTCTTCAACAGTCTTCGGCAAAACTGCCGCATGAACGGGACAGCCGCCGTGCATAAGACGGATATTCTTTTCGGGAACATTCTTTGCAACGAAAGTGCCGAGGTTTATATCGGGGATAAAGAGTATATCGTCGCTTTCAAGCTCTTTTACTATCTTAACGGCAGAGGACGAAGTAACGCAGACATCGCAGACAGTTTTGAGGTCTGTAGTTGTGTTGATATATGCAACAACGCAGACTCCGGGATTCTGCGCCTTGAACTCGGCGATCATATCCTTGTCCATCTGCTCGGCCATCGGGCAGCCTGCAACAGGATTAGCAAGGTAAACCGTTTTTTCGGGCGAAAGCAGCTTTACAGTTTCTGCCATAAAGCGAACGCCGCACATGATGACCGTCTTGTTCTTCACCTTTGAAGCCTCAACACTCAAAGCGAACGAGTCACCGGTAAAATCGGCGATCTCGGTGATTTCTCTCGTCTGGTAGCTGTGAGCAAGAACACAAACGTCCTGCTCCTTTTTAAGCTTAAGGATCTCCTTCTGCAGCTCGGCTATATTCATGATAATAAACTCCTTTTCGGCTTTACACGCCGTTTGTTATACCCATTATATCACATCATGCATGATTCGACAATACCTTTGTCAACTTTACAGTAAACCGGTTTTCGGTTTATCCGTCAAGCGCCGTAAGCAGTGCATTCGGCACACCCCTCGGACCTCTTATCGCAAAAATGCCGAACTCTCCGCCGAGCGTTTCAAATGTAAACCTGTCTCGTTCGTAAACACGTTCAAGGCGTATACGCATCAGAGATTTGATATGCACATGCTCGTTCACACGGTCATACGGTATGCCCGTTTCGATAACGGTGCATTTATAGAGTATCGCCGACACGGGCGCTGCAAGATACATATACACAGTATCGCCCTTGCGGATACCGGAACCTTGCTTCCACTCGATAATGTCACGCTTTGCAAAATCCGCCTCGACGTCGTAGTATTTCGGATTTGCAGGTATTATCCACGACTTCGGCGCACGCATTCTTACTTTTTTCGCTTTCGGCGCCGTTACGCCGAAGCTTTCGTCTATAAGCGGATAAATATCCCCGGCAGGCACTGTGCCGTCAAGAACGACAGTTATCCACGTTGAGCCTTTCGTCATATGGTACGCCGGGAAGTAGCCCTCTGTCGTCGTAGCAAGAAGATCGGCTGAAAAAGCGTCGGCAAGTTTCAGGTTGATTATCTCAACGTTTTCGCCGCCTTCAAGTCCGAGCTTATTTTTCGGGATCACCATCATGATCGCAAACCATTTTCGGTTTTCCTCATGGCGGTATATACATGAATTCGGATCGTTCTTCCAAAGGTACTCCGCTTTTGCTTTGTACTTCTTAACTATATATTCATCGATCTCGTTACGGATCGAAATTTCACTCATAAATTTTCACCTCAAAAAACGCACATGATATTAGTATATCACTTTGTAAGATTTTGTCAACGGTTTATTTCGGCTTGAGAAAATACGGAGCTTTGTCAGTTTCCCGTCCGGCACATTGGCTTCGCCTCGTGCCTGCTCTGTTTATAACGCTGATCACTTTTTTGTGCTTCGCTTTTGCAGGGGCGCCGCCCCTGCACCCTGCCCGCTTTTTGAAAAAAGCGGGGCAAAAACTTCCGGATATTCTCTTGTTTCTTTAAGAAAATACGGATAGATACCGCTACAGTACCTATCCGCAATCTGCTGTTATCTTATTTCGCATGAGATTTCATTTCACGCTTTTTCTCGTACATTCGCTGATCTGCAAGGCGTTCGGCTGCTTCAAGCACGTCGTTCTGACGATTGCACTGTGCGTAGCCGTAGGCTATCTGCAGCGGCACGGGAGGATCGTTTTCGGCGTTATACTTCTTTGCCCCCTCCTCTATTTTTTTGAGCGATTTTTCAACGACATTGGAGCTGCTGTTCTGAACGATGACTATGAACTCGTCGCCGCCGGTACGGTATGCCGTTCCGATATCGGCAAAGCTGTCACGAATGATATGCGCCGCACCTACAATATGTCTATCGCCCTCGGAGTGACCGTAGACGTCGTTTACATTTTTCAGGAAGTTGATATCAAGCTGTATAACGATGCAGCCGAGGTTCTTCTGACGTATCTCGTCTTCCTTTTCGTGGAACGCTGTACGGTTTGCAAGGCCTGTAAGGCTGTCTGTATATGCAAGCTTTTCGATCACCTGCGCACGCTCCTTTTTCAGCGCAAGCTGTGTACGCTTCCGTATCATGTAGACGCCGAGCAGCGCTACAAAGATAAATACGCCTACTCGTGTGAACAAGCTTGTGTCGTTGAGCGTGCCGCTTGTGAGTATGTAGTGCAGCAGGTCGCTTGCAACGCCGAGAGATGCAAACGTCATTGCAACAACTACGGTCTGCCTGAACGTTTTATCTATCGTTTTGGCTCGTATTGCTTTCACCATGAGGTAGATCGTCATGAACAATGCGATAACTATATTTACATGCGAGAACGGGAGCATCAGGTGCATATCGCTTATCCTGAGCGCTGACAGTAACATCGTTATCAGGAAGTTGAGCAGCGTCAGCGAAAGCAGGATAGGAAGCAGGATCGTGTCACGGTGGTTCGTGGAGCTTGCCATAAACGAAACGGGCAGATAAACCACGAACATCAGGCACAGATATCTTGTAAAGCTTACGATCTCGGGGTGCTGTGTATAGACCTGAAGTATCATCGTATCATTTGCCGACCATATACCGACAAACACAGCGAACGCACCGAGTGAAAACGGATTTATCATAGACTCGCCCGTTACCTTATCGGTAAAGCCCGTGATTATCATCAGCGCACCGAACAGCGTAAGCAGTACACATACGGCGAATTTCGGAAGTCCGTCGTGATAGATATCCGCCATAAACACGCCTGCATCTTCAACGGAAGCCTGCTTGATGAGCGCCGCTTCGCCGTCATATATCGGGTGAAGCTCCAGCGTTACCGTTTTTGAATCGGGAGGGATCGGTATCATATGAACGTATTTGCCGTAGGAACGTCCGAGGATAGCCGCTTGATCGGTGTAATAAGAATATGTAACTTCGCCGTCGAACTTTACCGTAAAGTGAGTATCGGTACTCTCACAGCAGAAGCGCATTCTGTTAAGGTTCATACCCTCAAGTGTGTGTGTAATCACAACATCGCCTTTCGGCAGTTCATTGAGCGCATACTCTGCGCCGTCGGCAGTACGCCATTCCTTTGACATATTGTAGGAAATATCATTATAGATCGCCGTTCTTGCTCTGAAAAACAGAGAAACAATGGTAATGCTCACAATAATTATCAGCACAAGCATAACATCGGCGAACAGCATGAACTTATTATCTTTAGATATTTTCATAACGTCACTCCTAAAAGCCGTAATGATGTATCATAATAGGCATATTATCACTAAATACATTATTATTATATCATTGTTTTACAATTATTTCAATACGTTTTGTACAAATAATTCTAAGATATTGCAAAATTTTTGAGAAAAAAGGTATCATAATGTGAATGCTAACGGGAATATTTCGACAGCCGAAAATTTTCAATGCCGAAAACATTCTTCATTGTTCGCAACGCTTATTCAATGGACAATTGACAATTGACAATGGACAATTGCGGAAGCGGCTTCGCCGCTTGGATCGTATTGCTGTATGAGAAATCGGGCTTGTTTAACAGCGAAGCGGCTGAGTGGTTAACACAACAAGGCATATCGACATGACGATACGCTCAATCAAAGAAAATCAAGCTACAAAAAAAACAGCCGCAGGCAAAAAGCCTACGGCTGTAATCACTGGTGCGGGCGACAGGACTTGAACCTGCACACCGTTCGGCACAAGAACCTAAATCTTGCGTGTCTGCCAATTTCACCACGCCCGCTTATTCAATTGACAATTGACAATGGATAATGGACAATTATTGTTTGCTTGTCTTTATTATTGACGTTAAGATTCTTTCAATCTCAACACAATCATTCAATAGCGACTTATACTCTTTCTCTGTAAGATAATCTGTTGCATATAGAAGCTTTACCCAGTATTCACACTCTGAAGACTCTTTTAGTGCAATAGATAACTTTGAAATAAAATCAAGCTTACTTTGAGCCTGCTGTGCTTCACAAATATTTGCGCCTATACTCGTGCCACATCTTAGGATCTGTTTTGATAAAACATATTCGTTCTTTGATTCACACAGATGCTTATACAACTTAACAATACGAACAGCAAAGTCAAAACTCTTTTGCTCAATTAAATTATCCATAAGCGTTAAATCACAATTATAGCAATAAGTACGAAAGAACACCAATATAATCAACTCGCCTCTCTAAAAACTCACTTTTTAAAAACACAAATTCAGCATTCAAGCGGTTTATTCTAACTCGATTTGCTAAAATCAAGGGTTTTTAGAGGTTCCCAATTGTCAATTATCCATTGTCAATTGTCAATTAGTATTCTACCATAGTTCCCCAAAAAAGTCAAGCAAAAAAGCCTCCCCTTTCGGAGAGGCTTTGTGTTTATTCGGGAATTACTCCTCAACCTTCTTGCGAGCGAAGAACATTGCTGCTGCTGCTGCGAGGAATACAACTGCGAATGCTGCTGTATTTGTTGCGTCGCCTGTAGCTGCTGCTGCTTCTGTAGATGCTGTAGCAGATGTTGTTGCGGAAGCAGTTGTTGTTGTCTTTGTTGTGGATGTGCCTGTTGTAGATGTGGAAGAAGCCTTTGAAGAACTGTTGCTGCTGTTGTTGCTGCTGTTGTCGTCCTTCTTATCGGAATCTGTTGTCTCGTCCTTCTTCTCTTCTGTCGGCTTGATGAGCTTCTTAGCGTCAGCTTCCTTAGTATCGTACTCCTCGAAGCCTTCCTGACCCTTAAATGTCTGGAACTTAGCCCATGCATCGTCAGCTGTTGTGTTGAACTGGTTGATAGCGTTCTCTACCTTAGCCTCTGTGCAGCACTCTTCGCCGCCCTTATCTGTCTTGCCCATGTAGTCGTAAACGTACTTAGCAACGGTGTAAGCGCCGTCATCGTTAGGAGCCATTGCGTGACCTACGATGTTACCTGTAGATGTGATGAGCTTGTGTGCGCCGCAGTCGTCTGCACCGTCAAATACAACGTCAAGAGCAACCTTCTCGGAGTCAACAGGGTTCTCAAATGTCTCGCCTGTGAGTCTTGCTGTCTTGCCCATGCCGTTCTCTGTGAGAATGCAGTTACATGTCTGAGCGTCTGTTGTAGAATCGTGGAAGATAACGAATACGTTCCAAGAAGAATCCGGAAGCTCGAACTCGTAAGACTCAACTACGCCGTCCTCGCCTTCAACGGGAGTCATCTTATTCTTCTTTGTACCCCATGTAGCTTCGCCGCCCCATTCGCCGGCTGTGCAGCCCATGGACTCGCCTTCCTTCTCTGCCCACATGTAGAGAAGAATCTTGTCGCCGTGATCCCAGCTGTCGCCCATATCGAACTTAATCTTACCTGCGTCACCGGAAGTCTCAAAAGTAACAGCTGCGCCTGCAGGCTCAACTGCAACCTCGTCTGCACTTGCAGCGATAGCTGCTGTGGAACACATCATGAGAGCTGCAAGAGCAGCACTGATAATCTTCTTATTCATAACTATTTCCTCCTGTTTAATGAATTGCAAAAATAATAGGACAAATATCAGTGTCACTATTATACAACACTCCAAAAGAAAAATCAATAGGTAAATTAAAAAAATATTAACATTTTTGTAAAATCAGACACAAATTTACTTTTACAGTCTGAATCGTTATTGCAATTTTTAGAAAAATGCTGATTTCGACAAGCGGTTAATCAGTGTGGAGTGAATGAGTCGCTGCGCTCCCTTTTTTTTAATTGACAATTAATAATTGACAATGGACAATTGCGGAACTCGGCTTCGCCGAGTTGGATTGTATCAGCTATCACAAATCCACATTTCATTCGCTGCCGTGAGATAAATTACAAGTTTTGCATATGCCAATATAAAATCAAGCACGAAGTGCTTCCGCAATTGTCAATTATCCATTGTCAATTGTCAATTATTCATCGTGGTCAACATACTCAAACTTCGGCATGATGCGGCCGTTGTTTTCGATGTTGTCGAGAAAGCCCTTTGCGGCGCAGGTGTAGATGCTGCCGTTGTTGAAAAGCTCTTTGTAAATGATAGACTGCTCGCCGTCATCGGTGTTCTTTGCAAGCGCTATAACAGCAAACATGCTGCCGTCCCAGCTACGGTATTTGCCGAGCTTTACCTTGCGCTCAACTTCGATCGGCTCGCATTCCTGTCTGAGCTCTACCTCGGGCTTATCCTCAGCCGAACCCATTGTGATCTGTCTGTCTTCTTTCATTCCTGACTGCATGTTATTTTCCGCCTTTTCATTCTTTTCATTAAAACTTTTATAATCAAACTCCCCGTTGTGCAGGAGCATTACTCTTGCGCCGTTTGCGGGAACAGTTACGTAGCAGTGGTTATTCTCCACTCTGAACTCGCTGCCGTCGCCGAGAACATCAGTAAACACGCTGCCGCCGCCGATCGGGAAATCAAGTCCGAATTCGCCGTCGCTTATATTCAGTGCAACTACTATCGTCTGATTATCCGTAAAGCGCTTGAAAACGAGCTGCTCGTTTCTTATAAGGACGTTCTCATACTTGCCTGTGCAAAGAGCCGGGAAGCTTCTGCGCAGCGCCGACAATCTGCCGATATGCGGCACGATAGCCTGCGTTTTTGCAAGCGGCGTGTCAAGATCAAGACACGGGCGAAGCATGCTGTCGCTCTCTCTTGTTCTCATGCCCTCTATCGCCCATTCCGAGCCGTAGTATATCGACGGCACGCCGGGCATCGTGAACATCACGGTGTAAGCATTATAAAGGTGAGCCGGGTTTCTCAGCGTAGAGCCTATCCTGTTAACATCGTGATTGTCAAGGAAGTTGTACAGGCACAGGTTCTGATAGATGCCGCCGTTTGCGAACTGGCGCTGCATCGAATGAGCTATCTCGAAATAGTTCTTGTCGTTGTGAGAAGAGTAGATGCCCTTGTAGCACTCGTAGTTCGTAACGCTGTCCATCATCTCGGGATTTGCCCAGCGGTTGTAATCGCCGTGGATTATCTCGCCCATGAGCCAGAAATCGGAGCGCTTCGTCTTGCAGAAGCGGCGAAGCTGCTTGAAGAAGTTCGGCTCGATACAGTCGGCTGCATCAAGGCGCAGACCGTCTATTCCGAATTCGTTCATCCACATTTCGACAGCGCCGATAAGATGATCTACTACAGCCTGATTGTTCAGATTGAGCTTTACAAGGTCATAGTGACCGCTCCAGCCCTCGTACCAGAACGGATCGTCATACGGAGAACGGCCGCCGAAGCTGAGGTTCTGGAACCAGCCGCAGTACTGTGAGTTCGAGCCGTACTTCTGCACGTCCTTGAACGCCCAGAAATCTCTTCCGACATGATTGAACACGCCGTCGAGAACTACCTTTATGCCGTTTGCGTGAAGCTCCTCGCAGATCTTTTTGAAGCTTGCGTTATCGCCGAGGCGGCAGTCGATCTTATAATAATCGCTCGTATCGTAGCCGTGCTTGAGCGACTCAAACACAGGGCCGAGATACAGCGCATTAACGCCCATCTTTCTGAGATGAGGTATCCAGTCGATAAGTTTATCAAGTCTGTATTCCGTCTGTCCGTCATTGAATTCGGGACATCCGCAAAAGCCGAGCGGATAAATGTGGTAAAACACAGAATTATTGACCCATTGTGACATTTCTATCCAACCTTTCAAAACGAAAAATAAAAATGTATAGACCGCCAAAATGGCGCCTATACATTTTACAACAATTCAAACCAAAATGCAACCACAATTGAGCAAATTAGCATAAAAAACACAAAAAAATCTTTTCCAATTGATAGTTTTAAATATAAAATAGGAAAACTGTATGAAAAGTGTGAAGTGTGGAGTATCGAAACTCGCCCTCGGAGAGTTTCTTAATGGAAAATTGAAAATGGAAAATGGAAAATTTCGGAGTCGATTCGCTCCTGCATTTATAAATGTGGAGTGAAGGAACTCGGCTGCGCCGAGTTGATTTGTATTAACCAAGCACGCAGTGCTTCCTCTATTATTCATTTTTCAGTCTTAAGTTTTCAGTTTTCAGTAAGCGAACGTAGTGAGCGTTTCAACTCCACTCTCCACACTCCACACTTTTAAAAAAGGCGAACATCGTGAGCCTTACCGCAATTTTCCATTTTCCATTTTCAATTTTTCATTTAAGAAGCCGCTTCACCTCGGCATTATTTCCCTCTGCATCTGCTTGATGATCTTCTCGCATTCTTTGTAGTCCGGCATGAATTCGGCAAGCTGTGCGTAAAAGGCTTTTGAATGGTCTGCGTGCAGGAAATGAGTAAATTCGTGGCAGATGACCTGCTCGACGCATTTTTCGGGAAGCTGTATGAGATAAGTGCTGAATGTAACGATCGAGCGTTCCGGGCGGCAGTTGCCCCAGCAGGAGATCATCTTGCGGAAGCGAAATTCTTTCGGGTACTTTATGCCCTTAGCTCTGAACCTCGGATAAAGCGCCCTGCACATAAGCGGTATTCTCATTTCGCTTTGCAGCTTTAAAAACGAATCTATTATCACACTTTTGAGCGCAGTGTTTTCCGGCTCTTTCGTATAAATACAAAGCTCGCCGCCGTTTATCTCGGCATAGTTTTTCGACGCCTCTTCAACACGTATCGTTTTGCGCTCGCCGAGAAAATAAAAGCTCTCCCCCGATGAAAAAGTTTTGAGCTTCGGCTTGTCCTTTTCAAGCTTTTCGTGCTTGTCGATCGACTTTGTGATAAAATCGCTGTTTTTGAGCATGAAATCTTCGATATCGGCAAGCTTTGCAAATGTGGGCGCAGAGATACGAACGCCTTTCTCGCCTATTGAGAGCGTCAGGCGCTTTACATTCTTATAGTTAAGCTCATACACGATATTCCTGCCGGAGATAGTTATCTCACGGCGCTCAGTTCGTATTTTTGGAGGAGCCTTCATCGGTGCTTTTGCACGGTGGACAGCTTCAAGTATACGTGCGCCGTTATCCTGCAAATAACTGTCGATCTTTTCAAGGTCTGCATAATAAGGCGCAGAGATATACAAGCCCTTCGCCGGGGTACAGTGGATATTCACGTTTTTTATATTCTTATACTCCAGCGTATAATCAACACGCTCTCCGAGGATCGTTATCTCACGGGTAAATTTGTTCGGCATCGGGATACCCCCCTTTTTGTTAATGTGGAATTATTGGAATCGCCTGCGGCAATTTGATCTGTTTTTCGATCACTAAAATATTTACTGAACGAACATTGATTATTGTCCGCCGTTTTGTTATAATATAGTTGTAATTTTATTTATGAAAGGAAGTTGCTCATGAATACAGATACAGTTGAGAGAAACAGCAGGAAAGCAGTCATTATCGGCTGCGGATATGTCGGCGCTGCAAGTGCGTTTGCACTTATGGAGAGCGGATTGTTCTCCGAAATGGTGCTTATCGACGCAGACAAAGACCGTGCCGAGGGCGAAGCGCTCGATATCAGTCATGGTCTGCCGTTTGCAAAGCCGATGCAGATCTATGCAGGCGATTACGACGACATTGCCGACGCCGCCATCATTATCGTAACGGCAGGCGCAGGTCAGAAGCCCGGTGAGACAAGGCTTGATCTCGTCAAGAAGAATGTCGGCATATTCAAGACGATCATTCCCGAGATCAGCAAACGCCGCTACAACGGGATCCTTTTGATCGTTGCAAACCCTGTTGATATACTCACCTACACCGCCGCAAAGCTCAGCGGACTGCCGGGCAATCAGGTTTTCGGTTCGGGCACTGTGCTTGACTCCGCAAGGCTCAAATACAGCCTCGGCGAACATCTCGGAGTAGACAGCAGAAGCGTTCATGCTTTCGTTATTGGCGAACACGGCGACAGCGAGATCGCTGCATGGAGCTCCGTAAACGTTTCGGGCGTTCCGCTCAACCGTTTCTGCGAGATGAGAGGCCACTTCAACCATACAAGTTCGATGGAAAAGATAGCCGACGACGTAAAGAACAGCGCATACGAGATCATAAAAAAGAAGAAAGCGACGTACTACGGTATAGCCATGTCCGTCCGCCGCATTTGTGAAGCTGTTATTCTCGATCAGAAGTCTGTGCTTCCCGTTTCTACAGTACAGCAGGGAATGTTCGGCATAAAAGATGTAGCGCTCAGTATGCCTGCAATAGTCGGCAAGCACGGCGTTGAAGCGCAGGTGCCCATAAGCCTCAACGGTGAGGAAACAGCAGCGCTTCTTGCTTCGGCGAACACTCTTAAAGAGGTCATCGCTTCGCTTGACATCTGAGCCGAACAGTACCCCATATCATGAATAAGTTCCTTTAGAGGAACTTATTCAGGCTTTCATCATAAGAATAATTTATCCCGGCGAGCTTTTCGGTAAGCTCGCCTTTGTTTATTTCAAGCGAAGAGCAAAGCTCATCGAGAGTCTTGTAATCGTCTCGAAGCTTTGTGTTTATGTAGGAAAGAAGTATAACCGGGTCTTTTGGTATGTTTGTCATTATTTATCACCGTCAAGCTTTATAATCGTTTTTTCGGGGTCTATCCTGTTTTTGTCCATCGTCAGTTCTTTTATACCGTCAGCTTTTATCACGCCGCTTTTCGGGTTGAACACGCTTTCCACCGTGCCCGTAAGCTCAGCATGAACATCGGAGTATTCAAAGGCAAGCGTCGTATTGATAAGGCGGCAGTTTTCAAGATGAAGCTCATCGGAATAGCAAAGCCCCTGCAAGCTTTCTATCGTGCAGTTTATAAAGCGCACGTTCTTTGCGTTCCACGCAAGGTAAGCGCCTGTTAAAAACGAATCGTAAACGGTCACATTTTCGCTGTTCCAGAAAACATCTCTGCCGACAATGCGTGAATTGCGCACAACAACATTTTTAACGCCGTCAAACGAATATCCGCCTACAAGGTCAAGACCGTCTATCTCGATATTCTCGCTGTCCATTGCAAAGTAATCGCCCTTTGCATGAATGTTTTTAAGCTTTGCGTTTCTGCATTTCCAGAGCGTTTCGTCGCCGTCGGTAAAGCTTACGTTTTCCATAACGATGTCATTGCAGCGGCGGATATTCTTCGGTGAATCGAGCGTGGAATTCTTTATCGTAAGACCGTCGATATACCAGAAACCGGCACGGCCGTCTTTTAAAACGGTGCAGCCGTCAAAAAGAAGTTTTTTGCTGTACCATACGGGATACTTCCACTCAAAAACGCTGTTGTATATTTCAAGATCGCTGCACTCCTTAACGGCAGATTCGCCGCCCTTGAAAACGCAGCTTTGAAGCACAGCGCCGCTCTCTGCGTAGAAAGCACGCTCGCCCTCAAATATTTCCTGTACGAATTGTCTCATTTCCCGGATTCCCCATTCTGTTCAGACAGACTTTTTCTGTCCGCCTCGTTGTATTTATCGCCGAACGTTCTGCCGCAAAAGCGGTCATAGAACGTATAAAGCGTCTGCGTGCCGTTTTCAAGATGATAGTAATGCACTATGTACGGAAACAGCAGGCACAGCTCAAGCACAAACAGGATAAAGAGCGCTATCGTGTTGAAGTAAAGCATAGCCGCCATAGTAACGATCGATATCGTTGCAAAGATATGCGTCACGATAAGATGTATAAGCCGCTCATGCTGAAAAAAGCTCGTTTGTGTAAGCAGCTGCTCTTTCAGCGCTTCCCTCTCCTGCGGAGAAAGCTTCTCAAGCCGCTCCGTTTTAGTCTGCTCATCGATATAAGCAATGTACTCACATAATCTTTTATACATAAAATACCACCCCTTTTTTTAATTGACAGTTGACAGTTGACAATTGACAATGGACAATTGCGGAGTCGCTTCGCTCCTGATTATATATTAATTGTTCTGATTTAATAGTTTTCTCTCGGCAGCGAATTAAAGTATAGCTTTGCGAGACTGATTTAATAGTTTTCTCTCGGCAGCGAATTAAAGTATAGCTTTGCGAGAACTAATACAAATCCAACTCGCCGCAGGCGAGTTCCATAATTGTCAATTATCCATTGTCAATTGTCAATTATTAACGTTATCCCTTCGCCTCAAACCAAGTCTGCCCTATGTGTGCGTCTGCTGTGAGCGGAACGGAAAGATTTACGGCGTTTTCCATTTCTTCTCTGAGGATCTGCGCCGCTTTCTCCGATTCGTTTTCGGGCGACTCTACTATCAGTTCGTCGTGCACCTGCAAAATGAGCTTCGACTTCATGCCCTCGGCTTTTAATCTGTCGTACACACGGATCATCGCTATCTTGATTATATCGGCAGCCGTACCCTGTATCGGCATATTGCGTGCAACTCTCTCGCCGAAAGCTTTCAGATTCCTGTTGGACGATCTTAGCTCCGGAAGATATCTGCGTCTGCCGAACATTGTCGAAACGTAGCCCCGGCGGTTCGCCTTTTCTACTTCGCTGTTCATATATGCATCAACGCCGCTGTAATGGCTGAGATACGCCTTGATGTAGCTGTCGGCCTCTTTTCGTGTAACGCCGATATCCTTTGCAAGCGAGAACGCACCTATACCGTAAACGATACCGAAATTGACAGCCTTAGCACGGCTTCTCATCGAAGGAGTTATCATAGTCTCGTGAACGCCGAACACCTGCGATGCCGTAACTGTGTGGATATCCACGCCGTTTGTAAACGCATTTATCATCTCTTTGTCGTTTGCTATATGGGCAAGCACACGAAGCTCTATCTGCGAGTAGTCGGCGTCTTCAAGAGTACAGCCGTTCTCTGCGATAAAGAACTTGCGAAGCTCTCGTCCTACCTCTGTTCTCACGGGAATATTCTGCAGATTCGGCTCTAATGACGATATTCTGCCCGTGCGTGTTTCAGTCTGGTTGAACACTGTGTGTATGCGCTCGTTTTCGTCTGCCGCTTTAACAAGAGCGTCGCAGTACGTTGATTTGAGCTTTGCAAGCGTTCTGTATTCAAGCACCATGCCGACAACGGGGTGAACGTCACGGATAGCTTCAAGCACGTCGGCATTAGTCGAATAACCTGTCTTTGTCTTTTTAGCACCCGGCAGACCGAGCGTTTCAAAAAGCGCAGGGCCAAGCTGCTTAGGTGAGTTCACGTTGAAATCATAACCGACTTCACGGCATATATCTGCACGAAGCTCGTCCGCTCTTTCACCGAGCTTTTCTCCGTAAGCCGAAAGAGCCTTCGTATTGACTTTAAACCCTGCGATCTCCATATCCGCAAGAACGTTCGCAAGCGGTATCTCGATATCTTTGAGAAGAGACATCTGCTCGTTCGCTTCAAGTTTTCCGGAAAGCTTGTCGCAAAGCGCAGGAAGGAACGCAGCCTCAAACGCAAGAGGCTCTGCGTTTTCATAACGCTTTACAGGTATCTCATACTCTTCAAAAAGGCGCTCGTTGTCGTAGCCGCTTGCAGACGGGTTCAGTATATACGCCGCAAGCTGTGTGTCGAATGCGATATTGAGCGCTTCAAAGCCGTGCTTTATCGCATATGCAAAGAGAGCTTTCGAGCCGGACGTATACTTTGCGATCGTCTCGTCTTTTAAGAGCAAACCAAGAAGCTCGTCCGCATTCTCTTTTATCTCATAAACAAATTCGTTTGAACCGATATACAGACCTTTGCATTCGCCGTCAATATCTGCAAGAACGTATGCCTTGCCGGCATTTTTTACTTCTGTCAAAGCTTCGCTTATATCGGTGACGTGCTTTATTTCCGGAAGCTTTATCTCCGCTTTCGGCTCATCGGGCGACGGTGAGGACTCTTGCACATCGGAACGAAGATCCCACTTTTTAATGAGCGTAAAGAGTTCAAGCTTTGCAAGCTTTGCAACGGCTTCATCTGCTTTTACAGGCGCAACGGCATAATGCGAAAGATCGGTGTCTATCGGAGCTTCACGGCTGATAGTGCCGAGCATTTTGCTCATGAATGCGCTTTCCTTGCCGTCGGTGAGCTTTTTTCTCATAGCAGGCTTTACGTCGATCGTTTCAAGGTTGTCGTAGATATACTCTATCGAGCCGAACTTTTGAATAAGATCGCCTGCGCCCTTTTTGCCGATACCTGCAACGCCGGGGATATTATCGGACGTATCGCCCTGCAATGCTTTGATGTCGATCATCTGCAAAGGTGTTACACCGTACTCCTCTTTGATCCTGTCAACATCGTAAAGCTCCGCCTCCGCCTTGCCCATTTTGGTAGCTGCAAGACGCACAACAACGTTATTTGACACAAGCTGCAGCGAGTCACGGTCGCCCGTTGCGATAACGCAGCTGTTGCCTGTTTCGTCACATTTAGCCGCAAGCGTGCCGAGGATATCGTCCGCCTCAAAGCCCTCGCACTCAACGAGCGTATAGCCGAGCGTTTTAAGCAGATCTTTGAGCACAGGCATCTGCTGTGCAAGCTCCTCGGGCATACCGTGACGATTAGCCTTGTAGCCGCTGTACGCCTTGTGGCGGAACGTTGGAGCTTTAAGGTCGAAAGCTATCGCCACAGCGTCGGGCGAAGAGCTTTCTTTTATTTTATCGAGCATCGTCAAAAAGCCGTAAATTGCATTTGTGAACTGCCCGTCCTTTGTAGTAAGCAGTCTGATACCGTAAAATGCACGGTTTACGATACTGTTGCCGTCAACAACAAGAAGCGTCATAGTTCTCCCCCTTTGGGTATATATATTTGTTTATAATTTTGACAACTAAAAAAAAACAGCAAAAAAGTTCTTTAGGATTTACGCAGAGGGCTTTCCGGTCGGTCTCGGTTGCCGCCTCGGTCGATGCTGTCGCTTTGCGGCAACGTCTGCCACAGGCAGACCGCACCCCTGCAGAGCAATGTCGTCACCTTAAGAAAGCATCTGCTCAATCAATAAAACAGCTTCAATATGTTTTCTAACCTCTTTTGCCCTCCATTGCCGGGCGGCAACTTACTTTTGCTGGGCGGCAAAAGTAAGCAAAAACGCCCTTAAGGGGGACTCAATCTCTGGCTTTAGTGCGATGGGCAGGGAAGTTCATGGGGGCAGTCGTCCCCCTTAAGAATCCCCCCCAAGCTATATGCGTATGGAAGCAGCCTCCGGCGGCACAGGGGCGCTGCCCCTGTGAACCCCGCCCGCTTTTTCACAAAAAGCGGGGGAAAAATATTGGACGTTTGCTTTTATCAGCTTCTTAAAATAACGACATTGCCCTATAGGGGAACAGTCGGCACAGCCGACTGAGGGGTTAAAAACAGGAGCGAAGCGACTCCGCAATTTTCCATTTTCAATTTTCAATTTTCCATTAACTAATGAGTCCGTTTACCGACGTTACCTCTTTATCCTTGATGTAAACTCTCGGTACTCGTTTTCCTACAAGGCAGGCTACTTCGTAGTTGATCGTGCCTGCCCATGATGCGGCGTCGTCCATTGAGATCTCACGAAGTCCCGAACGTCCTATGACCGTCACTGTGTCGCCTACTCTGACGCCGTCAATATCGGTGATGTCGATCATGCACTGATCCATGCAGATGCGGCCCACTACCTTTGCTTTTTCGCCGCCGACTATCATGTAAGCGTCCTTACCGAAGCTTCTGATATAGCCGTCTGCGTAGCCTATCGGAACGGTCGCAATTTTCAGCGGTCTGTCTGCCGTGAACGTTCTGCCGTAGCTGATAGTCGTTCCCGGCTCGATATCTTTGATGTGTGCAATTACTGATTTTATCTTCATTGCAGGGCGCAGATCGATCTGACCCTTTAGCTTATCGGACGGAGCAAGACCGTAAAGTATAATGCCTGCTCTTACCATATCGAGGTGAGCTTCTTTGTAGTCCATGATAGCCGCCGAGTTCGAGCAGTGGCAGATAAAATCGTCTTTCACTTTGCCGCTCGCCTTTATCTTTGCGCAGATATCCTTGAAGCACTCTATCTGATGCTCTGTGTACTCCCTGCCCTCGTCTTTTTCGTCCGATACTGCAAAATGAGTGAACGCACCGCAGATATCAAGGCCGGGCATATCGAGGATACGCTCTACTTCCGAAAAAGCGTCGTCCCTGTCCGTATCCTGATACATGATGCCGATACGGCTCATGCCTGTATCGATCTTCAGATGCGCCTGAACGGTAACGCCAAGCTCGGAAGCGTAGCGGGAAAGCCTGCGTGCGTAGTCGCTCGACACTATCGCCTGAGTGATGTTGTTGTTTGCAAGCGAATCGGCGTACTGCTCGGGCGTATAACCGAGAATGAGTATAGGCTTTTTGATGGAGCTTCTTCTGAGCTCTATCGCCTCTTCAAGATTTGAAACAGCGAAGAAATCAGCTCCGAGCGTTTCGTAAAGCGAAGCAAGCTCCTTTGAGCCGTGACCGTAAGCGTCCGCTTTTACGACGCAGCAAAGCCTGACGTTGTCATCAAGACAGCCTCTTATAACGTTGTAGTTGTGTTCTATTTTATTAAGGTTTATCTCTGCCCATGTTCGTTTTAAATAATCGTCCACTGCAAATTACCTCCGTGGCGTAAGCTTTTTTGTATTTTATGGTTTATTTTTCAAATAGAAAACTGAAATTGGAAAATGGAAAATTGCGGAAGCACTTCGTGCTTTTTTATAATAAAAAACGCAGCTTTTCCGAACTTTTTACGATGAAGCATTCTTCAGGTAATCTATCTTAACAAGAGAATTATCCTTTGCGCTCACCGTGACCTGGGCGCAGTCTATTCTCGGCTGCTTGTCGGTCGGGTGCGAAACAAGGTACTGCTGCACTGTCAGTGTAAATTTACGCAGCTTTGACGGCGTTATGCGCTCAAATCCCGAAACGGGCGAGCCTTCCGCCGTTGTTTTCACTTCAACAAAGATGATGCGCACATCGTTCTCGGCGATTATGTCTATCTCGCCCCAGCGGCTCGAATAGTTCATCTGCACTATCGTGCAGCCGTGCTGTTCAAGATACTCTCTGACATAAAGCTCGCCGAGCTTACCTCTGTCCTTTATTTTGAAGCTTCTGTTATCGTCCGTTTTTTTCATAAAGCTTCCTCAAAAAGCTCGGGCGGTGGATAGGCGTTTCGCCGTATTTCAGTATCGCTTCGTTGTGTACCTTTGTGCCGTAGCCCTTGTGCTTTTCAAAGCCGTATTCGGGATACTGCTCGGCATATTCGAGCATAAGTCTGTCTCGTGTGACCTTTGCAAGGATAGATGCGGCTGCGACCGACATCGAAAGTGCGTCTCCCTTGACGATGGCTTCGCACGGTATCTCTATAGGCGGCTTTTTGTTGCCGTCTATCAGCGCATAATCGGCTTTCTGCTCAAGCCCCTCGACCGCACGCTTCATAGCAAGCATGGCGGCGTTGAGAATATTGATCTTTTCTATCTCCTCAACAGACGCAAAAGCGATAGAATACGCCTGCGCCTCCTTGATAATAACATCATAGAGCTTCTCACGCTTTTTTTCGGTGAGCTTTTTCGAGTCGTTCACGCCCTCAATTATCTTGCCCTTTGGAAGTATAACGGCTGCCGCACACACAGGGCCTGCAAGGGGGCCTCTGCCTGCCTCGTCAACGCCGCAGACTAAGGTATAACCTTCGCCGTAAGCTTTATTTTCGTATTCGAGCCAATCGTGTTCTTCCATATCATTTCACCTCGTCGGGAGTTTCGAGCGTTAATCTTCCGAGCTTTGCAGATCTGAACTCGTCAAGTATCATAACAGCCGCACGCTCTGTGTCGGGTTCGCCGCCCGAAACAAGCATTCCTCGTTTTTGGGCGATCAGAGAAAGCAGCTCATGAGCAGGAAGCTCCATATCATCTTTTGTTAGCGAGAAGCGCTCGTAAAGCGCTTTTGTCGGGCGCTCTTTGAAAAATTCAAGAAGTCTCAGTGCAAGCTGTTCTGTATCGGTAACGTCGTCTTTTACAGCTCCCGTAAACGCAAGGCGCTCGCCTACCGTCTGATCGTCAAATCTCGGCCAGAGCACGCCGGGAGTATCGAGAAGATCGATATTCACACCGCCGCTGCTGAGCGTAAACCACTGATTGCCTCTCGTAACGCCGGGGCGGTCTTCCGTTTTCGCCTTTGACGTCTTTGATATCCTGTTGATAAATGTCGATTTACCTACATTCGGTATACCGACTACCATTACACGAAGCGCACGGTTGACCATGCCTTTCGATTCCCACACGGCTATTTTATCGGCAAGCACCGCTTTGACTGCGGAGGTGAAATTGCCGATGCCTGCACCCGTTTTGCAGTCAAGCTCTATTGCTCTGATGCCTTTGCTTTTATAGTATTCCGTCCACTGCTTTGTGATGCGTGGGTCGGCAAGGTCGCACTTGTTCATGAGTATGACACGGGGCTTCGAGCCGATCATGGACGGCAGATCGGGATTTCGGCTCGACAAGGGAACTCTTGCGTCTATGATCTCCGCCACTGCGTCAACGAGCTTTAAGTCTTCCTGTATCTTTCGCTTCGTTCTCGTCATATGACCGGGGAACCACTGTATATACTGCGAGTTTTCGCTTTTGCTTGTGAACTCGGCAGGCTTTCTTTCACGCCTTGCTCTTTTCGCTTCGGCGTGCTGTGCTTTTATCTTGGACGGCGCTTTATCCGTCTTGCGGGTATTACGGGAATTGTTCTTCTGAGCGTAACGCTCACGCTTGCCCTTTATGACGCCTTTTTTCTTTTCTTTCATTATTTTACACCCTTATCGCAATAATCATCAACAAATGAGCGGAGCTTCCGCTGCTTTACTTATCACAAAGGAGTGAGGATCTCTCCCCACTCCCGATATTTATTATTCTACCTTTCCGAACTCATCGAGCGGAGTGATCCTGAAGCGAACCTTGCCGATGATCGAATCAACACTGATAAGACCTACGTCCGAGAATCGGCTGTCCTTGGAGATGGGGCGATTGTCGCCGAGAACGAATACTGTGCCCTCTTCCACCTTTACAGGGAATATTGTGTCGCCGATCTGTGTTGTTTTGCCGTTGATATACGGCTCGTCGATAACGATACCGTCAACAGTTACTTCGCCTGTTTCGTTGTTTATATCAACAGTCTGACCGCCTACAGCGATAACACGCTTTACAAGAGCCTTGTCGAGCGAAACGCCGTGGCTGATAACTACGATATCGCCTACCTCGGGCGTATAGTTAAGGCCCGTTACTATGACCTTGTTCTCGTTCTGGAGAGTATTGAGCATCGAGTCGCCGTCTACATTAACAAGACGGAAGCAGAACGTCATCAGGAAGATAACGAAAACGAGCGCAAAAACTATCGCAGAAGCCCAGTCAAAAAGGTTCGTAACGAAGCTTGAAGCAGAGTCCTTTTTACGGGCTTTCTTCTTGCTCTTCCGTTTTTTTTCATCATCGAAATCGAGCTTGGAAACTACCGGCTCATCGTTTGAGTTGACATCCGCAAGATCGGGGATATCATTAGTAACAGGCTCGGGAGCTTTCTCGGTATTTTTAGGTTCAGCGACCTTATCAAAAATCTGTGTATCCATACAAACACCTCAGTTTAATCAACAACCTAAACTCTTCTTTGTAGAGCTATTGTTTTAAAGATCATTTATAAACGAAGCGTCTCCGATCATTATTCACTATAACAAACCGTAGTAAGCGCTTCCGCTTTATTATACCGCAATCTGCCGTCAGTGTCAACAAATAAACGGCTTGACATTCGTTTCAAGAAAATTATTTACAATTTCGTAAACATTTCCGATATATCACAAAAAAATAAAGGCAGAGACTTAACTCTGCCCTTACCTTCAGGCTTACGCCTTAACGATCTTCTCTTTGACCTTAGCAGCCTTGCCCACTCTGTCACGGAGATAGTAAAGCTTAGCTCTTCTGACCTTACCGTGTCTGATAACCTTAACGTCCTTAACGTTCGGGCAGTGAAGCGGGAATACACGCTCTACGCCAACGCCGTATGCTACACGTCTAACTGTGAACGTCTCAGCAACGCCGCTTGACTTCTTAGCGATGACAGTACCCTCGAACATCTGGATTCTCTCTCTGTCACCCTCACGAATATTTACGCTTACTCTTACTGTGTCGCCGACATTAAAAGCAGGAACTTCCTTCTTTACGGAATCGGCAGCGATCAACTTCAGTGCATCCATTTTATTTTCCTCCTGTAGTTTACAGACATTCTTATCACAGCAAAGTGAAGCAGCTTTGCCTGACAGAGGACTGTCCGCTTCATTGTACGGCATTTCGCCGGGCAGTGAATCGCATTGGGCATACAATTATCCCAACGGTTCAAATGCGTTTAATATTATAACACATAATGCAGCATATTGCAACACGTTTTGAAAAAAATTATAAAATCTCGTTTTTGCTCAAAAAGCGGCGAAAATATTCGGGAAGTTCGGAATCAAACGACAAAAACTCTCCCGTGACCGGGTGAACAAAGCCGATCTTTTTTGCGTGCAGACATTGTCCGCAAAGCTCCTTTATCACTTTGGAAGGGCCGTAAACGGGATCGCCTGCAACGGGGTGGCCGAGATACGCCATATGCACTCTTATCTGATGTGTGCGCCCTGTTTCAAGCTGCAAGGCAAGGTGCGAAAAGCCGGAGTTTTCGTCTATCACACGATAATGCGTAACGGCAGGCTTTGAGCAGTGATCGGTAACGCACATTTTCTTGCGGTCGATCTGACTTCTGCCTATAGGCGCATTGACGGTGCCCGTCGGCTCTTTCATTCTGCCGTAAACGACCGCCTCATACTCTCTTGTAAATGAATGCTCTTTTATCTGCTCGGCAAGCCCCACATGCGCCCTGTCGCTTTTTGCAACGATGAGCAGACCGCTTGTGTCCTTGTCTATTCGGTGAACGATGCCGGGTCTTAAAACGCCGTTTATGCCCGAAAGACTGTCTTTGCAGTGATAAAGCAGAGCGTTCACGAGCGTTCCTGTGTAATTACCGGGAGCCGGGTGAACGACCATGCCTTTCGGCTTGTTCACGACAAGCAGATCGTTATCCTCAAAGACGATATCGAGCGGTATATCCTCCGCTTCGGCTTTAAGCTCCACAGGTTCGGGGATCTCTACCGAAACGCTCTCCCCCTCGCTTACCTTGTACTTCTTGCCCACAGCTTTCCCGTTGACAAAAACGCCGCCGCTTTCACAGATGTTTGCGGCGGAGGTGCGTGAGATATCGGGCAGTTTGTCGCTTATAAGCTTGTCAATGCGGCTGCCCGATTCTGTCTGTTCAACAACAAATTCATGCTTCATACATTATTCCTCAGCCTTTCGCTCACGCTTTGCTATATTCTTCTTGCAGAACATCACCGAAATAACGAGCAGAACTGCGCCTACCGTTATGAAATAATCGGCAAGATTGCACACGGGCGAAAAGAACGAAAACTGCAGAAAATCAACTACGAAGCCTCGGAATATACGGTCTATAAGGTTTCCTATTCCGCCGCCGATAACAAGAACGAAAGCCGCAAAAAAGAGCTTGCCCTCGATCTTGTAGTTATAGAGGATATACGCAAAAGCTGCGAATATCACAAGCGTTACGATCACGAAGAACCACTGCTTGTTCTGGAGCATTCCGAATGCTGCGCCCCTGTTTTCAACGTAAACGAAGTAATAAAAGTTGTCGATCACCGTCATCATACCGTTTGGCTTTACGACACTCAGCGCATAAAGCTTTGTAAGCTGATCGGCGGCTACAAGAAGGATTATAAGGATTATCGCAAGAGCGGTCATTTAGTTTGTTCCTTTCATTGGTGTCTGTTTGTAGATCGTTCGTATACTGTCGAGCTTTACGTTTTCAGGCAGATCGATCCTGCTGCCGTTTCTGAACAAAGCAAATGATTCGTCTAAGATCGTGCTGTTATCATCACCGAGAGACTCCACCTGAACTATCCTGTAATCGTCAAATTCCGTAACGAGAATATAGACGTTTCCCGTGTATGAAAGCCCCATCTGCTTGATACTTTCAACGACAGACGGTATGTCAAAGAACTCTTCGTCATATTGATTTTGCTCGATCTCCCACGTATCGGGATCGGCTGTCTTTGCTTTGCCGTGATACGTATGGAATTCATAGCTTACGTGGTCGTATTCGACATCTTTGTTGAGATAAACGAGATTCTCAAAACGGAATCCGGGGATCTTTTTGACTTTGTCGCCGCTTATGCCGGTATACGCACGGTATGCCGCAACGAAGCCGTTATCACGGGCGCCTTCAAGCAGATAATCGGGCTTGGGGGCAAATTTGTTGTACAGTTTTACCCCCACGACCGCAGAAGCAATAAGTGCGGCTAATATCAGTATTACAACTACTGCTTTTTTCATACGAACAAGCTCCTTTCGGTGTAATGACGATTCGATCGGCCCGGCAGCATATCTTTGAAAACGTATAAGAAAACAGCTATCAGACGTTCAACTGAAAGGCTCAGTTTGTCGATAAAGAATTTTTCATCGCCGTGTAACGGCGAGAAAACTTTTTGCAAACCGCCCGCTTTTTGAAAAAAGCGGGGCAAAAACTTCCGGCTGTGCGTTTCTTAAGACAATCTGAGCCGTTCGGGTTGGACGGCTAATAGCTTTTTAATTTGATATAATTAACCTCTGAGAACAGATGCACAGCGTGCGCATACGCAGGGATATTCTGCGTCCTGACCTACAGTCGGGCTGTATGTCCAGCAGCGCTCGCACTTTTCGCCCTCTGCCTTGCTGATAGTTACAGCAAGCTCGGAAGCGGAAGCATCGTCAACGATCTTAACATCGGATACGATGAATGCAGACTTAAGCTCGCCCTCAACGGACTTAACGAAGCTGTACTCCTCGCCTGTGCATTTAAGCGTTACGCAGCACTCAAGAGAAGTCTTGACAAGCTTTTCGGAAACTGCCTCTTCGATTGACTTCTTAACGATGTCACGAAGCTCGTGGATCTTATCCCAGCTTGCGATGAACGCTTCGTCTGCGCCTACATCGGGGATAACGGGCATGTCGTTGTAAACTGCGTGATCCTTGTCAACGCCGCTTGCGTGAGGCATGAACTTCCAGATCTCGTCGGAAGTGTAAGCGAGGATCGGAGTGATCATTCTTGTCATAGCGTCAAGAATGATGTAGATAGCTGTCTGAGCAGCTCTGCGCTCCTTGCTGTCTGCCTTTTCCGTGTAAAGTCTGTCTTTGAGAACGTCAAGGTAGAAGTTCGACATGTCGATTACACAGAAGTTGTGGATAGCGTGGTAAACGTTGTGGAACTCGTAAGCGTCGTAGCCCTTGCGAACCTTCTTATTAAGCTCTGCAAGCTTGTAAACTGCCCACTTGTCGATAGGAAGAAGCTCGGAAAGTTCTACCATATCCTTATCGGGATCGAAATCGTTGAGGTTGCTTAAAATATATCTTGCAGTATTTCTGATCTTTCTGTAAGACTCGGAAAGCTGCTTCAAGATATCCTTGGAGATACGGATATCTGCGTGATAGTCGGAAGAAGCTACCCAGAGACGGAGGATATCTGCGCCGTACTGCTCAACTACCTCGCTCGGGAGGATACCGTTGCCGAGAGACTTGGACATCTTTCTGCCCTGTCCGTCAACTACC
The DNA here is from genome assembly GCA_902785425.1 of uncultured Ruminococcus sp. Lineage (GTDB taxonomy): Bacteria > Bacillota > Clostridia > Oscillospirales > Acutalibacteraceae > RUG592. Next base: position 75,469 of record CACZYP010000011.1, on the reverse strand, counting down.
CAGCCGTGAGTAAGAACAGCCTTGTAGGGAGCCTCGCCCGTTGTAGCTACGCTTGTGAGAAGAGAAGACTGGAACCAGCCTCTGTACTGGTCTGCGCCCTCAAGATAGAGGTCAGCCGGGAATCTGAGTTCCTCACGCTGTCTGAGTACAGCCGCATGTGTCGAACCCGAGTCGAACCATACGTCCATGATATCTTTTTCTTTATCGAACTCTGTGCCGCCGCACTTGCCGCATGTTGTGCCTGCGGGAAGGATCTCGGAAGCTTCCTTTACAAACCATGCGTCGGAACCCTCTGCTCTGAACAGATCGGCTACAGCCTGCATAGCTGCCTTGTCGATGTGAGGCTCGCCGCACTTCTTGCAGAAGAAGATCGGGATCGGAACGCCCCATTTTCTCTGACGGGAGATACACCAGTCCTTACGTTCTCTTACCATGTTGGAGATACGTACCTCGCCCCAGTCAGGGATCCACTCAACGCCCTTGATAGCTTCAAGAGTCTGCTCCTTGAAATCCTCAACGGAGCAGAACCACTGATCTGTTGCTCTGAACAGAACCGGCTTCTTGCAGCGCCAGCAGTGCGGATACTGGTGAATGATCTTCTTGAGTGCGAACAGTGCGCCTGTCTCCTCAAGATACATAGCGATAGGCTTGTTTGCGTCCTCTGTGGAAAGGCCTGCGAATCTGCCTGCCTCTTCGGTGAGAACACCGTCAGCATTTACGGGAACTACGATCGGAAGCTCGGGGTAATTGCGGCATACGTCATAGTCTTCGATACCGTGACCGGGAGCTGTGTGTACGCAGCCTGTACCGCTTTCGAGAGTTACGTGATCGCCCACGATAACGAGCGGCTCACGATCAAGGAACGGATGCTGTACCTTCATGTATTCAAGCTCGCTGCCCTTGAATGTAGCAACGACCTCATAATCTGTCTTTCCTGCCTCCTGCATAGCTTCACGGTAAAGCTCTTCAACCATAACATAGTACTCATCGCCCGACTTGATAACATTGTAGTCGAACTTGGGTCCTAAGCAGATAGCAACGTTTGCAGGAAGCGTCCATGTTGTTGTTGTCCAGATAACGAAGTATGTCTTGTCTGCGGGAATGCCCTTAGCTGCAAAAAGACCCTTGTCGTCTGTTACTCTGAACTTAACGTAGATGGAGTGGCACGGATCTTCTGCGTACTCGATCTCAGCCTCTGCAAGAGCAGTCTTACAGTCAGAGCACCAGTAAACAGGCTTGAGTCCCTTGTAGATATAGCCCTTGCAAGCCATATCTGCAAACACTTCGATCTGGCGAGCCTCGAACTCATGCTGGAGAGTTACGTAAGGATGAGCCCAGTCGCCAAGTGCGCCGAGGCGCTTGAACTGGCTTCTCTGATCGTCAAGGTACTTTGTAACGAAGTCACGGCAAAGCGTGCGAAGCTCTTTGTCGGAGATAGAAGTAGAGTTTGTGATGCCTGCCTTTGCTCTTGCCTTAAGCTCGGTGGGAAGACCGTGAGTATCCCAGCCCGGAACGTAAGGAGCCTTGAAGCCTGCCATGTTCTTATATCTGATAATGAAATCCTTGAGCACCTTGTTGAGCGCTGTGCCGAGGTGAATATCGCCGTTTGCATACGGAGGGCCGTCGTGCAGAATAAAGAGCGGCTTGCCCTCGTTGCGCTTCATGAGGTTCTCGTACACCTCGTCTGCTTCCCATGTTTTGAGAGTTTCAGGCTCGCTCTTGGGCAGGCCTGCTCTCATCGGGAACTGCGTACCCGGGAGGTTCATTGTGTTTTTAAAATCCTGTGCCATTGGTAATTTCTCCTCTCAAACGGATTCACACCGTTCAAAAAAATTTATGGATTATTACTTCGGCAACTAAATAATATCGCAAAAGAAGTTTTTCGGATTTTTGCAGGGGGCTTTCCGATCGGTCTCGGCTGCCGCCTCGGTCGGTGCTTCTGCTACACAGAGGTCTCCACCGGAGACCCGCACCCCTGCACCCCTTCGGCATCAAAAAGAAATATTATTTGTATTATTTAATTGCCGCATTAATAATATGATTGATAATGCTTGTTTTTTTATGACAACGGACAATTGCGGAAGCACTTCGTGCTTGTTTTTATTATATTGAATATTCTCGGCTGTAAATAAAGCACCTGCTCTATCTATGCCGTTACAGATCAACTCGCCTACGGCGAGTTCCGCAATTTTCCATTTTCAATTTTCAATTTTCAATTGCAAAAGCTTAACAAGCTTTTGCATGTCAGCCTTTGTTTACGTCGTAGTCCTTGCCGAATTTCAGCTTGCCGAAGCGTCCCTCAAACTTTGATTTGTCGATCTTGATCTTGCCGTCTTTAACGGGATCTTCATCTTCCTCTTCGTCTTCCTCGAATTCCTCTTCGTCCTCTTCTTCCTCTTCTCCGTCATCGGGAACGAAAGCTTCTTCTTCGATCTCCTCAACGTCGTCTACAAGGGCAGCCTCTGCATTGGCGGAATCTTCTGTTGCGGAAGTAGCATCTTCAACTGCTGCTTCTATCGTGTCAAAGCCCTCTTCCTCTTTTACTGGCTCTTCCGCCTTTTTGATCTTATCGGAAGGCTTTGAGTATGTCTGTGTGGGATATTTTTCATCAAGAGTCTTTTTAAGATTCTCAGCCTCTGCCTTTTCGGGCAGGACTTTGAGCGACTCGATCTGCTGCTCAAACTCTTCGATAAGCTTCTGGCGTATCTCGGCAGCCTCTTCCGTGATCTGAGTGATCATGTCCTTTTCACGCTTGATGCGTGCGTTCGCCTCTTTGAGGATCCTGTCGGCCTCGGCTCTTGCTTCGGAAAGGATAGCGTCTGCTTCCGCCTGAGCGTCCTTTACAGTTTTTTCCGCTTCAAACTGAGCTTCTTTCTTAGTCTTGTCGGCTTCCTTCTGCGACTTGACGAGAACTGTCGATACGCTCTCCTGATTATTGCGGTATTCCTCTATCGAAGCCACAAGAAGCTCGCTTTTCTTTGTGATCTCGATGTTTTCTTTTCTCAGCGTTTCAACGGTATCAAGTACCTCGTCGATAAAAACGTCAACTTCTTCGCACTTGTAGCCGCCGATGCTTGCTTTTTTGAAACTGATTTTCTTTATCTGTTCTGCTGTAAGCATACTAAAAACCCCCTTGATTCAATTGACCATCGACAATTGATGGTGGATAATTGCAAAAGCACTTCGTGCTTGTTTTCTATGACCGCAAAATCAGATTCTGACACCGCATTCTATAAGTATTTGAAAACAGTGATCCTGATCTTGCCTTTTTTGCTGAGGCTGCCGTCCGTTTTTATTATGAACTTTCCGAAACCTCTTACCGATATTTTGTCGCCGTCGTTTATGCGGCGGTCGGGTGCGTCTGCGATAAGTGCGTTTACAGCCGTCATTCCGCTTTTGACAGCCTGCTGCGCTTTTGCACGGCTAAGCCCCGTACATTCTCCCACTACCGCATCGAGCCGCAGTGATGTTACCGTTCGTGAAAACTCCTCAAACTGCTGAGTTACCGAAGCGAAGTCTACACCCTTGTCGGCAAGCTTTACGCCCTCTCTGCCGACTTTTTCAAGCTGAGACGAAACGTAAGAAGCAAGCTCCTTTTTTACAAAAAACGTAGCCACGCCCTTGCCGATGACTATATCGCCGACAGACTCACGCTTTATCCCAAGCCCCATAAGGCTGCCGAGAAAATCACGGTGAGTAAGCTCCGCCGTTTTGCGAAACGACAGATTCACCGCAGTAAAGGGAAAATCCTCGTCGGCAGGCTCTTCATACGGCGGATAAACACAAAGCACGGTGCGCTGCGCATTTTCATAGCCTCCGAAAAAGCGATAGTCGGTGTGACCCGAAAAATCAAGCTCACGGCGAGCAAGCGCCTGCTCGCTCTCGCTCAGAAAATCGGAACAGCACGGCTCGTACCTGCGCTCTGACAGCCTGATAAGCTCGCTTACGAGCATCGCTATGCGCTTTTGGTCGTCGGAAGCACCGCTCTGCCCTTTCATCAGATCACGATCCCGTTGCTTTCAAGCTGAGCAAGAAGATCTTCGCCCGACATATGAACGCTGCCCGGGATAACAAGGAATGTGCTCGTTGCAACACGCTTTATCTTGCCGCCCGTAGCGTAAGCCGCACCGCTCATGAAGTCAATGATCCTTCTGGAGTTGTCTTTGTTTGCGTTTTCAAGATTGAGCACGATCGTATGATTGCTGATAAGCTCGTCTGCGATCGTTCTTGTCTCGTCGCTGAAGCGGTCGGGGCGGAACATAACTACCTGAAGCTTTGTGGTAGCGTCAATATTCATTACCGGGTTCCTGTTTACGGGAGGCACCGGAGTCGGTATCGGGTCGTTAAATACCGGCGGAGTAAAATCCGGGATCGGCTCCGATATCGGCATAGGTATCGGCTCTGTTTCCGGAACAGGCATGATCTCTTCGGGGTAATATTCCTCCGTAACGGTCTTTACCTTTTTATCTTCCGTATCGTCGTGCTTGTCGTCGTAATCGTACTCGTCGTCGGGAGTGTTCCACATCTGTTTAAGCTTTCCTAAAATGTCAGCCATCGTCTGAATCCTCCTTAACTTCCTCTCTTGCTTTATAAAGCGTAGTTTCTCTTTCCGAAGAGCAGCGAACCTATCCTTACCATATTGGCTCCGCAAAGGATCGCCTCGTAATAATCGTCGCTCATACCCATCGAAAGAATATCCATAGAAACATTATCGGATTTTTTGCCCGAAATGTCAATAAATATTTTGTGCATATCTTCAAAATATTTGCAAATTTCGGATTTTTCCTCACAAATCGGCGGAATTGTCATCAATCCTTTGATAAAAATGCCGTCAATATCCTTGATCTCGTCTATCAGCTCGCCGAGCGCTTCGGGCATGACGCCCGATTTGTTCTCTTCCCTGCCGATGTTCACTTCAACCAGAATATCCTGCGTTTTATTGTGCAGCTTTGCCTGACGTGCTACCTCGGATGCAAGTTTTACGCTGTCTACCGACTGGATAAGCGACACCTTGCCGACGATCTGTTTTACCTTATTCGTCTGTAAGTGACCGATAAACTGCAGATCGGCATTTTCAAGGTCGTACTCGTCATACTTTGACAGAAGCTCCTGAACACGGTTTTCGCCGATATAGCGAAGCCCCTGCTTTATGGCATGGTTTATAACGGCAGGCTCCACTGTTTTCGTAGCCGCCAAAAATGTGATATCGGAGCGCTGCCTGCCGCTTTTTTCTGCGGCATGAGCTATATGCGCCTCGATCATCTTGTAGTTTTCCTCAACATTTCTGAGCTTTGTTAAAAACTCATCTGACGATCTTTCCATCGTAAAGCTCCTTTCCTCTTACAACGATAGTATCATGAAGTGCGATAGTCTCGCCTGTGGGCAGCTCGGGATCGTTGACGTCGTCGCTGCAAATGACAAAATCATTGTCGGAATATATGATATGCACGGGAACGAACGCAAGTCTCTTGCCGTACACAACGTACACTCCCTGAGTTTTTTCTTTGTGAGGCTCGCCGATAAGCTCGCCGTCCTCATTTTTATCCTGAACAGTAACGTAATCGTCGTGAATAGCCGAACGGCTGACACGAAGACCGCTGTATGTCTTTGTTTTTATCGTGATGTTCTCACGGCGGATATCTGCAAGCGTGCCGTCCATGTAGTCGCATTTCAGAACGAGCAGACCGTTTTCCACCTTGGAGCTTTGATTTACCGTGATGCGTGTAGCCGGTATCGTTCCCGACATAACTCTCGGAACAGACACCTCAACTACGGTGTTTCCCGAAGCAACGGTAAGCGCCTGTTCGCTCGTAACGGGACAAAGCATGTACCAGTTTATCGTTTTGATGATCTTTCCCACAGCGTCGCTCGGCGGATCCTTGCGAACGGCTGCATTGACCTCATCGGCGGTAAGCGATTCGGCACGGCTGTAATCAAGAGAGTTCTCAAAGCCGTCAAGCAGCGAAACGAAAAAGCCCGAATCCTTGCTTTTTACGCTGCCTGTATCGCCCGGAACGTGTATGCTGTCGAGCTGAGCCTGAAGCTCCGCTATGCGGCCGTCAAAATTCGCCGAACCGCCCGTGACAACGGTGCGCTCGTTGAAAAGCCTTAGCAGATCAAGCTTTGAAGCAGCCGCCGACGGCAGCTTGTTCTGCACCGTCATTGTGCGGTAGTCGATGAGCTTTTTCTTTATCTGAGCGTCAACGGTATCAAGATCAACGAAAAGCGTTTCGGAGGAGCCTGTCATCTGCTTCAGAAGCTCCAGCTCGTTTTCTGTCTCTTTATACTGTGCAAAATTCTCTACATCCTGCTCGGAAGCGAACAGCTTTGCAACAACGCCGCCTGCGTTTACCTTTTCGCCGTCTTCAACGGTGTAGGAGATTATCCCCTTTTTGTTGTTTGTGATATACTCTTCGTCACGAACGGCAGTAGCTTCGACTTCGATGCAGTCATTAAGCTCAAAGGAATCTGCCTGCTCTGTTTCGAGCATGGTGAAGTTTGAGGTATATACCACCATCGAAAAATATGTAAGGATGAACAACACGATCACAGCCGCAGCGATGCGGCCTGCCGTTATTCTCCGTTTTTTTCTCTTTTTTCTTGTTTTGTCCTTGTAGCGCTTTCTCGGCGCTTCATCTTCCGTATCGCTGTCAGGATCGAAGCGGTACAGATCGGACTCATTAAGCTCGGGATCGTTCATTGTTTTACCCCACTTTGTTAAATGGAAAATTGAAAATGGAAAATGGAAAATTGCGGAACTCGGCTTCGCCGAGTTGCAGCTTGTCAAAAAGTAAAAATGCGCACAACCGGAGGTTTTTGCCCCGCTTTTTCCAAAAAAGCGGGCGGTTTCCAAAGGCGGAGCTTTTGGCCGCCGGAGGCAGATTCACGCCCTTTTCGGGGTGAATTTCCAAAACAGTCCGGTGGACTGCTTTGGAAAGAGGGGCATTTTGGCAGAAAATGCCCCTAAGCTGTCTATTGCATCAGGTTCCCTCGCCGTGACACGGCGACTAAAGAACTTTATTGACAGACCGAAACTCGTCTTTGCTGAGTTTTTTTATAGTAAGTTTACTATTCCCTATTCAATATCCAAATTACTCCTGATAAGTTCGAGTGCATTTCTTTTTATTTCTTCAAACGACATTTCGTCGATGTTGTACCATGTTATGTTTTCGTCACGCAAAAACCATGTCAGCTGTCTTTTTGCGTAGCGGCGTGTTTCCCGTTTCAGTATTTCGAGCGATTCTTCAAGGCTCTGTTCACCGTTAAAGTACGGCGCAAACTCTTTGCAGCCTATCGCTTTCTTTGCTGTCTCGCCTATCGTCTCATCAAAAACGACCTCACGTGCTTCATCAAGAATGCCCGCTTCGATCATCTTGTCACAGCGAAGATCTATCCTGTCGTAAAGCTTCCGGCGGTCTGCCGTTTTCAAACCTATCTTCACAGCGTTATACGGTGAGGGCGTAAGCTTCGAGCGGCGGTTCTGTTCCGTCATAGTTATGCCCGTTGTTCTGTACACCTCTATCGCACGGATAACACGCTTTACGTTATTAGGCTCTATCCGCTCTGCCGATTCCGGGTCGATAAGCTTTAACTCTTCCCACAAAGCCTGTGCGCCCATGCGCTCCGCTTTTTCAAAAAGCTCCGCTCTGAGAGCCTGATCCGCCTCGTTTTCGGAAAATGAGATATTGTTCAAAAGCGAATCTACATAAAGCCCCGTTCCGCCGACAAGCACGGGAAGCTTTCCTCTTGCCGTTATTTCGTTTATCTTTTCCCTTGCAAGCTCGGTGTAACGTGCTACGGAAAAGGCTTCGCATCTGGGTATGATGCCGATAAGATGGTGCGGCACGCCGAGCATTTCTTCTGTTGTCGGTTTTGCGGAGGCTACGTCCATACCCTCGTATATCTGCATTGAATCGGCGGAGATCACCTCGCCGCCAAGCTCCTTTGCAAGGTATGCGCCAAGCGCCGTTTTGCCCGACGCCGTAGGCCCTACCACTGCAGCTATTTTGATCTTGTCCATATCAGCCCAACCTGCCAAACTGTTTTTCTATCTGCTTTTTTGTTATTACCATTGAAGTAGGTCTTCCGTGAGGGCAGTACCGATAATTCGGGTCTTCGCCCATTTTGAGATACAGGTCGATAAGCTCCTGCGGCGTGCTTTTGTCGCCGCCCTTTACTGCACTTCTGCACGCAATATTATGGTAGAGCCAGTCGGTATATTCGCTCTCGATATTGCTCTTGTTGTCAAGGATATGCTCCGCCATCTCTTCAACCGTAGAAGAAACATCGTAAGCTCCGATAAACGACGGTGCGCTTCTTACAAGCACCGTGCCGCTGCCGAAATCGTCTATCTCAAAGCCCGACTCGTTCATAACGGAAAGGTTTTCGAGTATCGCATTGTACTGCGGCTTTGAAAGACTCACGGCAACAGGCTCAAGCAGATACTGAGCGTATTTCTTTCCCTGTTCACGTCTTAAGCGCTCGTAAATGATGCGCTCATGAAGTGCGTGCTTGTCGATAAGAACAAGCTCGCCGGATCTTTCGATTATAATATATGTTTTGAACGCCTCGCCGATAAATCGAACGGATTCCCCCGATATATCGGTTATCGGAGCAATATCGTTGTCATCCGAAATGATCTCCGATACTTTCTCTTCGGCGGTGCTTTGCTGCTTTGCAGATTCGATCACAGGCGCTTCGGAAGCTTCTTCCTGTTCGTCCTGTTTCTGCGCTGTCACAGGGTTTTCCTGCGTTTTTTCTTCAAACCGGGTTATCACGGAGGGCGTTTCGTTTGTTTCAATTATTTCGTTTGCCTCTTCCGTCTTCTCTTCTTCAACAGGCTTCGGCTCGATCGGCTCCTTTGCTTCTTGCTTTATGCCGAGCGCCGTTTCTTCGTCTGCCGTAATGTCGATGCTCACTCCGCTCGTTTTCGGGAATGTCCTCTCGACGTATTCCTTTACTGGCGCAGGCATCGGATCATGAAGCGTTACGACCGAATCTTTTTTTGAAGGTTCGGGAGCTTTCACAGCTTCGTCTATCATCTTGTGATAAACGCCGACTGCCTTTCTGTCGGGCGCTGTTTTTACGTATGAAGTATTCGCTCTTTCGACCTCTTTCTGCGAGAACGTAAAAGGCTTCTGAACAACGGAACGGTCGATAAGCTCTGCCGCCTTAGGCTGCTCCGTTTTGAACTGCTTTACCGTGTCGCCCTTAACGAGAGCAGTCTTTACGCCGTGATAAACAGCCTCGAAAACGGGTCTTTCCTCGGCGAAGCGGACTTCTATCTTTGCAGGGTGAACGTTTACATCTACTCTGTCGAGCGGTATTTCAAGGTGCAGAACACAGCCGGGATATTTACCGACCATTACCATGCCCTTGCAGGCTTCTTCAAGCGCCGCCATTGCAGTTCTTGTTTTGACGAAACGTCCGTTTATAAAGAAATTCTGCATCGCTCTCGACGCTCTTGCAGCCTGCGGCTTTGTGACATAACCCCTGACCTTTATGCCGTTGAGCTCATAGTCAACGGGTATGCAGGCGTTTGAAAACTCACGCCCAATAACGGAGTAGATACAGTTTTTCTCTATCCCGTCGCCGGAAGTTGTAAGCGTTCTGTTGTTGTCTTTTATAAATGTAAAAGCGACCTCGCTGTGAGAAAGAGCGATCTTATCGACTATGTTAGCGGCAGCAAGGCTTTCGTTTCTGTCGCTTTTGAGATACTTCGACCGTGCGGGGGTGTTGTAGAACAGATCACGCACGATGATAGTCGTACCGTCGGGGCAGCCTGCATCTTCAAGAAGCTTTTCGTCGCCGCCCTCGATGATATAGTGAGTGCCGACGTCTTCTTCACGGGCTTTTGTGAGCACCTCTACTTTTGCAACGGCGCACACCGAAGCAAGCGCTTCTCCTCGGAATCCGAGCGTAGCTATAGCGTCAAGGTCTGTCTGAACACTGACTTTACTCGTCGCATGGCGTTTGAAGGCGTTTCTGATATCGTCACGCAGAATGCCGCTGCCGTTGTCGGTGATGCGCATCATAGTTTTTCCGCCGTTTTGTATCTCTACAGTAACAGCAGAAGCGCCCGAGTCTATTGAGTTTTCAACAAGCTCCTTTATCGCCGAAGACGGTCTCTCAACGACCTCTCCCGCAGCAATAAGCTCCGCCAGATGCTTTTCCAGCACATTGATCCTGCCCATGATATTCCCCCCTTTTTTTCGAGTGTGGAACGTTTGAAAATTGAAAATTGACAATTGATAATTGACAATTTCGGAGTCGCTTCGCTCCTGTTTTTAATGTGGAAAGCTGAAAGTGGAAAGAATAAAGCACTTTATGCTTGTTTTTTTACTTTGGTTATCAAGTATTAATGCTTATCTCCTGACAGCGAATAAAGCATTTTTTGTAAGAACCGATATAATCCAACTCGCCGCAGGCGAGTTCCGCCATTCCACACTCCACTTTCCACATTCCACATTAACAAAAAGCAAGCACGAAGTGCTTCCGCAATTGTCCATTGTCCATTGTCAATTGTCAATTAATTCAGGAAGCATCTGTTGACTACTTTGCTCTCGATGAATCTTGCAAATTTTGCGTAGTCGCCCGATACGAATTTGTCTTTGTATGCTCTGATGACGAACTTCGTGTCTGTTTCGATAGAGATCTCGTCGCCTTCGCTTCTTACCGATTCGATCTCGGTGTACGGATATTTCACTTCAAAATTGCCTTCGATAGTGTGGATGCCGTCCTCTTCAAAAACTACGGTCTTTGTCCAGTTCTCGCCAAGCTGCGCTGCCATCTTGTCATACATATCGCCTGCGGCGATCTTGCGTCTGAAAAAGAGATGGTAGACGCTGTAGATCATGAACGCTCCCTCTATCGCAAGCCAGGGGCGTGTGTCTCCGGAATGGGGAGAAACTGCGTAAACGATAGTAGCTGCAAGAAGTAAAACGAGGATAACTACCCACATTATCGAGATCTTGAGCTGCAAGCCTTTTTTTCTGCCTTCTTTGTACCATGTAAGATACAGATCTTTTGTTACGGTGTATTCATTTGCTATCATTATAGATCACCCTTATTCACACATAGTTTTCAGTTCGTATAATTTATTGAGCGCTTCAACGGGAGTGAGCGTGTTTATGTCTATTGAGCGAACAAGCTCCTCTATCTTTGAATTGCCCATCGGTATAAGCGAGATCATATCATCCTGCTTATCCGTTACTTCCTTCTTCTGCTTTTGGGGCGGCTGTGATGTTCTGCCGCTTTCAAGCTCTTTTAAAACTACCTTTGCCCTGCTTATCACGGCTTCGGGAAGTCCTGCAAGCTTTGCTACCTCTATGCCGTAGCTGTCGTCTGCTCCTCCCGGAACGATGCGCCGCAAAAACGTTATGTCGTCGCCACGCTTTTTTACGGCTATGTTGTAGTTCTTAACACCGTCGAGCAGATCTTCAAGCACTGTAAGCTCGTGATAGTGCGTTGCAAAAAGCGTCTTGGCGCCGAGCTTCTTCTTGTCGGCGGCATATTCTAACACTGCCCTTGCGATGCTCATGCCGTCAAAAGTCGATGTTCCTCTGCCTATCTCGTCAAGAATCAGCAGGCTTTGTGACGTTGCATTTTTGAGTATCTCAGCCACCTCGTTCATCTCTACCATGAATGTAGACTGACCGTTTGCAAGGTCGTCGCTTGCGCCTACTCTTGTGTACACAGCGTCCGTGATCGAAACAGATGCGCTGTCGGCAGGAACGAACGAGCCTGTCTGCGCCATCAGAACGATGAGCGCCGTTTGCCTCATGAACGTCGATTTACCCGCCATATTAGGGCCTGTGATTATCGCCGCTCTGTTTCTTTCGCCGTCGAGCAAAACATCGTTCGGTACGAACGGAGCGCCGTTTAAAAGCTTTTCAACAACGGGGTGCCTGCCGTTTTTTATCACTATCTCGCCGCTTAAATTAACATCGGGGCGGCAGTAGCGCATATCAACTGCAGTTTCGGCAAAGCTTGCAAGAACGTCGAGCCTTGCTATCGCCTGCGCCGTTTTCTGAATCCTGTCGATAGACTCCGAAACGGTCTGACGAACCTTTACAAAAAGCTCGTATTCAAGCGCCACGGCTCTGTCCTTTGCACCGAGTATCCTGCCTTCAAGCTCTTTAAGCTCCGGCGTTATGTAGCGCTCACAGTTTGCAAGCGTCTGCTTTCTTATGAATGTATCGGGCACGAGCGATCTGTAGGAATTTGAAACTTCAAGGTAGTAGCCGAACACTCTGTTGTAGCCGACTTTGAGCTTCGGTATGCCCGTTTCCTCTCTCGTTCTCGCTTCAAGCCCTGCAAGCACGCCCGTTGAATCTGTCATGTCGCCCTTTAAAACGTCAAGCTCTTCGCTGTAGCCGTGCTTTATCATGCCGCCCTCACGCACCGTAAACGGCGGCTCGTCGTCTATCGAGCTGTCGATAAGCTCCTTTATATCGTTGCAGACGTCTGTTTCTTCGTAAATGCGTTTAAGCTCCGTAGATGAGGCGTCCTTTATCGCATCTTTCAGCTCGGGCAGCTTTTCAAGCGCATACTGCAAGGCTTTTAAGTCTCTTGCGTTAGCCGAACCGTAGACAACTCTCGTCATCAGTCTTTCAAGATCGGGTATTCCGGAAAGACATCTTACAGATTCGCCCCTTGCGGGAGCGTCCTTAACAAGCTCTTCAACTGCATTCTGCCGCCTGATAATTGCGGCGCAGCTCATGAGCGGCTGCTCTATCCATCGTCTTATGAGCCTGTGACCCATCGGGGTTTTCGTGCTGTCAAGCACCCAAAGAAGCGAGCCTTTTTTCTCCTTGGAGCGCATCGTTTCGGTAAGCTCCAGGTTTCGCTTCGTGTTGAAATCGAGGTGCATGAAGCGGTTGTCTTCGTAAGTCTCAATGCTTCTTATCCGTTCAAGGCCCGTGCGCTGAGTTTCTTGAAGATATCTCAGTAAAGCGCCTATGGCACGAACGCCGCCCGGTCTTCCTTCAAGAGAAAGCTGTTCGAGCGTTTTGCCGAACTGTTCGCAGACAGTTTTTTCGGCCGTTTCGTGATCGAAGTATTCGTCTAAAAGCATCTCGACCGTCGAGTTGAGCTTGTCACGCAGGAAAGGCACTACAGCCTTCATTTTTTCGACCTCGCCGCCTATGAGTATCTCGCTCGGCTCGTAGCGTGAAAGCTCGCTTCTAAGCGCCGTACACTCCGGGCTTACGTCGATATCGGCGCAGTAAAGCTCGCCTGTTGATATATCGCAGAAAACTGCGTAATGCTTTTTGCCCTCGGTAAAAAGCGAGCAGATAAAATTGTTTCGTGATTCGTCGAGCATGGAGTCTTCAAGCACCGTGCCTGCCGTTATCACTCTTATAACGTCACGCTTGACAAGACCTTTTGCAAGAGCGGGGTCTTCCGTCTGCTCGCATATAGCCACCTTGTAGCCCTTAGACACAAGCTTTGCGGCGTACTGCTCGTAGCTGTGAAACGGAACGCCGCACATCGGCGCACGCTCCTCCCTGCCGCAGTCACGGCCCGTTAAGGTGAGGTCAAGCTCTTTCGATGCAAGTATCGCATCGTCAAAAAACATTTCGTAAAAATCGCCGAGCCTGAAAAACAGTATGCTGTCTTTGTTTCGCTCTTTGATCTCAAAATATTGTTTCATCATAGGCGAAAGCTCCGCCATTTTTTCGACCCCCGATCAGGTTTTTTATTTATCTTTAAAGATTGAAAACATTTTTTTAATTGACAATTGACAGTTGACAATGGACAATTGCGGAAGCACTTCGTGCTTGTTTTGTATTATTTTTTCGGCTGCAAATATAGCGTAATATCAAAAAAACTAATATAAAAAACAGGAGCAAAGCGACTTATCAATTGACAATTGACAGTTGACAATGGACAATTGCGGAAGCACTTCGTGCTGAAGCGACTTATCAATTGACAATTGACAGTTGACAATGGACAATTGCGGAAGCACTTCGTGCTTGTTTTGTATTAGTTTTTCGGCTGCAGATATAGCGTAATATCAAAAACACTAATATAAAAAACAGGAGCGAAGCGACTCATTAATTGTCAATTATCCATTGTCAATTGTCAATTAAGATCAGCATCCCGAGCAGGAGGCGCAGTTGCCGGAGCATTTGGCTGTTGCGGAAAGCGGCTCCGTTGTTTCGGGATCCTCGCCCATTGCGCTGTTGTTGATTATTCCGAGCACCTTGTTGAGCTTCTCTTCAAAGACCTGCTTTGCCGAGTTGTATCTCTTCATGCTGTCATGACCCATAACTGCGGCGTAGATCTCTCTCATCTCTTTGTTGAGAGCCTGCATCTTTTCGTCGTCACGGTCTGTTTTAGACGCTTCAACGTTTATCTTCATGCGCTTTGTGTTGTATGCCTCGATAAGCACGGAAAGTGCGTCGTTAGCCTCGCACTCCTGCTCCGCCGTGCGCATATTGATGTAATCCTCGTCCTGCTGCAAAGCACTTCCAAGCTTTCGTGCAAGAGTTACTATATCCTCCATTTTATAAACCTCATTCTATATTATAATTGATTTTGTTTTAGCACAATATTATTAAATGGAAAATTGAAAATGGAAAATGGAAAATTGCGGAGTCGCTGCGCTCCTGTTTTTATAGTAGTATATCAGGAACTCAAGCTTTTTGCATGGCCGTATATATCTTTCAGAAAACGAAAAAAATATGATCAAATCAGCGAAGCAGATTTCCTTAATTTTCCATTTTCAATTTTCCATTTTCAATTTAATCGGCGAGTTTTCCTTTCAGTATCCAGTTTCTCGCCTGCGTTACTTCGACATTGACAAACTTGCCTATGAGCGAATCGTCGCCTTCAAAGTCCACTATGATGTTGCCGCTCGTTCTTGATGTGAGAACGCCTTCCTTTGAGGCTGCTCCCTCTACGAGCACACGCACCGTCTGACCTACCATTGAGGCGCAGCGTTTTGCCGCTATCTCTTCCTGAACTTTAAGAAGCTCCGAAAACCACTTTGACTTTTCCTCGGCAGTAAACGGATCGTCCATTTTTGCGGCAGGCGTTCCCTCTCTCGGGGAATATATAAATGTAAAGAGCGAAGTGAACTCCACCTCTTTTACAAGTGATACAGTCTCAAGGAACTCTTCGTATGTCTCGCCGGGGAAACCTACTATAACGTCGCTTGTGAGCGATACGTTCGGTATCTTTTCCTTTGCGTAGTTTATTATGTCGAGATATTTCTCTCTGTTGTAGCTTCTGTTCATCGCTTTGAGCACTCTGTCGCTGCCGGACTGGAACGGCAGATGAAGATGAGTCGAAATATGACGGCTCGATGCGATCACATCTATAAGCTCCTTTGAGCAGTCCTTCGGGTGCGACGTCATGAAGCGGAGAATGTAGTCTCCGTCAATCTTGTCTATCTTGGAAAGAAGCTCTGCGAACGTATGCTTTTCTTCAAGGTTCTTGCCGTAAGAGTTTACGTTCTGACCGAGAAGCGTTATCTCCTTGTAGCCGCTCTCTATCATCTGACGTGCTTCGTTTATAACGTCCTCGAACTTCCGGCTGCGCTCACGGCCTCTTGTGTAGGGAACGATACAGTACGTGCAGAAGTTGTTGCAGCCGTACATTATCGGCAGCCAGCCCTTGAACTCGCCGTCTCGTCTCGTGGGGATACCCTCGACTACTGTCTTGTCGTCAACGCCCGTTTCGTAAACACGGCCGCCGTAAGTTATCGTATTATAGAAAAGCTCGGGAAAGTGATGGAGCGAATGTGTTCCGAAAACAAGGTTCACAAACGGAAAGCTCTTGTAAAGGCGTTCCGTTACGTGCTTTTGCTCCATCATACAGCCGCACAGTCCGATCGTAACGGACGGATGGCGGCGCTTGATATTTTTCAGAGCGCCCACATTGCCGAAAACTCTGTCCTCAGCATGCTCTCTTACGGCGCATGTATTAAATAGGATAAAGTCTGCGTCCTCTGCTTCTTCCGTAAAGCCGAAGCCCATCCCGGAAAGCATGCCCTTTATCTTTTCGCTGTCGGCAACGTTCTGCTGACAGCCGTAAGTTCTGATGCACGCCATCGGCTTGTCGCCTCTTGCCCTTACCGCCATTACCTCGGCACAGAGCTTTATGTAGTTATTCTCATCACTGAATCTTTTATATTCAAACGTATCCGCCAATACTCACACCCCGTTTTGTTTTCCGATAGAATCTCACTGTATATGATATCATAAAACGAAGCTTTCTTCAAGTAAAACGCAGATTTTTACAAATTGTTTATATTTATCGTAAAAAGCTTGCAATCGTTCTGTCAATTTTGTTACTTTACAAATCGATCACATTGTGTTAGAATAAATACACAAAGATAAGGCATATCGTTCGTGACATATGCACAACTACATGGAGGTTTTATTATTATGAAAAAGATCGCTTCTATCCTTTTGACACTCGCACTCGCAGGCGCTATGACAGCATTTGCAGCAGCTCCGGCTTACGCTGATGAGGCAGTTGCAGACGGCACAGCTGTTACAGCTACAGCAACAGACACAGATTCCGATTCCGACACAAACGTTGCTACAAAGGACGAGGCTTCCAGCAAGACAGAGTCCAAGAAGGACGAGTCCAGCAAGGCAGCATCCAGCAAGGCTGCATCGAGCAAAGCAGCTTCCAGCAAGGCAGCTTCCAGCAAGGCTGACAAGTCTCCTAAGACAGGTGACACATCTGTTCTTCCGCTCGCAGTTGTTATGGCTTCCATCGCAGCAGCTGCAGCAGCAGTAGAAGTTGCTTCCAAGAAGAAGGACGAAGAGTAATTCACTTCGCCGTATCAGAACGGAAATAATGAAATGACAGAGGACAGCGTAACGCTGTCCTCTGTTTTTGCTGCGCAGAAGCTATAAGCGTAAAATCAAACGATCATTCTCTCTTGTTTCAAGCCCTGAAGATCCCTTCTTCTCTTTCTTCTCTTTCTTATACTTCTTCTCTTTCTTCTCCTTCTTCTATTATAATGAAAGGGATATTGTTAGTGCGTTGTTGGCACTTTGTTAGATCATTGTTAGCTCGTTGTTGCCATCTTGTTGATACGTTGTTGGCTGCACGGCAGCCGCCTCTTGTTTTTTCAGGTCTGATCTTGTTTTTTTAAGCAATCTGTTTTGTTAGCATATATACAGCCGCCCGATCTTTTAATCGTAAGTGCTGCACACTTTTTTATAATAAAAAGAGTAACCACAAAACGTTACGCTATTATTCAGTCTTAAGGTGTTGATATTGACAGTATACACGCAATGTCAACAACTTAAGGAATAAAACAAAGTAAATAGTATTTGCCACTTTATATATTAACCCCTCCGTCACGCCTACGGCGTGCCACCGTCTCGGCTCCCTTTCAGGAGAGGCTTTTGTTTTATTAAAAGTTGGCTGGCTCCCCTGAAAGGGGAGCTGGCGGCGCAGCCGTCTGAGGGGTTATATCAGGCAAAATTTCTTAAGTTGTTGACATTGAGTATACACGCACCCCCTGCACACCGCAAGCCTTTTGAAAAAAGCTTGGCGAAAACCATTCAACCCAAAAACTTCTGAAACGGCACTCCGTAGTTTCTGTCCATGTTCTCTCCCTGCAATTGCTTTGCAGCGTTCGAGATGAACTCTCCTGCACGCTTTGCGGCTTCACCTATGCTTTCTCCGTTAGCAAGCGCGGCGCAGATGAACGACGTGAAAATATCCCCCGTGCCGCTTAAGCTGCCGCCGTAACGCTTCGCACGGTAAATATCGGTACTTTGCTTCGTTACCGATATGTTTGCGATATCATCACCGCTTTCAAAGCCGGTTACTATGACCGTCTGTTCCGTGTCGCCTATAAAGTTGCGGCAAAGCGTCTCTATGCGTGCAATGGCAGCCTTTTCTTCAAGAGACAGCAGCGTTTTATAGTCCTCGCCTGTGAGCAGGCATAGCTCCGTAATATTCGGAGTGATAACGTCTGCGCTCTTTGCGATAGTTATTATCTCATCAAATATCTCATCGTTGATGAACGAAAAGCGCTCTCCCCTGTCTCCTACGATCGTGTCAACTACGATCTTTGCGCCTTTGGTGCGGTAGTAGTCAATAAGCCTTTTCGCCGCTTTGCACTGGCGCAGGCTCACTATAAAGCCCATATATACTGCATCGGCGTGGGGGTCTATATTGCAGATAGACTCGCACTCCTGCTCAAAGCTCTCGTCAAGCAGCGCAACGGTGTAATCCTTAAAGCCTGTCTGTGCCGACAAAACAGCGGTGGGCAGCAGGCACGGCTCTACGCCGAAATGAGATAACACAGCGATATTCGCCGCTCCCGAACAATTGCCAAGCCCCGAAATATCTGTCAGTACGATAGCTCTTTTAAATGTATCATTCATATGTCAAGCCTCCGGAATATCTCTTCGTTTTCGTCGGAATGTTCTATTTCTTTTGAATACTTCTGATAGATCACCGCACGGGCAGCGCTGTCGTTTTCTGCTTTTGTAAAAGAGATCAGCGCACCGCATACAACGGCGGCACAGTATGCTCTTATTACCGTGGTGATAATGTCGTAGCTTGCAACAGCAGTCAGATAATACCGTGCGATATAGTATAAAAACAAGCGTTTCAGCTCGCCGTTTATTTCGGCGGGCATTTTATCGTTCCTGCACGCTTCGATCAGGGTAAGATAATTCTTATCCATCACGTCCATATCACGGTGGATATCAAAAACATCATCACGCTCCGGCAGGCGCTTATCTGATCTGTCAAGCCGTAAAAGCTCCGTGATATCGAACACTTCGTCGTCAACAAGCGACTGCACATCTCGTGTAAACGCAAAAAGCTCTTCCGACATCTTTTCAAACGAAGCGTCTTTCTTTATTATCTCTGCTGTCATCTCACGGGCAGCAAGAAGAAAATGCATGAACTCGTTGTCGTAGCCGCTGTCGCCCGATACTTCTCTTTTTTCCGACAGAAAACCGAAATCGGGTTCTTCGATGATCATAAGGCGTGCCGCCTCGGGACAGGCAAGAGTCAGAAGTCTCTCCTCGAACACAGTATAATCCTGCGTGATTCTCGGAAAGGTGCGGCATGTTTCGCAAAGCTTATCGCCGCCGTACTTTGTCTGAACGGAGCAAAGCCCGTCTTTCAGATGCGGACAAACGCCGCTGTCAAAGTCAAGTATAACATCGCCGTCGGAGTCGGTCTTCAAAGCATTCACAAGCTTTTCGTCGCCCGAAGAACGGTAAAACTCCAGCGTTTCGTCATCGACAACGATATCCCAATCCTTGCAGCACGTATCGGGACAAGCATCGGCTATGCAGTTAAAATCACTGTAAAACTTCGGAATAAATATCCGGAACATTTATATCTCCCACTTTCGATACTTTAAAAAAATATTGTCAAATTGAAAATTGAAAACGGAAAGCTGCGCAAGCACACTCACTGCGTTCGCCTTTTTTATTAACGTTTTGAATGTGGAATGTGGAAAGTGGAGTGTGGAATGAAGGAACTCGCCTGCGGCGAGTTGGATTTGTATTAGTTTTCATGATCTCATACTTTTATTCGTTGCCGGAAGATAAGTTTTAAGGAGACACTGATTAAATCAAGCACGAAGTGCTTCCGCCAATCGCCATTCCACTTTCCACATTCCACATTAAAAAAGCGAGCGCAGCGAGCAATCCGCAATTTTCAATTTTACCTTCCCCGTTCTCTTTCTTCAATTATACTAAAAATCCCTCTCACATTCAATACTCAGCTTTCATATTATGAATTATCGGGAGGTAGGAGTTATGGATAGATTTTGCATCATCGGCGGCGACAAACGGCAGGCATATCTCGGACAGCGCCTTATAGACAGCGGCTCGTTCGTCACTTATTATGCGCTTGAAAAGTGTGACTCAGCGCAGCAGGATTACGCAATGCTTGATACAGCCGTTTTAAAATGCGGCTCGGTGATACTGCCCATGCCGCTCACACGAGACGGCAAAACGGTAAACACGCCTCTTTCCGACATTTCGATTTTGCTTGACAAGGAGCTTGGAAAGCTTTTTTCGGGCAAACGGATATACACGTCTGATTCGGAAAAGCTCATAAAAATGACAGGACTTTCAAAAGATCTCGTTTTCGACTACTCAAAAGACGAAGCTTTATGTATTGCAAATGCAGTTTTAACGGCAGAGGGCGCTCTGGCGGCAGCGATCAATGAAAGCCCGTGCTCACTTTTCGGCAGCCGTTGTCTCGTTTCGGGCTTTGGCAGGATCGGCAAGGTGCTTGCAAAATATCTTTCGGCAGTCGGCTGTGATGTTTTTGTCAGCGCACGAAAAGACACCGATCTTGCCTGGATAACTGCGCTCGGATATACCGCCGTCAATATCGGTAAGATAAAAAGCAGCGGGACGTACGACTTCATTTTCAACACCGTACCCCACACGGTATTCACCCGTGAAACGCTTACCGGTATCTGCAAAAAGGACTGCTCATATATCGAGCTTGCATCACCGCCGTTCGGTGCGGAAAAAGCTTCATTCGACGGGCTTACCGTCAGGTTCGTTCAGGCTTCCGGTCTGCCGGGAAAACTGTCTTCAAAGGCTGCGGCGGATATCATTTACGATACGATAAATAAACACAGATGAAAACTGCTACGGAGGTGAAACAATGAAAAAAACAACAGTCGGCTTTGCGATGTGCGGCTCTTACTGCACTTTTTCAAAGGCGATCGAAACACTCAAAGGGCTTGTAAGCGACGGGTACGACATCGTGCCGATAATGTCGGAAAACGCCTGCACCTACGACACACGCTTCGGGAAGGCTCGTGATATCGTTGCAAATATAGAGGAGATCACGGGAAAGCGTGTGATCTCGACTATCCCCGACGCAGAGCCTATAGGACCGAAAGAGATGTGCGACGTGCTGCTTATTGCGCCCTGTACGGGCAACACGCTTGCAAAGCTTACGGCAGGCATAACCGACACAAGCGTTACGATGGCGGCAAAGTCGCACCTGCGCATCCTGCGCCCCGTTGTGATAGCGCTGTCAACGAACGACGCTCTGGGCGCAAACGCCAAAAACATAGGATACATGATGAACAGGAAGAATGTATATTTCGTTCCGCTTTCGCAGGACGATCACAAAAAGAAACCGTCGTCGCTTGCTGCGGATTTCAAAAAAATACCCGATACGATAGAGGCGGCGCTGCAAGGCAGACAGCTGCAGCCTGTAATAATGCAGTAAACAGAAAAAACTTATCCGAAAGTTTTCGCCAAGCCTTTTCCAAAAGCATGAGGGGTGCGGATCTCCGCCCAATGTCAACAACTTAAGGAGGCACTGATTAAATCGAGTGTCCATATTGCGCCGTCAGATTTTCAGGCAGGTTGCACGAAACGACCGCAGGGTGCGGTCTGCCGGTGGCAGACGTTGCCGCAAGGCAACAGCAGGAAGTGCTGCGCACTTGTTTTTATGGAAAAAGTTCAAAAAACTTAAATACAATAAAAAGAGCGAAGCGATTTTCCACTATTATTCATTCTTCAGTTTTCAGTCTTAAGTTGTTAACATTGGATCTCCGCCGGAGATCCGCACCGTCATCTTCGTCACTGCATTTGTGCGGTTTTGCCTTTACTTTCCGCCACAGATCAATAGTTTCCGGCATTCTTTTATTATGGTTTTTTTATACATTAAAAATAATGTATTTTTAAGAAACCTCTTTACTTTTGCTTTAGTTTGTGATAAAATAAAATTGTAGTTTAACACTTTAATATATGTAACATACGAGGGTATTTATCCAATATTTTACAAGGAGAATGGCTATTATGAATGCTAAAATGGACGAAGAAAATCTGGTTTATCTTTTTAAGGCGATCTCAACACTTGAAACACCCGAAGAATGCCGCCGCTTTTTTGAGGATCTCTGCACGATCCCGGAGCTTAACGCTATGTCAAGAAGACTTATGGTCGCAAAGCTTCTGAGCGAGAACACGGTCTACAGCGAGATCGTTGCAAAAACGAGCGCATCTACGGCAACTATCAGCCGTGTTAACCGTTCGCTCAACTACACAAGCTGCGACGGCTACTCACTCGTTTTCGACAGACTCAAAGCTCTTGATTCCGAGGAGAAAGAGTAATGGCTTACGGTGTTTTTGCCGAGTTCTACGACGGGCTTACCCGTGACGTTGATTACGGTGCAAAGGCGGACTACCTTTGCGAGATCATGAAAAGGCACGATCACGAGCCGGGTGTCACGCTCGATCTTGCCTGCGGTACGGGTTCTCTTGCCATAGAACTGAAAAAGCGTGGTGTAGATGTTTTCGGAGCGGACATGTCTGCCGACATGCTGACTCAGGCACAGATGAAAGCTGCCGAAGAAGAGCTCGACATCATGTTTATCCGCCAGAAAATGCAGTCGCTTTCGCTCTGGGGCGAGATCGACACATGCGTTTGCACACTTGACAGCCTGAGCCATCTTAAGGGCAAAAGCGAATTCAAAAAGGCTGTAGAAAAAGTCTGCGGGCATTTGTCACAGGGCGGTATGTTCATCTTTGATGTAAACACGCCCTACAAGCACGAACATATACTGGGCAATAACACGTTCGTCTACGATACAGACGAGGTATTTCTCGTGTGGCGCAATACATACAGGGAAAAAGACTGCTCCGTTAAGATAGAGCTTGACTTTTTTGCCCCCGAAGACGACGTTTACATTCGTGAAAGCGAAAGCTTTCGTGAATACGCCTATCCGCTTGATGAGGTAAAAGAGCTTCTCTCAAATGCAGGATTCGAGGTGCTTGATGTATACGACGATTTCACATTCAATACACCAAACGATGATTCGCAGAGACTTACGATCGCAGCCGCTAAAAAATGAATGTGGAATGTTGAAAGTGGAAAGTGGAATTGATGAATCACTTCGTGCTTGGTTTTGTATTAATTGTCAATAATAAAACAACTCCACGAAGTGGAGTTCCGCAATTCAACATTCCAAATTCCACTTTCCACATTAAAAAAGGTTTTGAAAGGAAAAGAACAGCATGGAAAACAATGTTTCCGAAATTTATGCGCCGGAGGGAACACCGCAGAAGCCCGATAAGCTTATCCGCTGCATTACTTCCGACGGTGCGATAATGGCTATAGCAGCCGATACGACGGGAATTGCTCATATGGGCAAGAAGCTTCATCACACATCGAACGCCGCTACTGCCGCTCTCGGCAGACTGCTCACTGCTTCCTCCATCATGGGCGTTATGCTCAAGCAAAAGGAAGCTTCCGTTACGCTGCGCATCAAGGGCGACGGCCCTCTCGGTGCAGTTGTCGCAGTTTCCGACAGCAAGGGCAACTGCCGAGGATATGTTGAAAATCCCGGAGTAGAGACGGAGTATCACGCAAACGGCAAGATCAATGTCGGCAAAGCAGTCGGCAAAGACGGCGTTATAAACGTACTTCGTGACTATGGCTCCGGCGAGCCGTACATCGGCGTTTGTCCGCTCGTTTCGGGCGAGATCGCCGAGGATATCACAAGCTACTACGCAACAAGCGAGCAGGTTCCCACCGTTTGCGCTCTCGGCGTTCTTGTGAATAAAGAGGACGGCGAGGTCATGCTTGCAGGCGGTCTGCTTATTCAGCTTCTTCCCGGCGCTACGGAAGAGACGATAAACAAGCTTGAAGAAAACGTTAAAAAGCTTGAACCTGTTACAACGATGCTTGCAAAGGGCATGAGCCTGATGGACATGGTAAAGACAGCTCTTGACGGCTTTGACGTAGAGCTTCTTGACGAGCAGGAGATCGGCTACGTCTGCAATTGCAGCAGAGAGCGTGTTATAAACGCTTTCTTAAAGCTCAAAGACGACGAGATAAGAGATCTGGCAAACGAAAAAGGCTATGCAAGAGCAAACTGCCACTTCTGCAACAAGAACTACCGCTTTACAAAGAAGCAGCTTGAAGAGATAATTGCGAGCAGGAAATAATTCTGATTAAAAAGACGGAACTCGGTTAGACCGGGTTCCGTCTCAGCTTGTCGAAAAAATAATAAGGCGCACAGCGTAAAGTTTTCGCCAAGCCTTTTTCAAAAGGCTTGCGGTTTCCAAAGGCAGAGCCTTTGGCCGCCGGAGGCATGCTTCTATTCACATTAAAGTTCGAGGGGATTGTTAAAGGGTACGTCGTTTGCGTAAATTTCCCTGCCCATCGCACAAAAACAGGCTCTGCGTCCCCCTTAAGAGCGTTTTTGCTTACTTTTGCCACTCAGCAAAAGTAAGTTGCCGCCCGGCACATTGGCTTCGCCTCGTGCCTGCTGTATCTGTAACGCCGATTATTCTTTTTGGTGCTGCGCACGCTTGTTTTTTTATTATTTATACTTTAATTCAAATTTCTGCTTTTGCAGGGGTTCCACCCCTGCACCCCGGCAGCTTTTTTGAAAAAAAGCTGCGCAAAAAACTTTTGGCTGTGCCTTTCTTAACTTTTTAATGATTATTTATCATCATTATCCGAAGCCATCTTCTCCTGCTTTACCTTGTGGTCGATAACGTGACGGGAAGCAAGCTCCTTCATAACATCGTCTATGGAAATGCCCATCTCGATCATCATTACCATTACATGATAAGTAAGGTCAGCGATCTCGTAGATAGTCTCTTTCTTGTCGTTGTCCTTCGCTGCGATAATGACCTCTGTGCTCTCCTCGCCCACCTTTTTGAGGATTTTGTCGATACCCTTTTCAAACAGGTAGCTTGTGTAAGAGCCTTCCTTCATCTCTTTCTTTCTGCCGACGAGCATTTCCATAAGTCCCTCAAGCGAGAATGCGCTGAGCGTGTCGCTTACGTAAACATCATCGTTAAAGCAGGAATCTGTTCCGAGGTGGCATGCAGGGCCGTCTTTGAGAACGTAAACAGTAAGTGCGTCATGGTCGCAGTCTGTCTGAATGTTCACGATGTGCTGAACATTGCCGGACGTTTCGCCCTTGCGCCAGAGTTCCTGACGTGAACGTGACCAGAAGCAGGTTCTGCCCTCTTTCATCGAGATCTCAAGGCTCTCTCTGTTCATGTATGCAACTGTGAGAACTTTCTTGCTCACTGCGTCTACAACAACTGCCGGGATAAGACCCTTATCGTCAAATTTAAGCTCATCTATATTAATCATTTGTTTTCCCTCTCTTTTGTCTCCGTTATATTCTCACGTTGATGCCGTTTTTATCAAGCTCTTTTTTGAGCTGCTTTATCTCTACCTCACCGAAATGGAAAATAGATGCGGCAAGACCTGCGTCTACCTTCGGCAGAGCCTTGAAAAGCTCCGTAAAGTGATCGATACAGCCTGCGCCGCCCGATGCGATAACCGGAACTTCTGCGATGTCGCATACAGCGCCGAGCATTTCAAGATCAAAGCCGTTTTTCACGCCGTCTGTGTCGATGGAGTTGAGAACTATCTCGCCTGCACCCGACTGCTGACCTCTTTTTATCCACTCGATAGCGTCGATGCCCGTATCCTCTCTGCCGCCCTTTGCGAACACATGGAAGCTGCCGTCAACACGCTTTGCGTCAACAGACAAAACTACGCACTGGTCGCCGTATCTCTGCGCCGCCGCAGAGATAAGATCGGGATTTCTGATAGCGCCCGAATTTACGCTTACCTTATCTGCACCGCACTTAAGAACACGGTCGAAATCGTCTACCGTGTTGATGCCGCCGCCTACCGTAAGCGGAATGAACACCGTTCTTGCCGCCTCAACGAGGATATCGGTAAAAAGCGCTCTGCCCTCTGCCGATGCTGTTATATCATAAAAAACCAGCTCGTCTGCACCCGAATCGGAGTAGAACTTTGCAAGCTCTACGGGAGACGAAACGTCCTTGATACCGAGAAAGTTCACGCCCTTTACTACTCTGCCGTCACGGACATCGAGACAAGGGATAATTCTTTTTGTGATCATGCTCTCACCTCGCTGCCTTTATTGCTTCGGAAAGATCGACTGCGCCCGTATAAAGCGCCTTGCCGAGAATAGCGCCGTACATATTCATAGCTGCAAGCGTTTTTACGTTTTCGATGCTTGAAACGCCGCCGGAAGCTACGATATCCATCGAGAATTTCTCGGAAAGCTGCTTATAAAGCTCTATATTCGTTCCGGACATAACGCCGTCCTTTGAGATATCGGTGCAGATAACTGTCTTTACGCCGATCTTTTCAAGCTTTTCACAAAACTCAAAGCAACCGAGCTTTGAAGTCTCCGTCCAGCCCTTTATAGCAACGAAGCCGTCCTTGATATCAACTCCGACAGCGACTTTTTCGCCGTACTCTTTAACGCTTGAAATAAGAAATTCTTCGTCCGTAACGGCTGCCGTTCCGAGGATAACTCGCATAACACCGAGATCGAGATACTTCTCGATAGCCTCTTTGGAGCGAATGCCGCCGCCTATCTCGGCTTTCAGTCCGCTTTCCTTAACGATGGAACGAACCGTTTCGATATTCGCATTGGAACCGTCCTTTGCGCCGTCGAGATCAACTATATGTATATACTCCGCTCCCGCCTCAACGAACGACTTTGCGACGTCAACGGGAGAACTGCTGTAAACGGTCTTCTGCGCATAATCGCCCTTGAAAAGGCGCACTGCGCAGCCGTCTATAAGATCTATTGCCGGGAAAATGTTCAACTTGATTTTCCTCCTTGTTGTAATCGTTTACAGTGATATTTCCGAAGTTTTTATTTCGGCGTTATCGGGCGTGTTTTTCACCGCTATCTGATAATCGTCCTCATAAACAACTTCTCCGGGAGCACTGTCACATTCCGATATGTACAGTGTCACTCCGTATTTCTTTGCCATATCTCTGTAGAAAGTCATTTGATCGTATATCCGCTTGCCGAATTCGTTGTCTTTGAACCACGTTACTGCATTGTCGGGATTGCCGTCCGCATAAAAAGGCGGCACCGGAAGCTCTTTTTCAAAGTACTCTCTGTTTTTCCAATACTCTTTTTCTTCCGCTTCCGTCATAACGCCTGCTTCAACAAGCTTCCATACTGCGACAAACAGACCTCTCGGCTGTTTTGTCGTGTATGCTATATCTGCCGAATGTATTCTGAAATATTTCATTTTTAAACCCTTGTTATTTCATTTCACAGAACGCCTTAAGGATCTTCATTCCTACATCGCCGCTTTTTTCGGGGTGGAACTGCGTTCCGTAAACTGTGCCGGAGCTTACGGCTGCCGTTACGTCAAAGCCGTATTCCGTTGTAGCAAGCAGGCTCTCCTCGCAGTCGTCGCCGTAGTATGAATGAACGAAGTACACATGGTCGCCCTCGTTTATGTATTTGAAAAGCGGCGACGGCTTTGTGAATCTCAGTGCATTCCAGCCAATCTGCGGTATTTTGTAAACGGACGTATCTACTCTGTCGGCGATAGGCTTTACGCTGCCCTTGATAAACCCCAGACCCTGATGCTCGCCGTACTCATAGCTTTTTTCAAAAAGAAGCTGCATTCCGAGGCAGATACCGAGTATCGGCTTGCCCTTAGCTGCCGCCTCTTTCAGAACGTCTGCCATGCCGCTTTCAAAAAGCTTTTTTGCAGCGTCGCCGAATGCGCCTACTCCGGGCAATACTATCCTGTCGGCGCTCATGATAACGTCCTTATCGTTCGTAACAACTACCTCTTCGCCGATATAAGCAAAGGAGCTTTTGAGCGAGAAGAGATTTCCTACTCCGTAATCGATAACAGCCGTCATTTACAGCACTCCTTTCGTTGAGGGTATCTCGTTTTTATACTGCTCGTCAACCGCAACGGCAGTTTTCATCGTGCGTGCGAACGCCTTGAAAATGCCCTCTGCTATGTGGTGCGAATTCTTGCCGTCAAGCTTCTTTATATGGAGCGTAACTGCGCTTGTTCTTACGAACGCTGCGAAGAATTCTTCTACAAGCTCCGTATCGAAAGTGCCGATCTTCTCGCTTGTAAACTCGGCGTCAAAGCCGAGGTAAGCTCTGCCCGAGATATCAACGGCGCAGAGAATGAGCGTTTCGTCCATCGGGAGAATAACGCTGCCGTAGCGTGTGATGCCTCTCATATCGCCGAGCGCTTCGGAAAATGCTTTTCCGAGACAGATGCCGATATCCTCTGCGGAGTGGTGATCGTCAACGTAAGTGTCGCCCTCGCACTTGACGGTAAGATCGAATCTTCCGTGACGTGCAAACAGCGTGAGCATATGGTCAAGGAAGCCTACGCCTGTTGATATCTCGCTTTTGCCGCTGCCGTCAAGGTCAAGCGACAGCTCTATCTTCGTTTCGGCTGTGGCTCTGTTGATCTCTGTCTTTCGCATAACTCACACCTCGCTGAATATTTTTTCGGTAACTGCAAAAAGCGTATCCATCTGCTCCCTTGTGCCTATCGTGATGCGCACATAATCGGAGATCTTCGGGTCGGAGAAGTGGCGCACAAGAACGCCGTTTGCTTTGAGCTTTTTGTAGTATTCTTCACCGTTTATCTTGTCTGTTCTTGCAAAGATGAAGTTTGAATCGCTGTCAAGGTACTCAAAGCCAAGCTCGGAAAGACGCTTCTTTGAATACTCTCTCGTTTCGATAATATTATTGCAGCAGGCTTTGTAATACTCGCAGTCGTCGATAGCCGCAGCGCCTGCAAGAAGCGTAAGGCGGTTTATGTTGTACGGATTTGTCGAGTATTTGATCCTGTTAAGATCGTCGATTATCTCTTTTGAAGCGAGCGCAAAACCAAGACGTGCGCCTGCCATAGAACGTGACTTTGAATATGTGCGGACAACCAGAAGATTATCGTACTTATCGATAAGTCCTGCGCATGTTTTGCCGCCGAAGTCTATATATGCCTCGTCGATGAGGACAACGTTGTCTTTATTCGTCTGCAATATCTTCTCGATATCTTCAAGGCTCAGAGAAAGACCTGTAGGCGCATTCGGGTTTGCTATAACTACCGTTTTGCCCACGTTCAGATAGTCGTTTACGTCTATAGTGAAATCTTCTTTGAGCGGAGCCTGTGTGTAATCCACATTGTAAAGATCGCCGTAGACCTTGTAGAATCCGTAGGAGATATCGGGAAAGATCGCTCCCGTCTCTTCGGAGGAGAATGCCATGAATGCAAAGGAAAGTATCTCGTCCGAACCGTTTGAAACGAAAACATTATCATAGTCCACGCCGTAATAAGCTGCAAGCTTTTCTTTGAGGAACTTGCACTCCGGGTCGGGGTACAGATTGAGCTTTGCAACTTCTTCGTCCGATACCGCATCTATTACGCCTTTAGACGCAGGATAAGGCGACTCATTGGTGTTGAGCTTGACGTACTTCATGTCTCTCGGCTGCTCGCCGGGGGTGTACGCTTCAAGCTTTGTATATTTGCTTATCAAAAACTTACTCATTGTATCAACCTCTTGCCTCTGCGCTTCTTGCGTGAGCTTCAAGCTGCTCCTGTCTTGCAAAGTATGCTACATCGGCGCTGACGTTTTTAAGAGCGTCTGCGGTGTAGTATGTGAACGCCGTTTTCTTGATGTAATCATCAACGGAAAGCGGACTTGAAAAACGTGCCGTGCCGTTTGTGGGGAGCGTGTGGTTCGGGCCTGCGAAGTAATCTCCGAGCGGCTCGGGACAGTATTTACCGAGGAATACGCTGCCTGCGTTCTTTACCATATTGAGATAATCGAACGGATTGTCCACACAGATCTCAAGGTGCTCCGGAGCTACAGCGTTCGAGATCTCAATAGCCTTTTCGATGCTTGAAGCTACGATGATCTTTCCGTTGTTGTCGATAGAAACTCTTGCTATCTCCTCACGGGGAAGCTGTGCTATCTGCTTTTCGATCTCCGCCTGAACGTTCTCGGCAAGCTCTCTGCTGTCGGTGATGAGAACAGCCGCTGCAAGCTTATCGTGCTCTGCCTGTGAGAGCATATCTGCCGCTACAACAGCCGGGTCGTTCGTACCGTCCGCAACTACGCAGATATCGCTCGGACCTGCGATCATATCTATGCCGACCTTACCGTAAACCTGCTTTTTAGCCTCTGCAACGAACGCATTGCCGGGGCCTACGATCTTGTCAACGCAAGGAATGCTCTCGGTGCCGTAAGCAAGAGCTGCAATAGCCTGAGCGCCTCCCATCTTGAAGATCTTCGTAACGCCTGCTATCTTTGCTGCTGCAAGGATAACGGGGTTTACCTTTCCCTCACTGTTCGGAGGCGTTGCCATAACGATCTCAGTAACGCCTGCAATAACTGCGGGGATAACAGTCATAAGAACTGTTGACGGCAGCGGAGCCGTGCCGCCCGGAACGTATACGCCGACCTTCTCGATCGGAATGATCTTCTGTCCGAGGATAACGCCGCTGCTCTCGTTTATCGTAAAGTTGTTTCTTACCTGACGCTTGTGGAACTCGGCGATATTCTCCTTCGCCTTTTCCAGAACTTCAAGGAATTTCTTATCTACGGAAGCGAATGCTTCTTCGATCTCTTCCTGTGTTACTTCAAAGCTTTCAAGGTCTGCCTTGTCGAACTTCTTTGTATATGCTCGAAGCGCCTCGTCCTTGTCACGGCGAACCGTTGCGATAACATCGCTGACTATCTTCTCTATCTCGGCGCTCGTTTTTGTCTCGCCACGATCGATGATCTCATCTATCGCCATTTTATCGGAATCATATATCCTGATCATTTTTATTTTCCTTTCGAATTCTTATTCTTGCAGAACTCTTCGATCTTTCTTTCAAGCTCGGTGATCTCCTTATGCTTGAACTTGTAGCTTACCTTGTTTGAGATAAGTCTTGCGCTGATGGGAACTATAGTTTCTATCGGCTCAAGGTCGTTTTCCTTGAGCGTTGTTCCTGTTTCAACGATATCTACGATAACGTCGCTCATTTTAAGCACGGGAGCGATCTCGATCGAGCCGTTGAGCTTGATGATATCTATATCTCTGCCTTTTTTTGCGTAATATGTCTGAGCGATGTTTGAAAACTTCGTAGCTACACGGAGCGTTCTCTCCGTATTGTCTCTGAAACCCTTGCAGGCTGCAACTGCCATTCTGCACTTGCCGATGTCAAGGTCGTAAAGCTCGTAAACGTCCGGCTCGTATTCAAGCAGGATATCCTTTCCTGCAACGCCGATATCCGCTGCGCCTCTTTCAACGTAAATAGATACGTCGGAAGGCTTTACCCAAAAATAGCGCACGCCTGTCTCTTCGTTTTCAAAGATGAGCTTTCTGTTCTGTTCGTGGATAGCGGGGCAGGAATAGCCGGCCTTTTCAAAAATATCAAGTACCTTTTCTCCGAGTCTGCCCTTCGGCAGAGCAACATTAATCATCTGCTTCAACTGTTTTTACCTCCGTACCGCTTACACGAACAAGCGTTTTATATTTAAGTCCTTCACGCATAAAACGCTGAGCTTTTACGCTTCTGCCGTCAGCCGTGAATTCTTTTACCGTTTTGGCTACCGTTTTGGGATCTGCGTCTTTATCGTAAACGAGAAGAACGTCTGCATCGTACTCCTCATCGCTTGCCATAAGGCGTGCAAACTGATCGAGATATACCGCAAAGCCTACAGCACCCGACTTCTTGCCGAACTTTTTCATAAGGTTGTCGTATCTTCCGCCGGAAAGAACAGCATTCGGAACACCGTCGATAAAGCCGTTGAAGATAACGCCGTTGTAGTAATCAAGGTCGTTTACGATCGAGAAATCGAGGTTAACACCCGTACCGAAGCCGCACGCTTTGAGAACGCCGTAAATATTGCGAAGCTCTTCTACTGCACGGTTAGTCGATTCGTTGATGCTGATCTTTGAAAGCTGCTCGATGCAGCGGTCGAACGGACCATAGATGCTTGTGAGCGCTTTGAGCGTATTTGCAGCTTCAAAGCTTACGCCGAACTCCTTGCAGCGGTTCTCCGTTTCGATAGTGTTCTTCGAGCGGATGCACTCAACAAGAACGTTCATCTTGCGGCGTGAGAGATCCTCGTTTTCAAGAATGCCCGTAAGGAAGCCCATATGCGAAATATCGAGGATATTTCTTTCACAGATAGCGTCGAGGCTCTTCTTGGCAAGCATGATAACTTCGCTTACGGCATAATTATCAAGGTCGCCTATGCACTCAAGACCGAGCTGCATGATCTCCTTGAAGCGATGCGTACCCTTGTCTACTCTGTAGACATTCTCGCTGTAATAGACCTTTTCAAGCTCTGTGAAAGAATCGTTCGAGCCTTTTACTATTGAAAGGGTAACGTCGGGCTTCAAAGCCATAAGGCTGCCGTTTGTGTCGGTAAATGTGATAACGGAGCTGCCGAGAAGAAAATCCTTATTCTGCGAATAGAGGTCGTACTCCTCAAACTTGCTCATCTTAAAATGTCGGAAACCGTACTGCTTATACATACGGCTAAGACCGATCACAGCCGCCTCTTCATTTGCAAAGCCGATCATACTGCTCATTTAAAAACCACCTTTGTAAAGTTTGAACTGTTGCTATATATATTTTAGCATACTTTCTTATAGTAGTCAAGTAAAGTGTTACTATGATAATATAAGAAAATTTTGCTAATTTTGCTTTTGCTTCGGCAATACCGCACAAATACAGTGCAAAATATGAGCACACAGCACACCCAGAGGGGCTGT
Organism: uncultured Ruminococcus sp.; assembly: GCA_902785425.1. GTDB lineage: Bacteria > Bacillota > Clostridia > Oscillospirales > Acutalibacteraceae > RUG592. The sequence continues at coordinate 42,936 of CACZYP010000011.1, read as the reverse complement.
TTTTGCGGTATCACGCTTATACATTATAATACATTTTGTGGCAAATTTCAAGCTGTTCAAGCCCGTTAGCTGCCATAAAAGGGGCAAAGTTTCTTTTAAAGAAATTCAGCCAAACATAAATAAACAACAAAAAACCTGCCACTTTCGTGACAGGTTGATCTTGGTGGGAACTACAGGGCTCGAACCTGTGACCCTCTGCTTGTAAGGCAGATGCTCTCCCAGCTGAGCTAAGCTCCCGGGTCAGTCTCTTGACGACAGTAGTTATTATATCAGACGGACGCTGTTTTGTCAATACTTTTTTCAAAAAAACTTATAAAAAATTCTTATATTTATTTACGTTTCTTTTCCTGTTACGGCGCTTCTATGTTGACAAACAACACTTTTTATAGTACAATAAGCATAAGCTTTGATATATGGTATCTATGCCGTTTTTAACACACCTTGTTTTCGGCGGTAATCATTTCAACACATCTTCCCGCCGGGATCGACGTGAAAAAACAAGGCATTATTGATATATACTGATACAGCATTATTTCAGAATGCGAAAGTGAGACTGCTATGGGTATTTCAGAAAATCTAAAAAAAGGCACATCCGAGCTTCTTATCCTCTATCTGCTGAAAAGCCAGGACATGTACGGCTACCAGATAGCACACGAGCTCAAAACCAGAAGCGACAATGAGTTTGTTATGCCCGAGGGTTCGCTTTACCCCACGCTCTACAGACTCATCGAAAAGGGAGTAGTATCCGACAGAATGGAGATCGTCGGAAAGCGCCTGCGCAAGTACTACCACCTTGAACCGAAGGGTATCGAGTATCTCAACTCCATCACCGAGGAGTACAAGCATATCAATGAAGGAATACGCAAGGTACTTGACGGTCTGCAAGAAACCGAAGACGCACAGAAGTAACACAAAAAGACCGATGAAGTCTCGCTTCGTCGGTCTTTTATTTAGTGTGGAATGTGGAAAGTTATTTAGTGTGGAATGTGGAAAGTGGAGTGTGGAATGACGGAAGCACTTCGTGCTTGATTTTATATTAGCATATTTAAGGAGACACTGATTAAATCAAGTGTCCATATTGCGTAGTCAGATTTTGAGGCAAATTGGACGAAAAAGCCGCAGGGTGCGGTCTGCCGGTGGCAGACGTTGCCGCAAGGCAACAGCACCAACCGAGGCGGCAGCCGAGACTATACTGACGTATTTCAAGGGAGTTGAGTACAAGATGACGAAAATATGCAAGCAAGATGGGTGCTCAGCCCGTAGGGCGTGATTTATTCAGTGGTTCCTTAACACTTATCACTTGGCAGCCAAAGAAGTGTAGATTTGCGATAGCTATTACGATCCAACTCGGCGAAGCCGAGTTCCGCAATTGTCCATTGTCAATTGTCAATTGTCAATTAAAAACAGGAGCGGAGCGACTCCGTAATTCGCCATTCCACTTTCCACATTCCACATTAAAAAAAGCAGGAGCCGTGCTCCTGCTTTTTTGATCACTTCTCAAGCTCTGTCAAAAACTCTTTGATGCGTTTGAGTGCTTCTTTGATGTGCGCTACCGAATAGGAGTATGAAACTCTCACGAAGCCCTCGCCGCTTTCGCCGAATGCGTTTCCGGGAACAACGGCAACGCTCTTTGAAAACAGAAGCTTCTCTGCAAACTCTTCACTCGAAAGACCCGTTGACTTGATACACGGGAACACATAGAATGCGCCGAGCGGCTCAAAGCATGTAAGACCCATATCGTTGAAAGCCTTAACGATGAGCCTGCGTCTCATGTCGTACTGCTCACGCATGTACTCGATATCCTGATCGCCGTTTTTCAAAGCCTCGATAGCTGCGTACTGAGCAGTAGTCGGGGCGCTCATGATGCCGTACTGGTGAAGCTTCGTCATCTGTGCGATGATCTCCGCCGGACCGAGCGCATAGCCGAGTCTCCAGCCTGTCATTGCGTATGTTTTCGAGAAACCGCTGATAACAACGGTGCGCTCCTTCATGCCCTCGATAGAAGCAAACGAAACGGGCTTTGCTCCGCCGTATGCAAGCTCTGCGTAGATCTCATCGGAAAGAACGAACAGATCGTGCTTCTCGATGACCTTTGCGATAGCCTCGTAATCCTCACGGCTCATCGAAGCGCCTGTGGGGTTGTTCGGGTAAGGCAGGATAAGAAGCTTCGTCTTATCGGTCACTTTCTCTTCTATCTCTTCGGGAGTAAGACGGAAATCATTTTCAGCCTTAGTTTCAATGATAACCGGCTTGCCGTCTGCCATTGTTGATAGCGGCTCATAGCAAACAAATGACGGTTCGGGGATAAGCACCTCATCGCCCTCGTCAAGAATACATCTCAGAGCGGCATCAATAGCCTCGGATCCGCCTACCGTTACAAGAACATCGGTCTCCGGTTTATACTCAACGTCAAAACGGCGCTTGAAGTATGTGCAGATCTCTTCACGAAGAGCCGTGAAGCCTCTGTTCGGAGAATAGAACGTCTTGCCCTTTTCAAGCGAATCGATACCTGCCTGACGGATATGCCAGGGCGTTTTGAAGTCAGGCTCGCCAACGGAAAGAGAAATAACGTTTTCCATCTCGCTTGCGATGTCGAAAAACTTTCTGATACCCGAAGGCTTCGTATTCTTGATCTTACTGTTTAAAAAACGATCATAATCCATATTTATGCACCTGTATAGCTCCGATCCGATCAGACCATACATTCCCTTTCATCTTTTTCCGAACCGAGGTTCTGCATGTCGATCATATTCGACTTGTACTTTGTGAGAATAAAGTGCGTGTCGGCGGAAAGCACCGAATCAAGCGGAGAAAGTCTCCTTGCCACGAACATAGCGATATCCTGTATCGACTTGCCCTTGACGAAAACCGCCAGATCATAATCTCCGGCCATGAGGTAAACGCCCTCAACTTCTTCAAACGCCATGATCCTCTCTGCTACCTCGTCAAAGCCCTTGTCCTTCTTCGGGGCAACTCTCAGCTCGATGAGCGCTCTCGCCTCGGAACCGGGAACCTTTTCCCAGTTGATAAGAGCATTGTAGCCTCTTATAACGCCTGCATCTTCAAAGCTTTTTATCTGCGCCTTGATCTCATCGGCAGTTGTGCCGAGCATAGCGGCAAGCTCCTCATCGGTATATCTGCAATTTTCCTGCAAAAGCTCGAGTAAACGGTTTTTCATTTGGATTTCTCTCCTTTTTATTATAGTTTTTGCTTAACGACCCACTGTTCGGTGTGAAGTGTGAAATGTGGAGTGTGGAGTTAAAGCATACTGCTCAAAAGCTGCTGTTCACAATAAATTTATAAACAACTCGGCGAAGCCGAGTTCCGCAATTTTCCATTTTACATTTTCAATTTGAGAACCTCGGCGAATCCGAGTTCCTCAAACTCCACACTGATCATGGTGTCAAGCTATTATACGGATTCGCTTGCCGTTGCCGGTTCGCTCTCCGTTTTTTTGTGTCTTTTGAAAGCGCATACATGGTAATCTTCGCCCTCATAGCGGATCATGCATACCGATGCATAGCCGAGTATGAGCCAGAAGAATTCGACCATAAAGGTCAGGTCGTACACAAGTGTGCGCTCAAAGAATGCGTAGATACAGTACGAAGCGATAAACGCCGCCATGCACGGGAATATATCGCTTTTTATTACGGGGCGCACCATGAACAGATCGTCCGCCATGCGCTTTCCGAGGCATATCGCAAAGCCGATAAACAATGCAAAGCCCACAAGCCCCGAACAGACGAACACCGTAAGATATCCGTTGTGGAAATCGCTGTACTTCATCTGATTGTTGTTGTATCGGTTTCCGTATTTCGTTATCATTCCCTTTCCCACGCCGAATATCGGGTGGTGCTTGATAACGTTTATGCCCTGCTTGAAAAGCTTTATCCTTCCGCTGTCGAGGTTTTTGTTCTGGTGCTCGAAGGTGATCTTGTTAAGCTCATCATCGCTGTCTTCAAAGACGTTGCTCGACTCTTCGTGGCTTACCATAGTCTGCGTAGTGCCCGTCTGAACTATCGTTCGTGCAACAAACACGCCGCCTCCGAGCAGAACAAGCAAAGCAAGCAGCGCCGCCGCTCTTTTTACCGCAAAGCCGAGCTTTATATCTCTGCCGCCGAATAAACGGTAACATATATATATGACGGTGTAGCACACGATTATAAGCACCGTTGCGTTTGAATCCGTCAGAAATATAACGGCAAGATTAAGCCCTGCCGAAATGAAGATCGGCACCCTTTTAAGCTTTGTGAGCGGCTTGCCCGATGTTTTTTCGTAAAAATCTCCCTGCCACAGTATATGGCAGCAGAACATTGCGCAGAACGATGTGAACGCCATCAGATTCGGGTTGTAGTATAGCCCTGTGAATCTGTTTTCGTAAACGACAAGATAGCCGAAGTAATACGAAATACTGCGCCCGACCATGTAAAGCGATATAAGGCTCAGCACGTTTATAACAAACGACAGCCACATCATTATCTTGCACAATACATACAATTCTTTATATATTTTCTTCCTGCCCGCAACGTCAGCAGCTTCGGCGTGAACGCCGTAAAGCAGGAAGAATATTATCGGCATATTTACAAGCATCCCTGCACTTTCCCAAAAGCCCCTGTCGTAGCCTTGTATCGCTACCGTCAGGATATTGGTGCCGATGAACGCAAGCAGCCAGCCGAAGTAGTTTACTTTTTTGATATCGAGAGTGTACACTCTCTTGCGAAAGAACAGCGATATTCCCCAAATGAAGATAAACGCCGCCGATACTATCGCAGGTATCGTGATATACCCTATCTGACAAAGGATCAGATCTATAACAAACGCAACACGAAACACCGAGGTGTTGTCTCGCAGGTCTGTTTTTTGACTGTTGCTTTGCTCCACCGTTTCACCACCTTTCGGGCGTGATGCGCAAACCTGATAGATCAGGCAGCGCTCGACGTTTCGTCACAAAAACACCTTGACAACAGTCAGAAGCATTATATAGAAGTCGTAAAAAACATTAAATTTCTCGATGTATTCGAGGTTATACTTCATCTTTTCGGGCAGTATCTCTTCGATGTACGCCTTTTCGACGTCGTCTGCCTTTTCAAGTATCTCCTCTTCGTTACGGTACTGTATGCTCGTCATAGACGTGATGCCGGCAGGCATCAGAAGCGTGGCATACATTTCGGGCGTGTATTTTTCAACGTAACGCTCGACCTCGGGACGTGTTCCCACAAAGGTCATGTCGCCCGTAATAACATTGAAAAGCTGCGGCAGCTCATCAAGTCGAAGCTTTCGGAGCATATGTCCGACACGGGTTATACGGCTGTCGGAGCCGCTCGTTACCTGAGCGTTCTTAGCATTGTCATTAACGCACATCGTCCGGAATTTGAATATCCGAAAGACCTTTCCGCCCGCTGTAACTCGTCTTTGCCTGAAAAAAACAGGCCCCTGCGAGTCGGTCTTTACCGCTGTTGCTATTATCCCCATGGGAAGCAGCAGTATTACCGTCAATATAACGGCAAACAATATATCAAAGAGCCTTTTGAAAAAGAGGCTCGCCTTTTTTTTATTCAGAATATCGTAATAACGCCTGACCTCATCGTTTTTAAAAGCGTCGGGCAGCGTTTCATATTTTGGAAGAAGCATGATTTTCTCCGTTGTAAGCATTTTTCGTGCAATTATTCGCCTTGCCTGCGGTAAAATAACATCAACTTAAATGAACCCCACAAACCTAAAACGGCTTTGGGAAAACTTCGGTAAAGGTTTCATGACACATTAAAGGAGGCAAGCAAAATGAACGTAAAAACGATCTTCGACTGCGGCGAGCTTACCGCTCTGCTTTCGGGTGATATCGACCATCACGCCGCAAGAGATATCCGCCTTGTTATCGACGGAGATATCGAGCGGTTTCGCCCGAGGCTCCTTCTGCTTGATTTTCGGCGTGTCCGTTTTATGGACAGCTCGGGCATCGGGCTTATCATGGGGCGCTACCGTCAGATGCAGCTGCTGGGCGGAAATGTCCGCATATCGAACATACCGAAGCAGCTTGAACGATTGATCGCCCTTTCGGGAATACTCACTATAGTTAAGGAGCAGTGAAATGGATATCATCAACGAAATGACACTCACTTTTTCAAGCAGGAGCGCCAACGAAAACTTCGCCCGTGCAGCCATAAGCGCATTCATACTGCCGCTCGACCCCACAATAAACGAGCTTGCCGACATCAAAACTGCCGTATCGGAAGCCGTAACGAACGCCATAATACACGGCTACGAGTACGGCGACGGAAATATAACCCTCGGCGCAAAGATCTTTTCAAACGGTAAGATCGTTATAAAGATCAAAGACAGGGGTCGTGGCATCGAAAACATAAAGCAGGCCGTCGAACCGCTTTATTCGTCAGTCGGCGGCGAACGTGCCGGCTTAGGCTTTGCCGTTATGCAAAGCTTTATGGACAGCATGAAGGTATCGTCAAAAAAGGGCGGCGGAACTACCGTTACGCTCGAAAAGCACATCATCAGAAGAAGCAAGGCGGTGAGCGATGAAAACGATTGAACCGCCCGAGAAGAACCTCGGTCTTGTCCACGCCGCCGCAAAGCGGTTTCAGGGGCGTGGCATCGAATACGAAGAGCTGTTCTCGGCAGGCTGTCTGGGACTTGTCAAAGCGTCCGACCGCTTTGACAAAAGCCGGGGACTGTGCTTTTCAACGTATGCCGTACCGCTGATACTCGGCGAGATAAAAAGCCTTTTCCGCAAAGGCGGAGCGCTTAAAGTAAGCCGAAGCTTAAAAGAATCGGCTCTCAGAGCAGGCCGCAACCGTGACGAATACATAGCCCGTTTCGGGTGCGAGCCTACAGTAACGGAGCTTGCACGCCTTTCGGGTCTTTCCGAAGAACAGACCGTTGAAGCGCTTTGTGCAAGCCGCCGCCCGATCTCGCTCTCCCCCGGCGACAGCAGCGAGGAAGCTTCACTTACAGAGATCCCCGTTGACTCAGAAGAGGAAGCTCTTTCGGAAACACTGAGCCTTCGTCAGGAGCTTTCACGGCTGCCCGAAAACGACCGCAGGCTCATCGAGCTGCGCTATTTCCGCTGCCTTACACAAGCACAGACCGCCCACTTCCTCGGCACCACTCAGGTGAGCGTGTGCAGGAGAGAGAAGAAGATACTGGCTTTTTTAAAAGAAAAACTCTCTTAATAATTGACAGTGGACAATTGATAATTGACAATTGCGGAAGCACTTCGTGCTTGATTTATTCAGTGGTTCCTTAATTATACAGGAGCGAAGCGACTCCGAAATTGTCCATTGTCCATTATCAATTGTCAATTGTATCAGAGCATTGCCGAAACTATATTATATGCCTCAGCTACTGCGCTGTCGATCTTTGAGAAGTCTTTAGCGCCTGCCATTGCCATTTCGGGCTTGCCGCCGCCGTTGCCGCCTGTGAGCTGTGCTACTGCCTTTGCAACTGCGCCTGCCTTAACGCCGAGCTTTACTGCCTCTTTCGTGCAGGATACGGCGAATGTGCCTCTGCCCTCGTTCTTGCCTGCAAGAACTACCGTGCTTACGGCATACTTATCTGTGATCTTGTCGCATATAGTGCGGAGCATATCTGCCGTTACATCGTCAAGAACGCCTGTGAAAATGCTTACGCCCTTTTCTGTTTTCTCGGAAGCGATGATCTTGTCTACCATACCGGAAGCGAGCTTGTTGTTGAGCTCTTCGATCTTCTTATCCTTCTCTTTGAGCTGCTCCGAGATCTTCTCGCAGCCCTTTGTAAGCTCCCACGGATTCGGGATCCTGAGCGTATGAGCCGCTTCGCAGATGATATCCTCGGTGCTTGCAAGGTAATCAAGAACGCCTGCGCCCGTTACAGCCTCGATACGTCTTACGCCTGCTGCTGCGGAAGCTTCTGTTTTGATATGGAAAAGACCGAGCTTAGCCGTGTTGTTTACGTGCGTACCGCCGCAAAGCTCAACGGAGAAATCGCCTGCCTTTACAACTCTTACGATGTCGCCGTACTTCTCGCCGAACAGAGCCATAGCGCCGAGCTTGCGTGCTTCGTCGATCGGCATTTCCTTTGTAGTTACCTCAACAGCGTCAAGGATCTTCTCGTTAACAAGTTTTTCTACCTTTGTAAGATCCTCACGAGTGAGTGCGGAGAAATGAGTAAAGTCGAAACGGAGCTTTTCTTCCGTTACGAGCTGACCTGCCTGCTCAACGTGTGTTCCGAGAACAGTTCTGAGAGCTGCCTGGAGCAGATGAGCCGCTGTGTGGTTTCTCATTATAGCTTCACGGCGATCCTTCTTGACCTCAGCCTTGACTGCGCTGCCTACGCTTGCCATACCTCTGATGATCTTTGCCTCGTGGAAGATGATGCCGTTGTTGTTTTTCTTTGTGTCGAGAACTGCCGCTTCAAAATCAGCGCATGTGATAGCACCTGCGTCGCCGATCTGTCCGCCGCTCTCTGCATAGAACGGAGTTCTGTCAAGAACGATGATGACCTCGTCGCCCTCGTAAGCTGCGTCGGCTCTTTCCTTGTCCTTGATAACAGCAACAACGGAAGCGTCGCTCGTCATCTCGGAGTAGCCTGTAAACTCTGTCTTTGCGATATCGGAAAGGTCTGTAGAATCATTGAGCCAAGCGTCTGCGCCTGCGTTCTTTCTTGCAGCTCTTGCTCTCTTCTTCTGCTCTGCAAGAAGCTCTCTGAATCTGTTCTCGTCGATGGAGAAGCCGTTGTCTGCTGCGATCTCCTTTGTAAGATCAACAGGGAAACCGAATGTATCCGAAAGACGGAACGTATCCTCACCGGAAATGACCTTCTTTGAAGAGGAATCGATGAGATCTCTGAGAAGGTTCATGCCCTGCTCGATCGTCTTTGCGAAGTTCTCTTCTTCTATCTTGATAAGCTTTGTGATAAATGCCTCTTTCTCACGAAGCTCGGGATATGCGCCCTCGTTTTCTCTGATCACCGTAGAGCATACCTTATAGAGGAACGGCTCGGTAACGCCGAGAAGTCTGCCGTGACGAGCGGCACGTCTTAACAGACGGCGGAGAACGTAGCCCTTGCCCTCGTTTGAAGGCATAACGCCGTCGCTGATCATAAATGTAGTCGAGCGGATATGGTCTGTGATAACTCGGAGCGAAACGTCCTTCTTGTCGTCCTCGCCGTAGTTTACGCCCGTAATATCGCTGATGTGCTTCATGATATTCTGCACTGTATCAACGAGGAACAGGTTGTCAACGCCCTGCATTACGCATGCAAGTCTTTCAAGACCCATACCTGTATCTATATTCGGATGGTCGAGCGGAGCATAGTTGCCCTTGCCGTCGGAATCGAACTGTGTAAATACAAGGTTCCATACTTCTACGTAACGGTCGCAGTCACAGCCTACACCGCATGTCGGCTTGCCGCAGCCCTTTTCCTCGCCTCTGTCGAAATAGATCTCCGAGCAGGGGCCGCAGGGACCGGAGCCGTGCTCCCAGAAGTTATCCTCTTTGCCGAGTCTTACCATGTGCGAAGGATCCACGCCTCTGCGCTGTGTCCAGATATCGAAAGCCTCGTCGTCGCCCTCATAAACGGAAACGTAAAGCTTCTCCTTGGGCATTTTCAGAACTTCCGTAAAGAACTCCCACGCCCATGTGGTTGCTTCTTCCTTGAAATAATCGCCGAACGAGAAGTTGCCGAGCATCTCAAAATAAGTGCCGTGACGTGCCGTGATGCCGACTCTCTCGATATCGGGAGTTCTGATGCACTTCTGACATGTTGTAACACGCTTTCTCGGCGGTGTTACTTCACCTGTGAAGTACTTCTTCATCGGCGCCATACCGGAGTTTATGAGCAGCAGGCTCGTATCGTCCTTCGGCGGCACGAGCGAAAAGCTCTTCAATCTTAAATGACCCTTCGATTCAAAGAAGCCGAGATATTTTTCTCTAAGCTCGTTAAGACCCATCCATTCCATTTTTGTTTTCTCCTATCATACAATTTTGTGCAAAAAAAGCCCCGAAAAGCCGCAAAGCTTCTCGGGACGACAATTAACTACCGTGGTACCACCCGGATTATACGCATTATCTGCGCATCACTCATTGCCCCGTTAACGCCGGGAATACGCTGCGCTTTCACACAGAAGCTCCGAGTTAGCCGCCGACTGATATCGTAAAAGCTTACACCAACCGCTTTCTCTCTGCGCCGAGATCTCAGCCGTACATTCTCTTCAACGCTGTATAGAGATAATTATATAATCTCTTGCTGTGAATGTCAATAGAATTTTAAATGAAAAATAGCTGTACAGGAACAAGGTTTTTTGTCAGATTTCTATTTTTCGGCTATTTTCTGTATCTTTTCTCTTGTAAACTCCCCTGTATTATGGTATTATAATAGAGCGACATTATAACACCCGAAAGGACTGACATCTAATGGCAAATGAAAATGTAAACGAGACAAACAACGAGACAAACAACGAAACCACCAACGCTCCCGCACCTACACGCTACACGCTGATGGTCGAGAATACGTTCGCAATAGAAGAAAACAAGAGCATCGCATGCACAGGCAACCTGCACGGCAAGATCAAAAAGGGAGATACTTTCCTTTTTATCCACCCGAAGTTTCCGATGGGACTTGAAGCGACCGTTGATGCACTCGTTGTAGACAACGAAACGAAGGACGAAGCCGAGAACTGCCGTGTAGCGGTAATGACTTCTTCCGTGAATGATCCTGCAGAGATCCCGAAATACACGGTTATCTCAAACGTTCGTCCGCAGCCGAAGCCGCAGCCCAACGTGCCTGTTGAAAATCCGTATCTTGTAGGACTGACAACGGAATACTCAAGGCTCATAAGCGACAGCGAATTCGCATTTTCGTTCATGGCGGCTTTGCTCACATCTATGCTGATCACGCCTGCCGAGGTAGCGCAGCCGAAGGTTTCCGAAGAAACAGGCAAAACAGAACAGAAGATATCGTTCAAGCTTCTCCCTCACCCGGACAACAAAGAACTCCACGTTCTGCCGCTCTTTACAGATGTAGCTGCAATGCACATGTGGGAAGGGCTTTTCAAAGACGGCAAGCCCATCATGCCTACGATAGCTCTCCCCTTTGAAAAAAGCTCCGAAGTCGCACTTGCAAACGGCGGCATCGTTATCAACCCGTTCGGTCCTGTTGCTGTTTACGTTTCAAACACAAACGTTCAGAACACGCTCAATCTCAAGCAGCAGATCACAAAAAAGCAGCAGGAACAGAAAAAAGCAGAAAACAAATAATAAAAAGAGTCTTGTAAAAAAAAGGGTCTTGTCCTTCCCGGACAAGACCCTTTTTTAAATTGAAAGGTGTATCCATTTCAGGATATCTGCGATCACTGTGTTTTTGCAGTATTCGTGCAGAAGCTCGTGACGGGCGTTTGAGTAGAGCTTGAACGTCACATTGTCGGGCGATATTGCAGACAGGCGCTTGTATACTTCGAGAACGCCTCTGCCGAAATCGCCGAGAGGATCGTTTTCGCCCGACAACATAAGAGTCGGGCAATCCCTGCGGAAATTCGAGAACCATTCGTCGCTGCTGCACTCCGAGCAAAGGCGGACAACATCATTCATCGCTTTCACGGAAAATGTGAAATTGAACAGCTCGTCCTTTTCGTGCGCCTCTATCTCTTCCGGCAGCGTTGAAAGCCACGAGTAGTCTCTGTTCTCTGCACGGAAATGCTGATTGTACATATCGTAAAACAGTCTTTGAGCCGATTCCGAGCGATGGTCTCCGCCCTGAACACGGCTTTTAACGTCGGTAAAAGCAATACCGATAGGCGCCGCTTTCTGAATGCCCGATGTTCCGGCAAGTATCATTCCGTCAACTATATCGGGGTGCTCAACACTCAATATACGAGCCGTAAAGCTGCCCATGCTGTGGCCGAAAACGAAATGCTTTACGCCCGAATAATCGCCGACAAACTCACATGCAAAGCGGTAAGCATCACGAACAAGCAGCTTGTCGCCGTCCTCTTCGGCAAAAAAGCCGAGGCCTTCCGTTGTGCCTGCCGTCTTTCCGTGACCGAGCTGATCGTGGGCAAAACACGCATAACCGTTTTCGGCAAGGCGGCTCATGAACTCATCGTAAAGCTCAATATGCTGACACATACCGTGTATGATCTGAACGGTAGCCTTTACCGTGCCTACGGGAACATATATTATGCCGTTGAGCGTATGTATACCGTCGGCGCTTTTTATTGAATGAGTCATTTTAACGTATCTCACAACAGATCATCTCTTTTCATATAATAATATCGGCTGCACCTTATGCAAGCCCCACAAAAACTGCCGTTATAGCTATAAGCTCACGAACGTAGAATGTCGGCAGCAGATACCACGATACCTTTGCAGGAACGCTGCCGTAGCCGAGCCCTGCTTTTTTTACTATCTTTGAAGCACGGTATTCATGGAAAATATCTGTCACTATCGCCGTGTTTGTATTAAGATCCCGGCTCTCGATGATCTCCTTGCTGAACGCTATGTTTTCGACGGTGTTTACGGAGCGGTCTTCAAAGATGATCCTTTCTTCCGAAATGCCCATTGCCGTAAGATGCTCGAACATGCACTGTGCTTCGCTTATCTGTTCGTCGTCACCCTTGCCGCCCGAAACGATACAAACTGCATCGGGATGTTCGGAAAGATAATCGCCTGCTGCGTGTATCCTCTGCAAAAGCATCAAAGACGGCTGATCGCCACGAACCTGACAGCCAAGAACGATCACTGTAGCGTCTTCGCTCGGTGCGGTATTATCTGCCGTTACGATGAGCGAAGTCAGAAATCCCACGTAGACCACGCCAAGCACAGCGACAACTGCGGCGGCACAGAGTATCACCTTACCGAAATGCGTTGCGGCGAAGTTTTCAACATGTTTATGACCGAATGTTAAAAACATCATCAAAGCACAGAAGATCATTCCCGTTATATTTCCGATATTCAGCACATACCCGAGTATCGGCAGCAGAAAAAGCATAAACAGCACAGCAAACAAACAGCCCATGACGGTGTAGAAAGTATTCATGGAACCCCCCCTTTTGTAAATGGAAAATTGAAAATGGAAAATGGAAAATTGCGGTCAGGCTCACTGCGTTCGCCCTTTTTATAATTGACAATTGATAATGGATAATTGCGGAACTCGGCTTCGCCGAGTTGATTTTGTATTAGTTCTTATAATATCATTCTTTATTGGCTGCCGAAAGATAACTATAAAGCTTGAATACACCAATATAAAATCAGGAGCGAAGCGACTCCATAATTGTCCATTATCCATTGTCAATTGTCAATTCTAATAAGCCGTTCCGTTTAATTATAACAGAGTTTTTGATAAAGAATCAAGTCCAAAATAATAGTTCATGCCAAAACTGTACTCCTCAAAAATATAAAAAATGGCATTTACAAAAAGCCACAGCGATGATATAATCATAGTGTTCTTATAGGAATACAATACATTTCGGCACGTTTTCCGTGCTGTTTTAAAGAAGGGGAATCTTGAAATGGACATTAAAACAAAAAAATTACTTCGCTATGTATTTGCTGCGCTTATGGCGGCTATGATTTTTGTGACAACGTATTTTCTTAAAATACCGATCGCAACGCCTGCCGGTCAGACGATGCTCAAAATCAGCAACGGGCTTTGTCTGCTTGCCGGAATGCTTTTCGGCGGCGTTTACGGCGGGCTTGCAGCAGGTATAGGAAACGGCATGTACGATCTGCTCGATCCCGTTTACATCACGAGCGCACCGCTTACATTCGCTAAGTTTTTCCTTATGGCTCTTGTTTGCGGTCTGATCTCGAATTCGGGCGATTCCAAAGGTCTTTCCATGAAGCGAAATGCTATCGGTGCGGTAAGCGGCGCCGTTACATATTGGGTACTGTACATTGCAGAGAGCATCATCAAGCTGATGATCGCAGGCAGTGCTTTTTCGGCGGCTGCGGCTGCATGTGCTCCGAAGATGGTAACATCGGGCATAAATCAGATAATGGCGATAGTTGTTTCGCTTCTGCTGATCGTGCCGCTCAACAAGGCGCTCAAAAATTATCTTCCCAAGTTTTCGGGAAGCGGCTCAAAAGATAACACTGAAGAAACAGAATAACAAAAACCACATGCCCGGAGATGGAACGAAAAATCCATTTCCGGGCTTTTTTAATTGACAATTGCGGAAGCACTGCGTGCTTGATTTGTATTGCTGTATCGAAAATCAAATAACTCTCGGAGAACTCCGAAGCTTCCGGCTGTGCGTTTCTTTACTTTTTCGACAAGCGGCAGTATTTTCGCTTTTGTTTTATCTGACAAGGCGCAGAAACTCCTGTGGTATCCCGGCGTTTACCGTGATGTGTTCATGCGTGACGGGATGGATAAACGATATCTCTCCGCAGTGAAGAGCCTGACGGCCGATAAAATCACGGGAGCCTCCGTACATATCATCGCCTGCAAGCGGATGGCCTATGCTCGACATATGAACACGTATCTGATGTGTTCGCCCGGTTTCGAGCGTAAAGCGCAGAAGCGTGTGACCGCTGCCGCTTTTTATCGGTGTGTAGTGTGTTACGGCAGAAATGCCGCCCTCACCCGTTTCACGCTGTATCGTGTGCCCCTCTTTGAAGCGGATCGGCGCATCTATCGTGCCGCTATCAGTAATGATACCCTCGCATACGCCGATGTATACTTTCTTTGCGCTTTTCGGTAGCAGTGCCGCCGAAAAAGCGTTTTTTGCTGCAAGCAGCGCACCTGACGTGTCACGGTCAAGACGGTTGACAGAGCGGAAAGCGTAATGCTCGCCCTTTTGAAGTGCGTAAAATGCGGCGGCGTTTGCAAGCGTGTCGCCCTGATGACCGTGAACGGGGTGAGTTGTCATAAACGGCGGCTTGTTGTAAACGATAATATGATCGTCCTCATAAAGCACGCTTATCGGCAGATCAACGGGCGGTATCTCGCTGTGATCTTCGGGAAATGTCAGCGTTACAATGTCGCCCGTGTGAATGATGTCTATCGAGCGTGCATGTACTCCGTTGAGAAACAAGCCGTTTTCTGTTTTTTTTAATTGTATGAGCAGCGACGCCGAAACATCGCACTCCCTGCGCAGAAATACTTTCAGCTGACAGCCGTTGTATTGTTCTTTGACTGTAAATATTACCGAAACACTCATTGTATACCTCGGGAAAGTTTATTTTTGATCCATTCTTTTTACTCAATACGACACATGGGCAGGAGTATTATTATAAATGGAAAATTGAAAATGGACAATTTCGGAGTCGCTGCGCTCCCGTTTCTTAATGTGGAATGTGGAAAGTGGAATGGCGAATGGCGGAACTCGCCTGCGGCGAGTTGATTTGTATTAGTTCTCACAAAGCCAAACTTTACTCGCTGCCAAAAGATAATTATTAAGTCTGAAAACACTAATATAAAACCAAGCACGAAGTGCTTCCTTCATTCCACACTCCACTTTCCGCATTCCACATTAAAGCGCCGAGTTCCGCAATTTTCCATTTTCAATTTTCAATCTACAAAAGGGGGAGCTAAATATATGATGAAACTCAACAAGATGGTTTTTGCGTTTTTGATCTTTGCTGTTTTTGTTACAGTGCTGATGGTTTGCTGTATCGAAGCTTTTGTAAAGACCGAAAAGCCCGTGCGCCCTACGGGGCATGTAAGCGACGATCTTGACCGCATTCATGTTTTTCACAGCGGAGAGCTTCGTGGCGTATGGGTGCCGTATTTTTCGATATCGGACGAAAAAGCGCTTGATGAAGCCGGATTTCAAAGCCGTTTCGACAGCATTATCAAAACGGCAAAGGCTCACGGGGCAAATACGCTGTTCGTGCATGTGAGGTCGCACTGCGATGCAGCGTATCCGTCGGAGATATTTCCGTTTGCCGATATATATATGAAAAACGGAAAAGCGCCCGATTACGATCCGCTTGAGATAATGGTAAGCTCGGCACACAAGGCAGGGCTTGAATTTCATGCGTGGATAAACCCTTACAGAATATCGTCCTCGGATCATGCGCCGCCCGAAAGCGGCATAATAAGCGAGAAGATAAAAAGCGGAAGCGGCTGCGTTATAGAATACGACGGCGGACTTTATCTAAACCCTGCAAGCAGCGAAGCTCGATCTCTGATAATAGACGGCGTTTCGGAGCTTGTCAATAATTACAGCGTTGACGGCGTTCATCTTGACGATTATTTTTATGCGTTTACCGAAAGCGAAATAGACCGTGAAGATTACGAAGCTTATGCAGATTCTGTTTCAATTAAGTCAAAAGTGCTTCCGCTCGATAAATGGAGATGCGCCAATGTAAGCGTGCTTGTTTCGGGGATAAACGAGGCTGTCAAGAATATTGACGAAAGCGTTCTTTTCGGGATATCGCCGCAGGGCAACATAGAAAACGATCTTTCCATAGGCGCAGACGTATACACATGGTGCGGCGAGAACGGATATATCGACTACATTGCGCCGCAGATATACTACAACAGCGAAAACCCCGTCTGCCCGTTTGAAAGCACAGTTGACAGGTGGAAAAGTCTTGTCGGCAAAAGCGGCATAAAGCTTTACATCGGGCTTGCGCTTTATAAAGCAGGTTCGGACGAGGACGACGGAAGCTGGCTTGAAAGCGACGATATAATAGCAAAGCAGATAGCATACAGCCGCAAAGCCGGAACGGACGGCTATATCCTGTACTCGTTCGACTACCTTGAATCAGAGCAAACGAAAGCGGAGATCAGTAATATTGACAGGATCGCTTTTTTGAATGTGTAATGTGGAAAGTGGAATGACGAATGGAGGAGTCGCTTCGCTCCTGATTTGTATTAGTTTATTCATGTTTAATAGTTTTCTCTCGGCAGCAAATAAATAATGGCATTGTGAGAATTAATAAAATCCAACTCGCCTCAGGCGAGTTCATTCATTCCACTTTCCACTTTCCAAATTCCACATTCAAATCAGCTCTCTCTTGTATTTTTCGATCTCTATGCCTGTCAGAATATCCATACGGTTTTCAGATATAAGCTGCTCTTTTTGCTCTTTTCTGAGCTTTTTTATCCTTGCTTCAAGCTTTGAGGCAAGCGAGCGGTTTTCGCATGACCAGACAGCTTCAAGCTTTTCGGGGCTGTGTGAACGTGTGAACTTTGCGCCATCGGGCAGTATTCCCGAGTGCTGCTCCATCCTGCGCCCGACGTCGGTCGTTATGCCTGTATATATCGTATTATTCCTGCATCGAAGCATATAAACATAGTACATTGTTTTCACCCTGACAACTATTGTATCATGATTTTAAAAGCGGTGCAACAAAAATCGGCGGTATGCTTTTGTGTACTGCCGGTTATCGAAAAAAGTAAAACAGCGCATAGCGGAAAGTTTTTTGCGCAGCTTTTTTTCAAAAAAGCTGCCGAGGGTTCGGGGCGAGCAGCCCCGAAAAAAGTAAGCTTGAATTATTACAGAGCAAAATCAAAGAAATAATAACAGCGTGCGAAGCACCGGTAATGAAAGTTCCCTAACAAATAGAGCAGGCACGAGGCGAAGCCAATGTGCCGGACTGTAAACAAACAAAATTCGGGGTTCAAAGTAAATCCATCAAACTCAATCGGCGGTACGCAATTGCATACCGCCGATGATTTTACCGATCGTTTTTGTCAAGGCTTACGGAAGATGAAGTTCCTGCCGTTGAGCCGTAGTTTACTCCGCCCTGAACGGACGAACCGTAATTGATGCCGCTCTGTCCCTGATAGCCGCCAACCGTTCCGCTCTGTGATGCGGAAGTGTCCTGCGCACCGTATGTGCTGCCGCTTTGTGACTGATAGCCGCTCTGCGTGCCGTATGTGCTGCCGCTTTGTGACTGGTAGCCGCCCTGCGTGCCGTATGTGCTGCCGCCCTGTGCTTGGAAACCGCTCTGCGTGCCGTATGTGCTGCCGCCCTGTGCTTGGAAACCGCCCTGCGTGCCGTAAGCGCTGCCGCCCTGTGACTGGTAGCCGCTCTGCGTGCCGTAAGCGCTACCGCCTTGTGCCTGGTAGCCGTTTTGTGTACCATAAGCTGTATTGAACGAATTCGCAGTGTTGTTAGCGCCGTATGTATCATAGGAGCTGCCGTTCATTGCACCGTAGTTTCCTGCAATAGTTCCCTGAGCCTGGATAACAGGACCGCCCTTTGCGCCTTTAGCTATAACAACGATCGCAATGATGCCTACAATTATAAGAACTGCAAACAAGCCTACGCCGATATAGAAACGATTTATTCTTGTCTGAAGTGTGTTGCAGCAGTCGAGCGTATAGGGCGCCAACTGAACGTCTTTCCATTCGTCGCTGCTTGAGCGCATATCTGCGATCCATTCGTTGTAGAACGATACTATCTCGGAATCATTTGCGATAAATACTCCGTCAAGCGTTACGGAACCGGGATGATTAGCTTTAAAATCGTCCCATGTTTCACTTTCCCAGTAAAGATCGACAAGCTCCTGCATCCAATCCGATTCTACCTTTGAAGCGCTCGTTTTAACGAGCATGATGTCGTTATCTCCGCAGTCTATTGCCCAGTAATATGTGTCTGTATGTGTTTTTTTGCTGCTTGTATATTTGTTCGTTTCTTCGGTGTAACCGTAGCCGATAAGATCGTAAACAAGTACGCAGTCTCCGTAAACGGCACGTCCTTTTTTTACATCAGAGATAGTAAGCTCATTGAGGTCGAGCGGCTGTTTATTTCTGTTGACACTGAAAGCTGCCCAGTTGTCAAAGGTCAGCATGCCTGCAAGAGCAATTACTGCTATCAATACACTTAATACTATACGTCTTGGTATTCTCATAATGATCTCCTCAATTATTATCTGTAATGTCTATAACTCCGTTTGCGTTTACTGCAGGCTTGTAGGTAACTGCAAGGAACAGACCTACTACAGCATTGTAAACGAGCACGATGCCCACAACTCTTACGAGCAGATCGGCTGTTCCGAACGGATTGAATGCGATAACGCAGCCGCCTGCTACCGCAAGCAGTGAAAGAACGAGCGGAACGAACCACACACCGTTAGTTCTTCGCAGCGACAGCGCCTCCACAAAGTCTACCCCTCCGTTTATCGCAAGCGCAATTCCTATGACAAACGGGAATATCGCCACGATGAACGCCGGGTTTAGCAGCGGGATAAGCGACAGAAGCACTGCAAGTATCGATAGTATAAGGAATATCCCCGCAACGATGCCCTTGACCGGAGAAGCGATAAACGAGATGATCCCGAACAGCCCGATAAGAAGAAGAGCTATCCCTAAGAATCTGATGATACCCGTCAGAGCTTCACCCGGCTTTAAAATGAGCACGATACCTACCGCTGCCATCACAAGCTTTGAGATGATCTTTGACAATTTGCTTTTCACTATATATTACCTCCTTCGCCGAACGATTCCACCCAGATCGGCATTTTCCTCCATTATATCATTTTATCGGACATTTTTCAACAGTTTGTATGTGTTGAATTGTTGAAAACAGTCCTGCGGGAGCAGAGAGCAAAAGCAAACAAACTGTCATTTCTGTATAAATCTTTTGTCCGCTTTTTATTGACTGAGGTATTCTTCTGTGATACAATAATAATATTGACCAAAAAAGCAATTACGGTCGATAAAAATATCTATAAACGATCTCGTTATTATACGGATCGAAAGAGGTGTGCATTTATGAGGAAAGCACTTGTTATCCCAAAGGCTGTTGTTGCGGTCATCTGTCTTATTGCGGCGGTCGTTCTGGCGGCTCCCGTTATGCCTATGATGACAAACAGAATGTTCGGCGGCGGTACGATCGATTTCAATACGGAAGACACGAGCGAGTACAGCGCTAACAGACCCATAAACGGCAAGGTGTACTTCGCATTTTCCGCTGTGGGCGGAAAAGACGGCGACGAACAGGAGCTTTATTACTACCTTGTTCCCGTAAAGGGCAAGCAGGGAGATAAGGATAACCCGATCGATTCCGTTATTCTTGTAAAAGCCCCCGTAAAGTCCGAGCTTTATAGTCAGCTCAACGATATTTACAGAGCCTCCGCAGAAGGCGGTTCAAAATCCGGCTGTGAGCTTTCGGGCGTTCTTTCCGGCCCTACATCGGAGGAAAAGGCAATCGCAAAAAAGCTTTTCGGCTCGGTACCGAATCAGACGATCACTATTTCCGACTACGTTTTTGACACTTCAAAGTCTGTCAGCGCAATGACGGGAAGATTCCTGCTTTCGCTGCTTTGCATGGCGGCTGCTGTGTTCTTCGCTGTACTTACGGCTCAGGCTGTCAAGAAAAATTCCGATATCGAACGCATCGAAGACGAGCGCATGGTCTACAGAATGGAGCAGGAGCGCAAGTCGGGCAACAAAAACGAGGACGGTTCCGACAAGATGTTCGGAGACTCCGACGCTTCTTACGGCGTAACTCCGCCGAAGGACGGCGAAACAGCACCGACGGGCGGCTATAATCCATCGTTCCAGTCTCAGGGCGGCGAAGAGTTCGCACCGAGAAACGATTACTCTAACGCCTCCGATGAAGACGGTTTCCTCGGAGGCGGCGGAAGCTTCTTCGGAGCAGCTCCTCAGAATGCACAGCCCGCAGCACCGTCTGCAGCGCCCGTTCAGAATAACGATCCTTTTGCAAACAGCGCATTCAACGAGATAGGTCAGAGCGAAGACAACGGCAGCTTCTACGGCGGCTCAAACAACGGCGGCTTCTACGGCGCTCAGGGCGGCACAAACTACGAAGAAGACGACGATGCAGGATTTTTCGTCAGAAGATGATATCGATTGACAATTGACAATTGATAATTGACAATGGAAAATTTCGGAGTCGCTTCGCCCCGTTTTCAAATGGAAAATTGAAAATGGAAAATGGAAAATTGCGGAGTCGCTTCGCTCCTGTTTTTAAAAACAGCTTTTCCGACACTAAACACTATTCACTAAACACTATTCACTAAGTGATCCTTCCCGCTCCTCTGCTTTTGGCATGGGAGCGGTTTGTTTATTTTAAAAATGACAATTCTGTAAAATTTATATAAAAATAGTGAATTTAAGATAGATGTATGATATAATAACCTTTGTATGGGAATTTATTATAGGCGCTTTATATAATAAAAACAAGACCGAGCGCTGTTTTCCCTTTATTTTAATTTTGGGGGTTGAATAATGGGTAATAGACTGACCCGCACCAACGAGCATTACTGGTATAAGGCTTTCTTGCTCGGGTTGTTTTTCTCTGCCGCATTTTTTATACCGTATATTGTGGTAGGCCACGGTTATTTTTTGTATTACGGTGATTTCAATGTTCAGCAGGTTCCTTTTTATCAGATGGTACACGACGCTATCAGAAACGGTGAGATGGGCTGGTCCACTACGACGGATCTCGGATCAAGCCTGATAGGCTCGTACACGTTCTATCTTCTCGGAAGTCCGTTCTTCTGGCTGACGCTGCCGTTCCCGAGCAAGGCTGTGCCTTACCTGATGGGACCGCTGCTTATCCTGAAATTCGGTTCTGCTTCGCTTACCGGTTATATTTACCTGAGACGATACGTAAGAGACAAGAACCTTGCCGTTATAGGCGGTCTGCTTTACGCATTTTCAGGCTTCTCGGTATACAACGTATTCTTCAATCATTTTCACGAAGCGATCGTGTTCTTCCCGCTGCTGCTGGCGGCTATCGATGAATACATGGAAACAAAGCGCCGGGGCGTTGTTGCGCTGGCAGTTTTTGCGGCGTGCCTTGTGAATTACTATTTCTTTGTGGGCATGGTCGCATTCGTTATCATTTACTGGTTCTTAAGAATGTTCACAGGCAGCTACAAGCTTTCAAGCAACGATTTCCTGCCTTTGGCGTTCGAGGTAGTAGTCGGCTTCGGTGCAACGGCGGTGCTGCTTGTACCCACAGTGCTGTTCGTCATACAGAATCCTCGTGTAAACGATGCGCCTCAGGGCTTTGATGCGCTCGTATACGGCTCGGAGCAAAGATATCTGCACATCATTTCATCGATGTTCTTCCCGCCCGATATACCTGCACGCCCGAACTTCACGCCCGACTCCAACTCGAAATGGGCTTCCATTGCAGCGTGGCTGCCTCTGTTCGGCATGACGGGCGTTATAGCGTTTTTACAGAGCAAGAGCAAAAACTGGCTCAAAAAGCTTCTGCCGTTCTTGTTCGTGTGCACGCTCGTACCGATACTCAACGCCATCTTCCAGATGTTCGTTATGACATACTACGCAAGATGGTTCTATATGCTCACGCTCATGATGGTCCTCGCAACGCTTATGGCTATCGAAAGCTCACGCACAAAGTGGCAGCCCGCTATTGGTCTTTCACTTATAATCACACTGTTTATTTCGATCTGCATCGGTCTTTTGCCCAACGGCAACACAGATGAAGACGCAACGCTCTGGGATACCATAGGACTTGAAAAATATTCCGAGCGCTTCTGGATATACTGTGCGTTTGCATTTATATCGCTTGCATGCACAACGCTTCTTGTGCGCTCGCTCAAAAAGAACAAGAAGGATTTCTTCGTCAAGGCGACTGCCTGCGTGGGTATTATATCAGTGCTTTATTCGGGCTATATCATAGGGCTTGGAAAGTCTCACAGCTATGAGGTAGACGAGTTCATCATCCCCTACGTTCTAAACAACGGCGAGGATCTGAGATTAGACCGTGAGGAGCTTAAAAACGTCCGCTGCGATTTCTATGAGGCGATGGACAACGTCGGTATGTACTGGCAGATACCGAACATACAGGCATTCCAGAGTGTTGTACCCGGTTCGATATACCGCTTCTATCCGACGCTCGGCGTTGACAGAGATGTAGGCTCACGTCCCGAGGCAAAGTATTACGGCATAAGAAGCCTGCTCTCGGTCAAGTATCTTTTTGATTATCCCGACGACGACGACTTCAAAAACGAAGACAACAAAATGAAGATGCCGGGTTACAGATATATCGGCAATCAGAACGGCTTCAACGTATACGAAAACAAGTATTTCATCCCCTACGGCTTCTGGTACGATGAGTACATCACAACGGAGCAGTACGATGAGCTTGAAGAAAAGAACCGTCATCTTGTTCTGCTCAAGGCTATGGTAGTGGAGCTTGACGACGAAGAGGCTCTTTCGGACACGATGGAGCATATGGAAGACCCTTCCGCAGAAACTTATGACACACCGTGCTATAAGGAAGACTGCGAAAAGCTTAAAACTCACACCTGCGAAAGCTTTGATTACGGCAAGAACTCGTTTGAAGCTTCGATCACACTGCCCGAGGACAGCGGCGACAAGATGATCTTCTTCAGCGTGCCTTACGAAAAAGGCTGGAGCGCTACAGTAAACGGTCAGCCCGCCGAAATCTATCAGGCTAACGTGGGCTTTATGGCAGTAAGAGCGCAGGCAGGCAAAACGAACGAGATCAGATTCACTTATTCAACTCCCGGTCTTATCCCGGGCGCCGCAGCAACGGCAGTCTGCGTTGTGCTTTATGTGATCTATATCCTGGTCTTGAAAAAGAAAAACAAGCTCAAACCCCGCCTGAAGCTTAAAAAGAGCTACAAAGTTGCAGCAATAGGCTCTGCCGACGAGATAGGCGACAGATACAAGAGCCTTCGCCTTGCAAAAGATCCTATGCAAAAGCGCAGGAACAATGATACTGACAGTACGAATACTATAGATAACAACGAAAACATTATTGAAACAGGTGCGCCCGCAGAAGACGGCAGTGCGCCCGATGTGACGGAAAATGTGGCTGAGTCGGCCGAAGAAAACGCCGAAGAAACGACCAAAGCTGCCGAAAGCGATACAGCCGGGTCGGAAAGCTCTTCAAACTGACCATATATCTCCGTAAGTCGGCGCATGATGCACCAAAGGAAACGGAGATATTACCATGAAAACATTTGACGAATTATTAAACAGCTACAAAGATGAATTTTTACGGGATCTTGACGAGCTTCTCTCTATCCCGTCCGTATCCGCCGAAGGGCCGGAGCTTCCCGTAAAGGCTCTTCACTGGATGCTTGAAAAAGCAGAGAGCTTCGGACTAAAGACAAAGAACATCAACGATATCGCAGGCCATGCTGAATTCGGCGAGGGCGATACGCTTTGCGGCGTTCTTACACACCTTGATGTTGTTCCCGTAAACAAGGACGAATGGTCGTGCGAGCCTTTTGCGCTGACACGCAAAAACGGCAGAATGTACGGCAGAGGCGTTGCCGACGACAAGGGCGCTGCTTTAGCGGCTCTCTACTGTCTGCGAGCTTTGAAAGAAAGCGGAGTTAAGGGCAACCGTGTGCGTGTTATCTTCGGAACATCGGAAGAGATAGGCATGCAGGATATGGAAGCTTACTTTGAAAGCGAGCAGCTGCCCGACCTGAGCTTTACTCCCGACAGCGAATACGGCATCTGCCGTGCCGAAAAGGGCATCATGCACATCGAGATATCGAGTGAAAAGGCGAACAACACTTCTCTTACAAGCTTTGAAGCAGGCACGGCGAACAATGTAGTTCCCGACACTGCTGTAGCTATACTCGACTGCAGCGACTACGAGGAGCACAATTTGCAGAGACTTGCCGACGCAGCAGGCAAAGGCACTTTCGACATGCAGTTTACGATAGACGGCTTGAAAGTTACGGCTCACGGCAAGGCGGCTCACGCATGCGAACCTCACAAGGGCGTAAACGCAGCGGCAGCTCTTGCAGGCATCATCTGCGCCGTTATGGGAACCGACGCTGTGGGCGATCTTTGCACGTTCATCAACTACTGCATCGGCAAGGAAACGAACGGACTTTCAATGGGCATCAAGATGAGAGACGCCGTATCCGGCGGACTTACGCTGACGCTCAGCCGTGTTCACATCACAGAGCGTGAAGCAAGAGCTGTAATAGATGTAAGATACCCCGTTTCTTTCCTGCAGGAGGTAGTTCTTTACCAGATAAAGAAGGTCGCTGCAAGAGAGGGTCTGACCGTAAAGCTGCTCGACGGCGAAAAGCCGCTGTCTCTTGACGAGAGCACGCCTATCGTCAAGGTGCTGCAAACGGCATACAAAAATGTTACGGGCGAAGACGCAGAGCTTTACACCACCGGCGGCGGTACATACGCAAGAATGCTCGGCGGCAAGGGCGTTGCGTTCGGTCCCGTATTTCAGGGAGACGATTCTCGCATTCACAACAGCGATGAATCGATCGATGAAGAAAACTTCTTCCGTCATTTCAGGATATGTCTTGAAGCTATGTACGGAATGATGACTTACGAGCAGTGATAAACGCTCTGAAAATGAGGTGCTGATATGAGCGCAGAAAAGATGATAAAAAAAGAAGCGAAAGCTATGCTTTCAAAGAACTGGCCTTCGGCGGTAATGGCGCTGTTGGTGCTTATATTTATCCCGATGATATCGGGAATAGCCGTGCTGACGGCATACGACTTTTTAGGCGAGAGCGACGTAAGCTCTATCCTGCATAACGAGCCTGTAAGAGCCGTGATGTTTGTGCTGCTGCACATACTGGCTGTTGTATCTCTCGTATTGCTTTCGCCGCTGTATAACGGCTTTGTCCGCTTCTATTCAAAAGCGGCATGCGGCGGCGACGCCGAAATGAGCGACGTGTTCCATTTCTTTGAAAGCAAACAGCTTTACAAAAGCGCCGTGATCTACATGGCAGGTGTGCTTGTTCGCTGCCTCGGCATACTGCTCGTATGCGAAGCGCCCGCTATCGCTGTTGCTGCAATTTCCGCCGACGATATCTACGACAACGGAGGACTGCAGTTTATAGTAATATCGCTTGCCGTCATCGGTTTTATATGCAATTTTCTGTGGCTGCACCGTTTTGCGCTCCAGATGATGCTCTTTTCGCACTATGACTATGACGGCGTTTCGGCAGCAAAAGAAGGAATGCTTGCGGCAAAGGGCAACATCGGAAAGCTTATCAAGCTCTCATTCTCGTTTATCCTCTGGATGCTCTCAACGTTCTTTATCGTACCGCTTTTATACGTTTGCCCCTACATGACATGCTCTTATTTTGTTTCGGCAAAGTATATTATCGCCAACTATCTTGAAAGAAAAAATGCCGAGCCTGTGATGCCTTCACAGCCCGAACAGTTTGTACAGCCGGAAGCTCCCGTGCAGACCGAGCAGTACGTTCAGCCGGAAGCTCCCGTGCAGCCGGAGCAGTACGTTCAGCCGGAAGCTCCCGTGCAGCCGGAGCAGTATGTTCAGCCGGAAGCTCCCGTGCAGCCGGAACAGTACGTTCAGCCGGAAACTCCCGTGCAGACGGAACAGTACGTTCAGCCGGAAGCTCCCGTGCAGACCGAGCAGTATGTTCAGCCGGAAGCTCCCGTGCAGACCGAGCAGTACGTTCAGCCGGAAACTCCCGTGCAGACGGAACAGTATGTTCAGCCGGAAACTCCCGTGCAGACGGAACAGTATGTTCAGCCGGAAACTCCCGTGCAGACCGAGCAGTATATTCAGCCCGAACAAACGGCAGCGGGCGAAGTTTCCGAAAACAGAAGCTTTTTTTAAAATATAAAATTTGCGGCATAAAACCGAATTAACGGCAAAATGAGGAGGGTCCGTTATGACAGTTTCATTGTGTGTTATCGCCTATAACGAAGAGGAACGTTTAGGCAGTTTGCTTGAAGACATTGCGTATCAGTCTTATCCGAGAGAACTTACGGAGCTTGTATTCGTTGATAACGGCTCTACCGATACAACGCCTGCGATACTTTCTTCCTTTGAGCGCAGCCATAAGGGCTACCTCAGAGTATGTATCAAAACGCAGGATAAATCGAACCAGGCGAAGGGCTGGAACACTGCTCTTTGCAGTGCTATGGGCGATATCATCATCAGAGTTGACGCTCACGCACGCATACCCGAAGATTTCATTCAGAACTGTGTAGCGGAGATCGAAGACGGCGAGGATATCGTCGGCGGCGGCAGACCGTGCATCGCATACCACAAGGACGAATGGAGCGCCGCTCTGCTTGCGGCTGAGGAGTGCATGTTCGGCAGCTCGATAATGGCATACAGAAGAAAGCAGCAGCAAAAGACATATCTTGACTCTCTTTTCCATGCGGCATACAAGAGAGAGGTCTTTGAAAAGGTCGGCGGCTTTAACGAGTTCCTCGGCCGCACAGAGGACAACGAGCTTCATTACCGCATGCGCAAAAAAGGCTACAAATTCGCATGCTGTCCGAGCATATCATCGAACCAGTATATCAGAGATACTTTCAAAGGCATGATACGTCAGAAGTTTTCAAACGGTTACTGGATAGGACTTACAACTTTTGTATGTCCGCAGTGCTTGTCGGTGCTTCATTTCGCTCCGTTTGGACTTCTTTTGCTCACACTGTGGTTTTTGATTTTAGCGATAGGCAAACACGCACTGCCTTTGCTGATACTGCTTGCGGTATATCTTTTGTTTGACGCAGTTATCACGGTGAGTGCTTTCAGATCAAGCGGATTTTCGCAGAAAAAGCTTCTGCTTCTGCTCATGTTCCCTGCTCTTCATTATTCATACGGCGCAGGAACGCTCTGCGGAATAATCCTTGGCATACCGTGGAAAGCAAAGCACCCGACAAAAGAAGCGAAAAAAGAGATCCGCCGGGTAAAGCGAGCGGTTCGCTCAAACACGATCAATGAAGAGGATTTAGATTGGTGATTCTTTGCCGTAAGGAGAATATAACTCCTTGCGGCTTCTTTTTTTCTTGTTATTTGCATAAATGTATTGGATTTTTTTTGAAAATGTGTTATAATCAATAATTATATGCTTTAATGTTCCTGCATGAAGCTGAAACTGCGAAGCAAAATAGGATCAAGCCGCAAAGCGGCTTCCGCAATTGTCCATTGTCAATTGTCAACTATCAATTGAAATACGGGAGATGTCAGAAATGAGTAAAGTAAGAACACGTTATGCGCCCAGTCCTACAGGTTTTATGCACGTCGGAAACCTCAGAACGGCGCTTTATGAATACCTTATCGCAAAGTCACAGGGCGGCGATTTCGTTTTGAGAATAGAAGATACAGACCAGGAGCGCTACGTTGAGGGAGCGGTTGACGTTATCTACAGAACGCTTAAAACAGCAGGTCTTAAACATGACGAAGGCCCCGATATCGGCGGCGATTACGGCCCTTACGTTCAGAGCGAAAGAAAAGATATGTACCGCCCGTTTGCCGAAAAGCTTATCGAGAGCGGACATGCGTACCGCTGCTTCTGCACAAAGGAGCGCCTTGACGCTCTGAAGCAGACGGAAGAATATGCAAACGGCGGCTACGACAGACATTGCCGTGACCTTTCCAAAGAAGAGATCGACAAGCTTCTTGCGGAGGGTACGCCTTACGTTATCCGTCAGAAAATGCCGCTCGACGGAACAACGACATTTACCGACGCTGTTTTCGGTGAGATCACAGCTCCCAACGAGGAGCTTCAGGATCAGATCCTCATCAAGACGGACGGTTATCCGACATACAACTTTGCAAACGTTATCGATGACCACCTTATGGGCATCACGCACGTTGTAAGAGGCAACGAGTACCTCTCATCCACACCGAAGTATAATCTTCTTTATGAGGCATTCGGCTGGGAGATCCCGACTTACGTTCATCTCCCCCTCATCATGGGTCAGAACGAAGACGGCACTGTTTCCAAGCTTTCAAAGCGTCACGGTTCAACTGGCTTTGACGATCTTGTAAAGGACGGCTTCCTGCCCGAAGCTATCATCAACTATATAGCTCTTCTCGGCTGGTGCCCGGACGACAACACAGAGGTGT
This sequence comes from uncultured Ruminococcus sp., assembly GCA_902785425.1. Classification (GTDB taxonomy): domain Bacteria; phylum Bacillota; class Clostridia; order Oscillospirales; family Acutalibacteraceae; genus RUG592. The sequence continues at coordinate 14,207 of CACZYP010000011.1, read as the reverse complement.
TCACACTCAAAGAGCTTGAGCAGAAGTTCTCTATCGACCGCATCAGCAAGTCGCCTTCCGTTTTCGACTACGCAAAGCTTGAGTGGTTCAACGGCGAGTATATCAAGAATATGACGGTAGAGCAGTTTGAGCAGACGGCTCATGAGTATATCGAGCAGGGTCTTGGCGGCAAGAAGCTTGACACCGTAAAAATCGCAGGAATTTTGCAGCAGCGCACGACAAAGCTCACACAGATCCCGGAAAACATCGACTTCTTTGCAGAGCTTCCCGAGTACGACGCAGAGCTTTACATAAACAAAAAGAGCAAGACGAACGCCGAGAATGCGCCCGTTATGCTCAAAGCAGCTTACGATGAGCTGAGCGCTCTTGCAAGCTGGGATCATGATTCTATCCACGCCTGCCTTATCGGCCTTGCAGAAAAGCTCGGCGTTAAGAACGGCACCGTAATGTGGCCTGTACGTATCGCTGCGGCAGGCAAAAAGGTAACTCCCGGCGGCGCTATCGAGATACTCGATATTCTCGGCAGAGATGAGGCGCTTGCAAGAATGGAGAAAGGGCTTGCAAAGCTCAACGGATAATTATTTGAGGGGAAAGAAAAATGGCTGAAGAACTTACAAATGCTAATTTTATTCATGATTTTATAGATGAGGATATCGCAGAGGGCGGAGATTACGCCGGCATGACCGTTCACACACGTTTTCCGCCCGAGCCTAACGGCTATCTGCATATAGGCCACGCAAAGGCAATCTGCATCGATTTCGGTACAGCAGAAAAGTACGGCGGCATGTGCAATCTTCGTATGGACGACACGAACCCTACAAAAGAGGACGAAGAATACGTTGACGCTATCAAAGAGGATATAAAGTGGCTCGGCTACGACTGGGGCGACCGTTTCTTCTTTGCTTCGCAGTATTTCGAGAAGATGTACGAATGCGCACAGGAGCTTATCAAAAAAGGTCTTGCTTACGTATGCGAGCTTACTCCCGAGCAGATGAGAGAGTACAGAGGCGACCTTACAACTCCGGCAAGATCGCCGTTCCGTGACCGCCCCGTTGAAGAGAGCCTTGATCTTTTTGCCCGCATGAGAAACGGCGAGTTTGAAGACGGCAAGATGACGCTCCGTGCAAAGATCGATCTTGAATCGGGCAACTTCAACATGCGTGACCCTGTTATCTATCGTATCAACCGCATCACTCATCACCGCACAGGCGATACATGGTGCATCTACCCGATGTACGATTTCGCTCACCCGATCGAGGACGCTTTGGAGGGCATCACACACAGCCTTTGCACGCTTGAATTTGAAGCGCACAGACCGCTTTATGACTGGGTACGTGACAACGTAACGCTGCCGAGCAAGCCGAGACAGATCGAGTTCTCACGTCTTGGCATCACAAATACGGTAATGAGCAAGAGAAAGCTCCGCATGCTTGTTGAGGACGGCATAGTTAACGGCTGGGACGATCCGAGAATGCCCACACTCTGCGGACTTCGCAGAAGAGGCTACACGCCTGCTTCTATCAGAAATTTTGTTGAGCGCATCGGTGTATCAAAGACAAACTCAACTGTCGATTACGCATTCCTTGAGCACTGCCTGCGTGAAGACCTTAACGAGAGCGCAGAGAGAACTATGGCTGTTCTCGAACCTGTAAAGCTTATCATCACAAACTACCCCGAGGGAAAGAGCGAAGAATTCGAGATCGAAAACAACCCGAACCGCCCCGAGGACGGCACAAGAACGATCACTTTCTCACGTGAGTGCTACATCGAGCGCACCGACTATATGGACGAGCCTGTAAAGGGTTATTTCCGTATGTTCCCCGGCAACGAGGTTCGCCTTAAAACAGCGTATGTCGTTAAGTGTACAGGCTGCAAAAAGGACGAAAACGGCGAAGTAGTAGAAGTGTATGCAGAGTACGATCCCGAAACAAGAGGCGGCGACACTCCCGACGGCAGACGCATCAAGGGTACTATCCATTGGGTAGACGCCAACAACTGCCTCGATGCAGAGGTGAGAATGTACGAAAACCTCTTCACCGATCCCGAACCCGACACAGGCGACAAGGATTTCCTTGAATATATCAATCCCGAATCGCTTAGAATACTGACGGGCTGCAAGGCTGAAAGCGGCATGAAGAACAGCAAGCAGACGCACTTCCAGTTCATGAGAATCGGTTATTTCTGCTTTGATAAGGACAGCACGTCCGACAAACTCATCTTCAATAAGAGCGTATCGCTCAAAGACGGATTCAAGAAGAAAAAATAATTGCAGTAAAAATGCGGGGGAACGATGTTCCCCCGCCGTTTTATCGACTTTATGGGGCTTCTCGCCCCAATGTCAACAACTTAAGAAATAAAACAAAGTAAATATTATTGGTCACTTTATGTATTAACCCCTCCGTCACGCCTACAACGTGCCACCGGCAGACCGTGTTTTATTAAAAGTTGGCTGGCTCCCCTGAAAGGGGAGCTGGCGGCGCAGCCGTCTGAGGGGTTATATCAGGCAAAATTCCTTAAGTTGTTGACATTGCTTCTCGCCCCACACCCCGGCAGCTTTTTTGAAAAAAAGCTGGGCAAAAAACTTTGGCTGTGCTCTTTCTTTTCGGCAAAACGCTCGGCAGCTACACTCTTTCCGCATATTCAAGCGCTTTTTGCAATACGTACTCTGCGCATCTTCTGCGGATAGTGTCTCTGTCGTTGCAGCCGTCTTCGTTGAAGTTTTTCTTTTCCGAAACTACCGCCCCGTCTGCGGCAAGCGCTATATATACAGTGCCTACCGGGTTTTCTTCCGTGCCGCCTGTCGGGCCTGCAACACCCGTTGTACTTACAGCGATATCAGCGCCGCTCATTCGCATTACCCCTATCGCCATCTCCTCTGCACAAGCAAGGCTAAGCTCGGTGTACTCGTCAATTATCTCCGACGGTACGCCGAGTATTTTCTTTTTTATCCTGTTTGAATATGAGCAGACGCCAAGCTCAAACACTGCACTTGCCCCCGAAACATCAGTGATAAGCTCGGCTATCAGACCGCCCGTGCAGCTCTCTGCGCATGCTATCGTCATATCCTTTTCTGCAAGTATTCTTACAAGCTCTTCATTTATCATGCTTCATAACACTCCTTATCTTTACCGCTGCGGCGTTTACGGCAAAGCCCGTCAAAGCACCGCTGTAATCAAGCAGAACATCACGCACCTCTGCGCTTCTTCCGGGCGATGAATACTGTATAGTTTCATCGATAAGCGGAACTATCAGCAGCAGAAAGAGTATCTTCCATATATTCCCCCGAAAGCCCTTGTCTTTCTCATGCACTGTCCATGAAAGAAAAACACCGTACACCATAAACTCAATAAAGTGCGCCATTTTTCGTATCATATGCTCTGTAAGCTCAATCGGCAGATGTACACACGCCGCAAGCTTCATCAGCACTTCAAGAAGAGAACCGCTCTCCTGCGATGAATCGACCGCACTCAATGCGCTCTGTGAAAATATAAATGCTGTTATCAACAGCGTAAAAGCAAGCAGAACATTGCCTTTTGTTTTTGACATCTTGTACTTAATTCCTTTCCGATACTAACGAAACGCTGAACTCTGCGCCAAAATAATAATAAACGCAAAAAAAGGTATTGTCAAGCGTTTTGTTATAATATATAATAATATATTAGGCGCTCGCTTCGCTTTTTTCTGCAGGCAGGCTGCTTTGATCACAGCAAAAAAATGTATAAAAAGCATACTATAGAACTCGGAGGAAACAACATTGGAAAGACTTGTAGAAGCAATCATTAATGCACTCGGCGGCGTACCGTCGGAGATCGTTATTTTCATTATTTCGCTCTTCCCTATACTGGAGCTGAGAGGCGGTCTTATTGCGGCATCTATTCTTCACGTTGATATGTGGAAGGCTATCCCGATCTGCATTGCGGGAAATATCCTGCCTATCCCCTTTATCCTGCTGTTTATCGAGAAGATCTTTGAAATGCTCAAAAACACCAAGCTTGTAAAAATGATCGACATGCTTGAAGAGAAGGCAGAAAAAAACGCAAAGAAGATCATGGAGCACAAGAAGCTCGGACTGCTTCTTTTTGTAGGTATACCGCTCCCCGGAACGGGCGCATGGACAGGATCGCTCGTAGCAGCGCTCTTCCACTTCAAGCTCAAAGACGCAAGCATTTCCATTTTCGGAGGCATTATTCTGGCCACAGTTATAATGTGCCTTATCTCCTACGGTATCCCCTATCTTGTTTCGCTTATATTATAACGAAAGAGCAGGTTCAATATGAGCAGCAAAACAGATTTTGACATAATTATTATCGGCGGCGGCGCATCGGGTCTTGCCGCCGCCGCTGCATTCGGAAGACATTCAAACGGGCTTCGTGCCGCTGTTATCGAAAAAGAAGAAAAGCCCGGCAGAAAACTGCTTGCAACGGGCAACGGGCGGTGCAATCTCACAAATACCGATATGTCGGAGCTTCACTACAACGAAGCTTCACGGCCGCTTATAAAAAGCGTTTTGCAGCGCATCGATCCGAACAGGCTTATTTCAATGTTCGCCTCACTCGGTCTTTACTGCCGCACCGACAGCGAGGGCAGAGTTTACCCGTATTCAAACAGAGCGCTGGCTGTGCTTGACACGCTTACGATGTGGCTTAAAAAGACGAATGTGACCGTTCTCACGGGAACTTCCGCCCGGTCGATCGTGAAAACAGAGAGCGGCTACAAAGTCGTCTGCGAAAACGAAACGTTCCGTGCAAAGAAGCTCATAATCTCAACGGGCGGCACTGTTCAGAAAAATCTCGGCTCTGACGGCTCGTCATACCGCTTTGCAGACGAGCTTAAGCTTTCATGCGAGAGTATCTATCCGAGCCTTGCACCCGTTATCGTAAAGGACAAGGAGCTTTCGCTCATCAAAGGCGTTCGCTCGGCGGCTGCGGTCACGGCTTATGTAAACGGCGCCCCCGTAAAAACGGAATACGGCGAGCTGCAATTTAATGAAAAGAACATTTCGGGTATATGTATCTTTCAGCTTTCACGCATTGTAAACGAAGCGTTTATAAAAGGCACACAGAAAAATGTCTGCATAACAGCCGACCTGACACCCGATATTCCGTTTGACGAGCTGAGACAGTTTGTACAGAAAAAATGCGCCGCTTTGTCTGATATGCCTGCCGAAATGATATTTACGGGCATTCTGAACGAAAAGCTCGGCGTGTATATATACAAAAAGGCAAATGTCCAATTCAAAGGCAGAACTCTCGGAGAGCTTTCCTCTTCGGAGCTTGACGCTCTTTGCAAAAAAGCTAAATGCTGCAAATTCACGCCCGACAAGCCGTCGGAATATAATGCGGCGCAAGTAACGGCAGGCGGTATTTCCGTATCAGGCATAGACAGGAATATGCAGTCTAAGCAGCACAGCGGACTGTACATTATAGGCGAAGCGCTCGATGTTGACGGCGACTGCGGAGGCTACAATCTTCATTTTGCATTCGCTTCCGGCATCATCGCAGGAACACATGCAGCGAAAAACGAGGTGAAAAAGCATGATAAGAATAAACGAGCTTAAGCTTCCTCTCGACTACACCGAGAACGATCTGAAAAAAGCGGCGGCGAATGCAATAAAGGTCGATCCGTCAAAAATAAGCTCAGTAACGCTTGCAAAGCGCAGTGTAGACGCACGAAAAAAAGACAGCATAAAATTCACCGCAGCCGTTGACGTTGCTCTTTCTGTTGACGAAAACTCTGTGCTGAGACGGTGTAAAAACAACAAAGCAGCTATCCACACGCCTTACGTTTACGATCTGCCTAATGAAAAGCCGCTTGCAAAGCGCCCAGTAGTCGTAGGCGCAGGCCCCGGAGGACTTTTCGCAGCTCTCATTCTTGCGCAGTGCGGTCAGCAGCCTATACTTATAGAAAGAGGCAAAAGCGTAGACGACCGCACCGCCGACGTTGCTCTTTTCTGGAACGGCGGCAAGCTCGATACAAACAGCAACGTTCAGTTCGGAGAGGGCGGCGCAGGCGCATTTTCCGACGGAAAGCTCAACACCGGCACAAAAGACTCACGCTCCCGAAAGGTTCTTGAAGAATTTGTATCTCACGGCGCACCGGAAGAGATACTGTGGGCGGCAAAGCCTCATATCGGAACCGACAGGCTGAAACCTACAGTCAAATCTATCCGCAATGATATAATCTCGCTCGGCGGAGAGGTGCGTTTTGAAACAACGCTCACAAAGCTTGATATCAAAAACGGCAGGCTTGTCGGAATTGAAGTTGAATCAAACGGAAAGACAGACACGATAGAAACAGACGCCGTTATACTCGCTCTCGGCCACAGCGCAAGAGATACATTTAATATGCTCTATAACAGCGGATTTGCAATGGAGGCAAAACCGTTTTCCGTAGGCGTGCGTATAGAACATCTGCAAACTAAGATAAACAAAGCGCAGTACGGCGCATTTTACGATCACCCGAAGCTCGGCGCTGCCGATTACAAGCTCAGTGTTCATCTTAAAAGCGGACGGGGAGTATATACGTTCTGCATGTGCCCCGGCGGTTACGTAGTTGCCGCCGCAAGCGAAGAGAACACCGTCGTAACAAACGGCATGAGCGAATTTGCAAGAGACAGCAAAAACGCCAACAGCGCTCTTCTTGTAGGCGTAACTCCCGATGATTTCGGCAGCGATTCGCCGCTTGCAGGCATTGAGTTTCAAAGAAAGATCGAACGTGCTGCTTTTAAAGCAGGCGGAAAGACGTACCGTGCGCCCGTTTCAAGAGCAGGCGATCTTCTTGCAAAGAAAAAAACGACAGCGCTCGGCTCTGTTATCCCGTCATACAAGCCGGGATATGAGTTTGCGCAAGCCGATGAATACCTGCCCGACTTCGTGACGAACAGCATTCGTGAAGCTCTCCCCCTGCTTGGCGGCAGGCTCAAAGGCTTTGACGACCCCGACGCTGTAATAACAGGCGCAGAAACACGTTCAAGCAGCCCCGTGAGGATACTGCGTGGTGAAACGCTCGAAGCGCTCGGTATCACCGGAGTTTACCCATGCGGCGAGGGCGCAGGCTACGCAGGCGGCATTATGTCAGCCGCAGCCGACGGCATACGCTGCGCCGAAGCTCTTCTGAAGAACGCCCCGAAAAGATTACAAGATTGAAATTGCAAATCGGTTTTCTTTTTGATATAGTATATATGTGAAATTATGATCAAATTTTAAATATAAAATTGCGGAGTCGCTTCGCTCATGTTTTTAATTGACAATTGACAATTGCGGAACTCGCCGTTGGCGAGTTGGATTATATTAGCTATCGCAAATCCACACTTCGCTCGCTGCCGAGAGAAAACTATTAAGGAACCACTGAATAACTCACACCATATGGGCTGAGCACCTGTCTTGCTTGTACCCCAATGGCACTTGTAACACAGACCAAAAGGGCGCTCGATTTAATCAGTATTTCCTTAGAATTAACAGTTATCTTCCGATCAAAGACTTATACAGATCAAGCGGCGCAGCCGCTTCCGAAATTGTCCATTATCAATTGTCAATTTTCAATTAAAAAGGGTGTTGATTACACTCTTGATCAGCCTTTCCATATTCAAAGAAGTATTGACCGAAAAGAGGTGAGCCGATATGCTTCACAACAGCAGCCTTCCGATGGCGCTGTTCATCAATTTGCTTATCATAGCGCTCTGGCATTTTTTGTCGTACATCATTTCGGGCGGTATCGGCTCAAAGTACGTTGATTACCGCAAGTTCCCCTACCGTGCGACCGAAACCGAGGCAAAAGGCGAATTCTACAAAGAAAACTTTAAGATCGACAGCTGGTATAAGTTCCTTCCGACAAAGTACAATACCCTCGGAACTACACCGAACAAATTAAAAAAACTCGATTCACTGGAGCTTAAAGAACGCCTTACCGTAGTTTGCAGGAGCGGTCTTTGCGCAGGGCTTAACTGCCTTTACATCATCTGCGCCGTTATACTTGACGCACCGTATCTTGCTTTTATCCTCGGCATGATAGTGATACTCGTTAATCTGCCGTTTATCATTTCGGCCCGCTACTGCCGGTGTCTGATCCTGAATGAGATCGTTGCAAAGCGCAAGGCGCTTGAACAGCAGGCTCTGCGTGCAGAACAAACGCCCAATGTTTTCGATCTTGATATTCTGTAATTGAGGTATAAAGATGGCTTGGTTTTTTGCCGAAAGCGTAACGCTTCCGCTTCACACAATAACGGGTGAAAACGCCCGGCATATCTCTCGCTCGCTCAGAATGAAAGCAGGCGAAGAGCTTACTATATGCGACAGCGATATGATCCGCCACGACTGCGTTATCGAGTCGATCGACTCCGACAGCGTGTGCGTTAAAGTAACAGACAGCCGCCCGTGCGAAAACGAGCCGAGCGCAGAGGTAACGCTCTATCAGGCTCTTTCAAAGGGCGACAAAATGGAATTTATCATTCAGAAAGCAGTAGAGCTTGGAGCGGCTCACATCGTGCCTGTTTTAACGGCAAGGTGCGTTTCACGCCCCGACGAAAAGTCTATGAGTAAAAAGCTCGAACGCTGGAACAAGATAGCTCTTGCTGCTGCAATGCAGTCACGCAGAGGGCGCATCCCCGATGTACGGCCGCTAATGACGCTTGAAAAAGCTTCGGAAGAAGCAGGCAGTACCGCTGTCGTTTGTTACGAGCTTGGCGGCGAACCGCTCGGCGAGCTTACGCAGGTAAAGGGCGATAAGATATCTCTCTTCATCGGCAGCGAGGGCGGCTTTGAAAAGTCCGAGATCGAGCGCATACTTCAAAACGGAGGCAGCGCAGCAACACTCGGAAACCGCATCCTGCGTGCAGAGACGGCACCTCTTGCGGCTCTCTCCGTCATCATGTACGTTACCGGAAATCTCGGCAGCGCCAACGACATAAAAAAAGCTCCGTCAGGCGGAGACTGGAAAGAATAACAAAACTACCCCTGAGCGTTTGCTCCAATGTCATTAACTTAAGGAAGCACTGATTAAATCGAGTGCCCATATTGCGCAGTCAGATTTTGAGGCAAATTGGACGAAAAAACCGCTGGAATACTGACGTATTTCAAGGTTTTTGAGTTCAATTTGACCAAAAGATGCAAGCAAGATGGGTACTCAGCCCGTAGGGCGTGATTTATTCAGTGGTTCCTTAAGCTTTAGCGTCGCCTTGGAGCGGCGAGGCAACATTGATAAAGCGCCCCTCTTCATAAAACAGTCCACCGGACTGTTTTATGAATTCACCCTTGCAAAGGGCTGGAGCATGCCTCCGGCGGCCAGCCTTTTTGAAAAAAGGCTGGGCGAAAAACTTTGTGCAGAGTTCTATTGTACCTTAAGTTAATGGCATTGAGCGTTTGCTCAGGGGATATTTGCTGTCATTTCAGCGGCATAAGTAAAATCCATTTGCTCACGTTTGCTGTCGATCGCTGCTGCAACGATCCTGCAAAAAGCAGCCTCGTCATAGTCGTTCCGATCAATAGCCTTTACGGCTTTTCCTGCCGAAAAAGCTTTGATAAGCTCTTCCGTTGTGAATGCTGTATGCAGCGTGCAAATGATCTTATCTCCGTCCTCTATGTAAAGACACGGCTCATATATGTTTGACGTCAGGATAAAAATTTTCTCTTTATAATGATAATAAAGCTGATGGGGCTTGTCACTGCCGTATATCAGCTTACCGTATTGATGATCGTACATTGCGTAATCACCTCTAAAAAATGCCATAGCACCCCGGACACATCGGAAATGCTATGGCTTTTTCTGTTATTCTGATTGCTGACTTTCGTTATCGGAAACCTCGTCGTAGTAGTCTACATAGTCGAATCGGCTTTCGTAGTCCTCGGCGTCTGTCTCTGTATCGCTGTCGTCCTCACCCCAGAACGGGTCGGACTGCCAGTCCTTCGCAGTATCGGACTCGGGGCTGGGATCGTTTACGGGATCGTAGTCCTCAAAGTCGGATATTATGAGCGACTTATTGTCGAAACTCCAGTCGGTGCGTGCATTTTTAAGCAGGCTGTTGGAAGTATCCTTCGTAACATCGACAGTTACGATAAAGCCGTCAATATTGTTGCCCGAAACAGTGTAAGGACACTTTGCCGAATCGGAAGGCACGGGGATATCGGTATTGTTGAACGCTTCAAGCTTCGGGCAGTAGAAAGCTACCCATTTGCCCCTGTTGCCACGATCAATAAGCAGACCGCCCTTTTCAAAGGTGTAGTCCTTTATACCCTCGATATATTCCTCAAGGCAGAGCTTGTGCTCCTGGATAAACGTTGCATGAGGTACGCCGACATAGCGGAAATGCCATGCCTCATAGCCTATGCCCGTGATGTTCGTCTTGTCGTTGGGGTAGCGCAGGATAAAGCCGTAATTCTGACAATTCTCTGCAAGCCATTCGTATTCGCCCTCGCCGTCAAGCTCGATCATCTCGCCCATGTAGTTATAGGCAGCCGTATCGAAGCAATAGCCTGTCTGATGCTCGGAAAATCCCGGAACAGCAACGTAATAAGAAGTAGACTTCTGACCCGTTGCCTTGACGGATTCATTGTAGATCTTAGTCTGAGCGTCCTTGCTGCGGTAGGAGCTTGATATCAATATGGAAGTCTGACCCTTTGCCTTCTTGAAGTCGTCGAAAAACTGATTGAGAGGCTTGACGATGCTTTCATTTATAAACATATCATCGTCTTTTACGCCGACAGCTTCGGTTGCATTGTCATAAATATTTACAAGGTTCTCGCCGTCTATCATCGACTGATACTTATAATTTACAAGTATCATTGACCCTTTGTATATATCCTCGTTAAGAACAGTCATCAAGCGATAATCGCCCGGAAGATTGCTGTTATCTTCATATGCGTTCGGAGACGCAGCCTGACTTGAAAGCCCGGAAAGAGAATCGTCCGAAGAAGTGGTTGCGGTATCGGTGTCTTTGACTTCGGGCTTCGGAGCTTCTGCCGAACCGATCTGATGACCCGAAACAAGCATCGTGGCGATTCCCGCCACAAAGACAACCAGCACGATCAGCGCCAGAAAACCGCTCGGAACAGACACCTTTTCTTTTTTGTCCATAGTCGTGCCACCTTTCATTTCATAAAAATGTGGAAAGTGGAATTTGGAAAGCGGAATTGAGGAACTCCATGCGGGAGTTGTTTTTATTGTAAGTTTTTTTCAGTAATTCTTTTTCAGACAAAACGTTCGCCTGCTCTTACCTTACTATAATCAAGCACGCAGTGCTTCCTCAATTGTCCATTATCCATTGTAAATTGTTATCACGCAAGAACGACCTTCTTGTAGGCCTTCTTTCCACGTCTTACCATTGCGCCGCCCTCTTTTGTGATCGTTTCGAGAGCTACTGCGGCGTTCGGGTCTGTTACCTTCTCGCCGTCTACGGAAACGCCGCCCTGTGTTACGTTTCTTCTTGCTTCGCTCTTGGAGGGAGCAAGCTCTGCCTTTACAAGCAGATCAAGAATGTTGATAGCGCCGTCGGTAAAGTCGTCTGCGGAAAGCTCCTTTGTGGGAACGTTTTCCATCGAAGCGCCGCCTGCGAAGAGAGCCTTTGCACTTGCCTGCGCCTTCTTAGCCTCTTCCTCACCGTGAACCATCTTTGTTGTTTCATAAGCGAGGATCTCCTTAGCCTTGTTGAGCTCTGCGCCCTCAAGCTTTTCAAGCTCTGCGATCTCTTCAAGCGGCAGGAAAGTGAGCATCTTAAGGCACTTGATAACGTCCTTATCGCCTGTGTTTCTCCAGTACTGGTAGAACTCGTAGGGGCTTGTCTTCTTGGGATCGAGCCATACAGCGCCCTTTGCAGTCTTGCCCATCTTCTTGCCTTCGCTTGTGAGAAGCAGAGTGATAGTCATAGCGTAAGCGTCCTTGCCGAGCTTTCTTCTGATAAGCTCCGTACCGCCAAGCATATTGCTCCACTGGTCGTCGCCGCCGAACTGCATATTGCAGCCGTAATCCTGATAGAGCTTGTAGAAGTCGTAGCTCTGCATTATCATGTAGTTGAACTCAAGGAAGCTCAGACCCTTCTCCCAGCGCTGCTTGTAGCACTCTGCTGCGAGCATTCTGTTTACCGTAAAGTGCGAACCTACCTCACGGAGAAGGTCTACGTAATTAAGATCAAGGAGCCAGTCTGCATTGTTTACCATCAAAGCCTTGCCGTCGGAAAAATCGATAAAGCTGCTCATCTGCTTTTTGAAGCACTCGCAGTTATGCTCGATCATTTCCTTTGTAAGCATCTGGCGCATATCGGTCCTGCCTGTCGGGTCGCCGATCATTCCCGTGCCGCCGCCGACAAGGGCGATCGGCTTGTTGCCGCCCATCTGGAGTCTTTTCATAAGGCACAGAGCCATGAAATGACCGATGTGGAGCGAATCTGCCGTCGGGTCGAAGCCGATATAGAATGTAGCCTTGCCGTTGTTTACAAGCTCTCTTATCTCATCTTCGTCTGTCACCTGAGCGATCAGACCTCTTTCCTGTAATTCTTCATATAATCCCATTTTAGTTCTTTTCCTTTCAGATCTGTATCGGAGATACGATACCCCCAAAATATACAAACTAATTATATCAAAGATCAGATCTCATTTTGTTACGAGTTTGTTAATTTATTACGATTTTGTAATCAAAATCAAATGCGGTACTCCTCTTCGGGAATACCGCATCATTTACTCTTTTTTATCCTTATCGGCAGTTTTGCTCTTTTTGATAATAAGCTTGTTTATCCTCTGCTCGGAGATATCGAGCACACGCATCGAAAGGCCGCTTATTTCAAGCTTCTGACCCTTTTCGGGTATCGAGCCGAGCGTTTCAGTTACCCAGCCGCCTACAGAATTGCTCGTTGTTTCTACTTCTTTTTCGGGAATATCAAAAAGCTTCAGAAGATCGTCAAGAGGCATGTCTCCGATGACCTCATAGCAGCCCTCGCCTATTCGTCTGCACTGCAGCTGCTCTTCTTCGTCCTCGTCCCATATCTCGCCTACAAGCTCTTCAAGCAGGTCTTCCATCGTAACGATGCCGAGCATGCCGCCGTATTCGTCGGCAACTACGGCAATATGCGTATGCTTGCGCTTCATGTCTGACAAAAGCGCTGCGAGCCTGCGTTTTTTATACACGAAGAACGGCTCGGAAAGCAGCTTTTCAATGTCGGGCTTTTCGGAATTTGCAAGCGCTTCAAGATAATCTCTCGTGTGCAGGATACCTATGATATTGTCGATACTGTCCCGGTAAACGGGTATACGTGAAAAGCGCTCTTCAACTATAAGCTTCTTTATCTCATCTTCGGGGTCGTCGATATCAATAGCCACAACGTCTACACGAGGGGTAAGTATCTCAAAGACAGTCTTCTCGTCAAATTCGAGCGCAGACTGCACCATCTCGCTTTCGGCTTCTTCAAGAACGCCCTCTTCTTCGATGCTTTCGATTATGTATTTCAGCTCGTCTTCCGTTACACTCGGAGCGTCGTTTCCGCCGCCCGAAAGCTTTATTGCAGCTGAGTTGAGCTTTATAAACAGGATAGACAGCGGCGTGAGTACGATCATCAGAAACCATATGATCCCCGAAAAACGCACAAGCAGCTTTTCGCTGTTTTCCTTTGCGTAACACTTAGGGATCACTTCGCCGAACGAGAGTATCAGAAGCGTCAGAACGCCCGTGCTGACGGCAGCGCCGTAGCTGCCGATAAGCTTTGTAAAAAGCACAGCGGCGATAGACGAAGCGCCGATATTCACAATGTTGTTTCCGATAAGCAGCGTGGTTATCGTTTTGTCGTACTCATCGAGCATTTTCAGCGCCTTTGCGCTGCCACGGACATCTTTTTCCTGCATATCGAGCAGCCTTGCACGGCTGACGGAATTGACCGCCGTTTCGGTCGAACTGAAAAATGCCGACAACGCCACCAAAACAAGTATTGCCGCCGTCGCTATTGCATAAAACATAGATCTACCTTTCTGAGTTTTCAACATCTATTGCGATCAATGTGGAATACCGAGTATAGCTTTGTCAACAAACCGCAAACGGCATTGCTGCTTCATTAAGGAACCACTGAATAAATCACGCCCTACGGGCTGAGCACCCATCTTGCTTGCATCTTTTTGTCATATTGCACTCAACTTCCTTGAAATACGTCAGTATTCCTGCGGTCGTTTCATGCAATCTGACTAAAAATCTGACTGCGCAATATGGGCACTCGATTTAATCAGTGCTTCCTTAAT